>JAQWMV010000077.1 GCA_029246605.1 Pseudomonadales bacterium | reverse complement strand
TCACACAGTGAGTGGGTTATACCTTCCAAAGAGTCAGACAGACAGTGGGTATAGTCGTACATTGGATAAATACACCATTTATCTCCAGTCTGATGATGCGTGACATGTCGAATACGGTAAATAGTGGGGTCACGCATATTAATGTTGGGTGATGCCATATCGATTTTGAGGCGCAGGACATGTTCACCATCAGTAAACTCTCCAGCTTTCATGCAACGAAACATGTCCAGATTTTCATCCACGGTTCGCTCGCGATATGGACTATCTTTGCCCGGCGCCGTTAACGTACCGCGATACTCGCGAGTTTCTTCTGCGCTTAGGGAATCTACGTAGGCTTTCCCATCCTGAATCAGATGCTCTGCGAACTCATACAGTTGGTCGAAGTAGTCAGACGCATATTTCTCATCCTGCCAGGTGAACCCTAACCAGGCGATGTCTTCCTTGATGGCGCTGATAAATTCTGTGCTCTCCTTAATAGGATTCGTGTCATCGAACCGCAAATTGGTAGTGCCAGAAAAGTCCTTAGCCAATCCAAAACTTAGGCAAATCGCCTTAGCATGGCCAATATGCAGATAGCCATTAGGTTCCGGTGGAAATCGGGTCATGACAGCACCACCATTTTTGCCATTGGCAACATCCTGCTCAATGATATGGCGGATAAAATTGGCGGGATACTTTTCTGTGTCATCACTCATAATTTGGCTTTTGACTTAGGGTTCATACTGATGGTTCATAAAACAGGGCGCCGCCACAGGCAATACTCACCATGACGAAAAGCAGCCATTTTATCGTGTTCTGGCTGACATTGATGGCGAACTTCACGCTTAGCAGAGCACCGGTTACTGTCCCCGCGGCTAGTATTAATCCAGGCACCCACAACACCTGCCCGCGAAATATAAACACTGCCAGGGCCACCGCGCAGAAAGCCGCGGTGCACACCATCTTAAGCGCATTTGTACGCAGCAGGTCATAGCGTAATCCACCTGCAAGTGCTGCAATCAGAATAAAACCTACACCAGCCTGTACAAATCCCCCATAGACACCAGCGGCGAACAAAGCAAAAGCGGCTTGGGGTCTATCCTTTAATGAATATGACTTCGTGCCTTCTGGTGGTGCGACCACGGAGGGAAAAATCAGCATCACCAGGGCCATCGTGACCATCGTGCCCAACAGGACAGGTTTCAACAACGACACAGGCATATAGGATGCGAACAATGCACCTACAAGTGCCCCCAGCATCGTTGGCACCAGCACGGGCATGATGGCACCGGTATCCAGATAATCGTTGTTGTGAAACCCTTTAGCGCCAGTTAATGATTGCAACAATACACCGACACGATTGGTGGCATTAGCGACATCAGCGGGCATCCCGAGAAACAACAGCGCAGGTACCGTTAACATCGAACCACCACCGGCCAGGGTATTCACAAACCCGCCGATAACACCAGCCACAAGCAGTGCTGATACTGTCAATAAGCTAAGTTCATATTCCATGAGTGGAAACCGACGGAACGGCGCTAACAAGAGAGACCACGCATGGTATAGATGCCGTGCACAAAGTCAAATTACGGCACATTGTGCCGCATCGCGATGTATTGAAAATACTTGCATTAAAGGGTTTTCGCATTATGATGGCGTCACCATGCAACGTAACCAACCATTCTTTAGCCACCCAATCAGTGCATTTTGTGCTTCGACAAGCACGAAAGATTACTGGTTGGGTTATTACTACTTCTTCGACAAGTAGTCGCCCTGACATTTGGGCGGCAGTCCGCCCAGCACGAGAACCTCGATAGGCGGACGCCAAATCGAGGTTTTTTTTGGGCGATAAGAAAGTTGACGAACAGGAGAGACAACAAATGACTGACCTTAAAGTGGATGACATAAACGTGTTAAGTGAAGAAACGCTAATCAACCCGAACGAACTTAAAAATTCCGTACCGGCGTCGGATAACGCACTCGCTACGGTTGCTTTAGGACGACAAACCATCAGAAATATCCTGCAGCGCAAAGATCCCCGCCTGCTGGTCATCGTCGGACCCTGTTCGATTCACGACACCAAAGCTGCGATGGAGTATGCCGAAAAACTCAAGACACTTGCTGATGAGGTATCGGATTCTCTCTATCTGGTGATGAGGGTCTATTTCGAAAAACCGCGCACTACGGTTGGCTGGAAGGGTTTTATCAACGATCCACACCTCAATGATTCCTTTAACATCACGGAAGGATTAAAGCTTGGACGAAAACTCCTGATCGACCTGGCTGAACTGGGACTGCCCACATCGACAGAAGCCCTTGACCCTGTGTCGCCCCAATATCTTCAGGATATGATCAGTTGGAGCGCCATTGGCGCCCGTACTACGGAGTCGCAGACGCATCGTGAAATGGCAAGTGGACTGTCTTCGGCAGTCGGCTTTAAGAATGGTACCGATGGTGGCCTAGAGGTTGCTATCAATGCCCTGCAGTCGGTCTCTGCCCCACATCGGTTTTTAGGTATTAACCACGAAGGTGCTGTCTCGGTCATTCACACCAGAGGCAACCAGCATGCTCACATTGTGCTTCGAGGTGGTGGCGGTGGCACCAATTACGACAGTGTAAACGTTTCGATCTGCGAGCAGCAGCTGATCAAGGCCGGTATTGCAGCTAATATCATGGTTGACTGCAGTCATGCCAATTCTAGCAAAGATCACAATCTGCAACCGTTGGTCATGGACAACGTGGCCAATCAGATCATTGATGGTAACAACTCAATCATTGGTTTAATGATCGAGAGTAATCTCAATGCGGGAAATCAGTCCATTCCTGAAGATCGCAGCAAACTACAATATGGTGTTTCAGTCACCGACGCCTGTGTTGACTGGGAGACGACGGCAACGATGATGCGGGAAATGCGAGAAAGTATTAAAGCAGCATTACCCACTCGACGTGCGCTTACTGAGGAAGACCTGCTCGAGAAATCTGCTTAAAACGACCGGGTAACGCGCTAAATGTAGGCGTTATCCCGATTCGTGTGATCAGTCACATCTCTGACACCTGTTAGATCAGGTACCTGTTCCAAAAGAGATTTTTCGACGCCATCTTTCAACGTCATATCAACCATACCGCAGCCCTGGCAACCACCACCGAACTGCAGAATAGCAACATTCTCTTCAAACACCTCGATCAGTGTGACCATCCCACCATGCTCTGCCAAAGATGGATTGACTTGGCTATGTAGCACATAATTGATCCTGTCTTCGATGGGACTATCATCGGAAACCTTAGGTACTTTAGAATTAGGCGCCTTGATGGTGAGTTGCCCGCCCATACGGTCTTCTGCATAGTCAACGAGTGCTCCATTCAAAAAAGGAGTGCTGCGCTGATCAATCCAACACGAGAAACCCTCATACTCAAAACGCTCATCGGTGGACTGCTGCTCCCCCTCCGGACAATAAGCCAGACAGGTCTCAGCCATAGGTGTACCGGGATCTGTAATAAAAATACGGATACCAATTTCTTTATTTTCCTGCTTGCTCAACAGGTCCAGCAGATATGCCTGCGCGGATTCGGTGATCTCAACCATCATGCATCTCGAAATTTGTTGCTGGGAGTTTACTCCAGTTGCCATATTTGCACCATCTACAATTTGCTAAGCCCGTATTTTTTAAAGGGTTTTTAGATAGTATGTAGATGAAGTCGATTCATAAACATCAATAAACATCTTCAAACAGATCGGCGAAATCGCTGGTAGACTACGCCGACTCAAACACCAGTACGAAACCATGACCAGATCCACACTGCTTAGAGACATCCTGAAAGACCGTATTTTGGTCATGGATGGTGCGATGGGTACCGAAATACAGGAATTAGGGCTTAACGAAGCTGACTACCATGGTGAACGCTTTGCCGATCACAAGTCCAGCCTCGGAGGTAACAATGAAATATTGGTAATCACCAGGCCTGACATCATTAGCAAAATTCACCGGGATTACCTGGCCGCGGGTTCTGACATTATCGAGACCAACACGTTCACAGCCAACCGTGTTTCTCAGGCAGACTATGGTACAGAAGATCTTGTCTACGAACTCAACGTCACGGCAGCTCGGTTGGCCCGTAGCGCCGCCGATGAATTCGATACACTGGAAAAACCTCGGTTCGTTGCCGGTGCAATCGGCCCTACCACGCGATCTGCAAGTCTCTCGCCGGATGTCAACGACCCTGGATTTCGTAACATTACGTTCGATGCACTCGTTGAGGATTACAGCGAGGCGCTACGTGGCCTGATTGATGGCGGTACAGACATTATTCTGATCGAGACGATCTTTGATGTCTTGAATGCTAAGGCGGCAATTTTCAGTGCACTTACCACACTGGAAGAGCTGAATCTGGATTTGCCCATCATGGTGTCAGGCACAATTACAGATGCCAGTGGCCGTCTGCTGTCCGGACAGACTACAGAAGCGTTCTGGGCCTCAGTGCGGCACGCACAGCCAATTAGTGTCGGTTTTAACTGTGCGCTCGGCGCAGATGAACTGCGACCCTATGTTGAATCAATTTCAAGAATTGCCGACTGTTATGTCAGTGCCTATCCAAATCGTGGTTTACCCAATGAATTCGGTGAATACGACGAAACCGTCGAAGAAATGGTGCGTAGCATTGAAACCTACGCGAGCAGCGGTCTCGTTAACATTATTGGCGGATGCTGTGGCACTACGCCGGAACATATCGTTGCCTTCACTGAACTTGCAGCAAGACACAAGCCCAGGCAAGCCAGTGAATCTGCAGGTAACTGCCTGCTTAGTGGCCTCGAACCCTTTACAATCCGATCCGATTCATTATTCGTCAATGTGGGGGAACGGACTAATGTTACGGGTTCTGCGAAGTTCGCTCGACTAATTCGTGAAAAAGACTACGAAACCGCATTGCAGGTGGCACAACAGCAGGTCGACAACGGCGCTCAGATCATCGATATCAACATGGATGAGGGAATGCTGGATTCAAAGGATGCGATGGTGAAGTTCCTGAATCTTGTCGCGGCCGAGCCCAATATCAGCAAAGTGCCCATCATGGTCGACTCATCAAAGTGGGACATCATTGAAGCCGGGCTCAAGTGTTTACAGGGCAAGTCCATCGTAAACTCTATTAGCCTGAAGTCAGGGGAGGAAGAATTTACCACCCAGGCCCGATTATGTAAGAAATATGGTGCTGCAGTGGTGGTTATGGCCTTTGATGAATCAGGTCAGGCGGACAGCCTTGAGCGCAAACAGAATATCTGCAAAAGGTCCTATGACATTCTAGTCGGAGAAGTTGGCTTTCCTCCCGAAGATATTATCTTTGACCCCAATGTCTTTGCAGTTGCGACAGGTATTGAAGAACACAACACCTACGGTAATGACTTTATAGAGGCGTGCAAATACATTAAGGCCAAGCTGCCTGGCGCGTCGATTTCCGGCGGCATCAGTAATGTGTCGTTCTCTTTTCGCGGCAACAACAAGGTTCGCGAAGCAATCCATGCTGTATTTCTTTATCATGCAATCAAAGCTGGTTTGACCATGGGTATCGTTAACGCTGGCCAGTTGGTCATCTACGAAGATATACCTAAAGACCTAAGAGACGCCATTGAAGACGTCATCTTAAACCGTAGCCCAGATGCCACTGAAGCGCTGCTCGAGATAGCACAGCGGTACACCGGCAAAGGATCTGCAGCTAAAACGGAAGATCTATCATGGCGTGAGGCATCAGTAACCGAACGTCTTAGCTATGCCCTGGTTCAAGGTAACAACAAGTTTATTCTCGAAGATACGGAAGAAGCTCGACAATCATTTGATCGACCCATAGAGGTGATTGAAGGCCCGTTAATGGAGGGCATGAATCGTGTCGGTGATCTGTTTGGCGCAGGTAAAATGTTTCTACCTCAGGTCGTTAAAAGCGCCCGTGTGATGAAGCAGGCTGTGGCCTATCTGATCCCCTATATCGAGGCATCGAAAGGCGGTGTGACCAGTGCCAAAGGGAAAATCTTGATGGCGACTGTCAAAGGTGACGTGCACGATATCGGCAAAAATATCGTAGGTGTTGTGCTGCAGTGCAATAATTATGACGTTATCGACCTTGGCGTCATGGTCAGTGCGGAACAGATACTCAAAACCGCGAAGGAAGAACAAGTGGATGTGATCGGCTTATCAGGGTTGATCACCCCTTCTCTCGATGAAATGGTGCACGTAGCCAGTGAAATGCAACGCCAGGAATTTACCGTGCCACTTCTTATCGGCGGCGCCACAACATCAAAAGCACACACATCAGTGAAGATTGAGCCCTGCTATAACAACGATGCGACAGTCTATGTACCGGATGCCTCCAGAGCGGTGAGTGTCGCTTCCCGATTGTTGAGTGAAGATGGCAAGGCAGCTTTCTGTGCAGAGGTCCGTGAAGATTACGAGGGAGTACGGGTGCGTAACAGCGCCCGTAAACCCAAGACCAAAACCCTAAGCTATACTGCCGCGATCACCAATAAGCCAGTAATAGACTGGCAAGACTATCAACCACCTGTTCCAAGTTATCTTGGCACACGCACGTTAACGCATTACCCGCTTGAAGAACTGGTCGACTATATCGATTGGACGCCCTTCTTTATCGCCTGGGAACTGGCTGGGAAATTTCCAAAGATACTATCGGACGATGTCGTAGGCGAGGCAGCAACGGCGCTTTATGAAGATGCACGGGCTATGCTGGATGAGCTTATTCGGGATAAGAAAATTCAAGCGAATGCTGTACTTGGCTTCTGGCCAGCGAACGCTATCGGCGACGATATAGTGGTGTATACCAACGATGAACGCACTGAAGAACTAACTCGACTGCACCATCTACGTCAGCAAACCAGCAAGCCCAACCAACAGCCAAATTTTTGTCTTTCCGATTATGTGGCGCCTATTGGCATGAAAGACTATGTGGGCGGTTTTGTGGTGACCACAGGCCTTGGTGTAGACGAATTAGTCGCACACTATGAAGCAGACAAAGACGACTACAATGCCATTTTGTTGAAGGCAATAGCCGATCGTCTCGCAGAAGCATTTGCAGAAAAACTTCATCAGGACGTCCGTAAAACCCACTGGGGATACGGTGCGGCCGAATCCTGGTCAAACGATGAGTTAATCAAAGAAAGCTACCAGGGTATCCGGCCGGCGCCAGGCTACCCTGCATGCCCTGATCACACAGAAAAGGCTACGCTATTTACTTTATTGGACGCTACACGCGAGACAGAAGTTGCGCTGACTTCACATTTTGCAATGACACCGGCATCCTCGGTCAGTGGGTTTTACTTTTCGCATCCTGATTCGCGTTACTTCGGTCTAGGGAAAATTGATAGCGACCAGGTGCATGACTATGCGACACGCAAAAACATGTCGATTGAGGAAACTGAAAAATGGTTGCAACCGGTACTCAAATACAAATGAAGGATGACAAACCAAATCTATTGGAAGTTGTACTCAGCGTATTCGCGGCGGCACTAGGTGTTCAGAACAGTAAGAACCGCGAACGCGACTTCACGCACGGCAGTCCAATCGTTTTTATTGTGGCCGGGTTAATCTTTACGATAATTTTTGTGGTAACTATCGTGACGATAGTTCACCTCGTAACCTAGCGTTACCCTGCCTGGCCGGAAAGCCAGTATATAATCGCAACGACCGGGATTAGCACCATCGCAATGGCTGATAGTACGTCAGTCGTGCTGTCTGAATTGGATTTGTCTTCACTCATGTTCAAAGTTAAATATTCAACGTGTATGCGGTGTGAATTATACACGGCCAGGCATCAGCTTAAAGCAGGCAATCCAAGAAAATAACATGAACTTTGGTAAACCTGGGAAGGCTGGTATAGTGCCCCGTTTTCAAACTACGCAAACCACATGTATACATACGATACATATGATCAGAAAATGGTCGATGAACGAGTTGACCAATACCGTGATCAGACAGAGCGGTTTCTAGCAGGGAAAATCCCAGCTGATGAATTTCAGCAGCTGCGCCTGAGAAACGGGTTGTACGTCCAACGCCTGGCCCCGATGTTACGAATTGCTGTGCCCTATGGCATGTTAACATCCACCCAGCTACGCAAGGTTGCCCATATTACGCGACACTTCGACAAAGGCTACGCTCACTTCACGACCCGCCAAAACATTCAGCTCAACTGGCCATTATTGGAAGAAGTACCCGATATCCTGGCAGAGTTGGCAACCGTCCAAATGCACGCGATTCAAACCAGCGGCAGTTGTGTTCGAAATGTCACCACCGATCAATATGCCGGCTCAGCTCAGGACGAAATTGAAGACTCGCGACCCTGGGCAGAATTGCTAAGACAGTGGTCAACCTTTCACCCGGAATTTAACTGGCTACCGCGCAAATTCAAAATCGCAGTAACCGGGGCCCGTGAAGACCGGGCAGCGATTCAGGTTCATGACATTGGTATTCGGATCATAGACCAGGGCGGCGAAATCGGCTTTCAAATCCTCGTAGGCGGTGGGCTCGGCAGAACCCCCGTCATCGGCAGCGTGATCAAAGAATTCCTTCCGAAGAAACACTTATTGTCATACGTCGAAGCAGTACTACGCGTCTACAACCGATACGGAAGACGTGACAATAAATATAAGGCCAGGATCAAAATTCTGGTACGGGCGATGACCCCGGAAGTATTTGCAGAAAAAACGGAAATTGAATGGGCTTCTCTTAAAGATGGTCCGAGCACGTTGACCGATGATGACATCGCCAGCGCAAAGGCCTGCTTTAGCCAGCCGAACCACGAAACTTTGAGTGACGAAGAACCCAGTGATAGCTTAATAGCAGGTAACAAAGCCTATCAAGCTTGGCTTACCCACAACGTTCAGCCCCATAGAGTACCCGGTTATGCGATTGTGAATTTCGCCATTAAGTCGACTGGGGTCGCTCCCGGTGATGTCACCGACGTACAACTGGAACGTATTGCAGACTTTGCTGAAAAATATAGTTTTTCAGAACTTAGAGTCACCCACGAACAAAACATCACGCTGGCAGACGTTCGTCAGAAGGACCTGTTCCAGCTTTGGCAAGGCCTGGTTACTGCGCAACTTGCGTCACCGAATCTAGGCTTACTGACTGACATGATTTGTTGTCCCGGTGGCGACTTCTGTTCACTGGCGAATGCTAAGTCGATTCCCGTCGCAGAAGCCATTCAACGTCGTTTCGATGACCTTGATTATTTACATGATCTGGGTGAATTTCACATCAATATCTCTGGCTGTATGAATGCCTGTGGTCATCATCATGTTGGCAACATCGGCATTCTAGGTGTTGATAAGAAGGGGGCTGAGTTTTATCAAGTATCCGTTGGTGGCAGCGCGGATTCATCAACCGCGATCGCACAAATTCTAGGGCCAAGTTTTGCACGACAGGATGTGCCCGATGTGATCGAAACTATTGTCAATCTGTTCGTTGATGAACGTTCTGAGGAAGAGGCATTCCTCGACACTTTTCGTCGTATCGGCATACAAAAATTCAAGGACGCAGTGTATCCCTCCAATGGCTAGAATAATTAAAAATGACGAGATTATTGAATCTAATCTAACGGTCGCTTCTGGCGACGACATAGATATCGCACAGGACAATCAACTTCTGCCTCTGACAGTTTATCTTGCCAATAGAGAAGCGCTTGCGGGTAGCAATAACTATGGCGTATGGCTCGACAGTGACGAAGAAGTAGAATTACTGGAAGGAAAGATCGATTGCAACGTGATCGGTCTGAACTTTCCAGCATTTAACGATGGCCGTGCGTACTCCAGTGCCGATATCCTGCGCCGTAAATTAAGCTACAAAGGTGAGATTCGTGCGATTGGCGATGTCCGGCGAGATCAACTCGAACAAATGATCCGCTGCGGATTTGATGCCTTTGAACTAGCACCTGGTCAGGACCTGGAGGAATCGCTAGCTAGTCTGCAGGGATTCAGTGAGAATTACCAAGTCACGACAGATAAACCTGAGCCACTTTTCAAACGTCGCTAGCCAGCAACGGCTATAATGGGTTCATGGATCCGTTAATTTTTTCATTTTTTCTGATTTTCGCTAGCGCAGCTGTGCTTGCGACACTGGCACTCTATACCCGTCAGCCCTTGATCGTCGCCTACATCCTGGTAGGTGTCATACTGGGCCCATCCGGTTCAGAGCTCGTTGATGACCCCGCATTGATTAGCAGCATCGCTAAAATAGGCATTATCTTTCTGTTATTTCTGCTCGGTCTTGATATGCAACCTGCGAAACTCGCAAATATGCTCAGGAAGGCATTGCTAGTTGGTATAGCCAGCTCAGCAATATTTTATGCGATTGGCCATATTATTGGATACATCGCTGGTTACCCCTGGCAGGAGTGTGTCGTAATCGGTATAGCGATGATGTTCTCCAGCACCATCATTGGCATCAAACTGCTGCCAACAACGGTATTGCATCACCGTCACACCGGCGAGCTCGTCATCAGCCTATTGCTCATCCAGGATATTATTGCCATCGTGGTCTTACTGGTCATTACCGGCGGCTTTCTGGAATTCAACGGTGCAGCCAAAATCATTAGGGTATTGGTCAGCCTGCCATTAATTATTCTATTCTCCTATGTCTTTGTCAGGTATGTATTGCTAAAGCTGTTGGAACGCTTCGATGTCTTCCATGAGTATATATTTTTAGTCGCGATCGGCTGGTGTCTGGCTCTCGCTGTAATCTCAGAGCTCGCCGGATTATCCCTGGAGGTTGGTGCATTTGTGGCCGGCGTATCAATTGCCACCAGCCCTATCGCCTTCTACATCGCGGAAAATCTCAAGCCGCTACGAGATTTTTTTCTGGTGTTGTTCTTCTTCTCTCTCGGCGCATCATTCCATGTAGATCTATTGCTGGATGTCGCAATTCCTGCGCTATTTCTTGGGGGAATAATTCTAATCAGCAAACCGGTCGTTTTCCGCTACCTCTTACACGGTGTTAGCGAAACTGTGCCGGTGGGATGGGAAATCGGTTTTAGGTTAGGTCAAATCAGTGAATTTTCTTTACTTATCGCATTCATTGCCACATCTGAAGCGCTCATCAGTCAGAACGCATCCCACCTGATCCAGGCAACCGCCATCATTACGTTTCTGGTTTCTTCTTATATTGTGGTCTTTCGCTACCCGACACCTATCGGTACCTCAGAGAAGCTACGTAGAGATTAACAGACCTAATCAAACACGAAACTGGTGCAGACCCGTTAAACCCATGCTGTTCAACATGCCCGTGAAACGATCAAAAACTCGGTCAATCTTATTTTTGTGCTCTACAAACTTAACCAGGAACACATCTGCATGCTCACACTTTTCAGTGATGAACTCATCGCTAGTCATCAACTTATCTATCAGCTCCTGCTCTAGTGCGCGAGTTCCATACCAGGCTTCGCCGGTGGAAACTGTTTCGATATTTACTGCAGGTCTATTGTCAGCGACAAAACTTTTGAACAAGGCATGAACATCTTCTAGTTCATCAACAAATTTTTCTCGGCCCTTGTCCGTATTCTCACCCCACATGGTAAGCGTCCGCTTGTACTCACCCGCTGTCAGCACTTCGACATCGACATCTTTGTTCTTCAAAAAACGATAAAAATTTGGTATCTGTGCCGCAACACCAATTGATCCGAGTATTGCAAAGGGTGCAGCAATGATTTGGTTCGCGATACAGGCCATCATGTACCCACCGCTTGCAGCGACTTTGTCGACAGAGACTGTCAGGGGGATATTTTTGCTGACAATACGGCTTAGTTGAGAAGCCGCAAGCCCATAGCCATGCACCACCCCACCTTGGCTCTCAAGGCGAATAACAACTTCATCATTTTCGCTGGCAACTGCTAAAATCGCGGTCACTTCTTCTCGTAGTGAGCTCACCGCAGACGCTTGAATATCTCCCTCGAAATCAACAACAAACACTCTGTTGCGACTTTCAGCATCACCTTCTTTGTTGGCTTTCGCCTGTTTTTTCTGCGCTTTCTGTTCATCCTTCAGGCGTTTTTTGTCGGCCTTTTCTGCAAACTTTCTTTCCGCCGGATTAAGTACCAGTTGCTTAAGGTGACTGGTAAGACCTTCCAGGGCCTGATTAACACTCTTGACCTCAATATGGCCTCCTTCTGCAGGCCGGTTTCGTTGACTGAGACCGATGACGACAATCACGAACAACAGCACAGACACCAGGAGTGTCACCGCTTTAGCCAAAAACAATCCGTACTCAAACAAGAATTCCAATGCTTTCTACCCAAGTAAAAAAACGCAATCCTATCATACCTGATGGCAGGCTCATGCCAGCCCGGTATGGTGCCGTATCTAGATGACAGACCTCAGCAAATCACTCGCCAATCTAAGCAAACGATTGACCCCACATTTTCGCCCTGAAGTGTTGCAGGGGAAAGCAACTTGCTTCCAATTTACGTGCAATGAATCAGCACCGTTCTTTTTGCAGGTAACCAAGGATGACTTTAGTTTTCATACAGGTAGACATGAGCACCCTACCCTCACGCTTTACATCGATAGCTTTGCGACCTGTATAGGTTTACTGACGGGAGAAATATCAGGCATGGATGCGTTTATGGCAGGAACCTATCGTGCTGACGGTCATATTGTAGAAAGCCAGTTGCTACTTTATTTATTCGCACCAGCAGCGCCCACTGCCGTCCATGAAGTTAAGGACTAACAGCGATACCCAGCTTGTGCAGGTAGTCATCGATTAGCCATCTGGAAATTGCTTTCTTTCCAGGTATGGCTGGTAGGTTGTCGCAGCGAAACCATTGGGCGTCGGCGATCTCTTCCTCTTGCAGAACTATATCACCGGAGTCGTATTCTGCGTGGAAACCCAACATCAGGGAGTCAGGAAATGGCCAGGGCTGACTACCGAGGTATTCCAGGTTCTTTACGTTAACACCGACTTCCTCTCCTACTTCACGGACGAGCGTTTGTTCAATCGACTCGCCGGGCTCGACAAACCCTGCCAGGGTACTGTACACGCCATCAGGAAAACGATGATTTCGTGCGAGCAGCACCTCCTCCCCCCGATGTACAAGCACAATAATAGACGGCGACAACCGAGGATAAGAAGCGATGCCACATTCACGGCATAGCATAGCGCGGTCCTGTTTGTGGATGATGGTCTTGGCACCACATTTACCGCAAAACTGATGGTTGTGGAACCAATTGCAAACCTGAACAGCCCTACCCACGAGACCTGCCATCAGATGATCGAATTTTCCCAACACCATTCGCAGAGCTGAAAAAGAAAGCCCAGGTGAGTCGTTAACTTCGATCGCGAAGCACGCGATATCACCCATTGAACCTAAAAAATGCCTACCTTGTTCCGCCGCAGAGAAACGCGCTACATCCATCTCTGTAAAGGGCTGCCAACGCTCCTGCGCATCGAGGTTTACTGCGATCTCTGAGCCTTTGACCAGAAAATACCAGGCTTTATCGATTGTTTCTGAAGACGTTGTCGCCGAAACAAATGATTTATTGGGTTCAGGCCAGGTGAACATTATCGACGCGTTTCCAGACACAACCATCTTCAGCAACATCATCAAGCTGCACTAACTTTTGCTCATGTCTTGCTAACTCATCTGTTGATGGTTGAATGACTGTCAATGATGGTCTCTTTTTGCGCTTACGCGTATGAATCTCCTCTGCAGAACTTTGAGCTGATGATTCCTCTCCTAAACTCAGCGTTACCTGACCACCGGTCAACAACAAAAAGACATCCGCCAGAATTTCCGCATCAAGAAGCGCACCGTGCAGGTCACGTTGAGAATTATCGACGCTGTATCTCTTACAGAGCGCATCAAGGTTGTTCTTTTGACCAGGATGTTTATTTCGTGCCAGCTCCAGACTATCGATAACCGTGCAATAGTCGGTAATCACACCGAGACCGGCGCTCAGCAGTTTCATCTCCTGGTTAATAAATGCCACATCAAAGGACGCGTTGTGCATGATGAGTTCGGCACCATCGACAAATTCAAGAAAGCCTGACCATACATCCTTAAACACAGGCTTATCCTTCAAAAATGCCGGAGTAATGCCATGCACCTCCAGTGCCCCGTCATCAATATCACGTTGCGGATTGATATATTGATGAAAATGGCGCCTGGTAATTCGGCGCCCTACCATTTCAACACAACCAATCTCAATAACACGATGACCAGCTTGAACTTCAAGGCCCGTCGTTTCTGTATCTACCACTACTTGTCTCATGAGGGCTCCAGTTCGTCTATATTGCGATTAGCCAACTCGTCCACCCGTTCATTTTCTGGATGACCGCTGTGCCCCTTTACCCAATGCCAAGTGATATCGTGACCTTGAACTAATAGATCCAGCTCCTGCCATAAATCCTGATTCTTCACGGGTTGTCTGTTTGACGTTTTCCAACCCTGCGCCTTCCATTTCTCCATCCACTGCGTAATGCCCTGTCGTACGTACTGAGAGTCTGTTGTTAAAGAAACCTGGCTATCGCGCTTTAATGCTTCCAGCGCTTTAATTGCACCGGTGAGTTCCATACGATTGTTTGTTGTCAGCGCTTCACCGCCCCATATTGTCTTCTCTGTATCGCCATATCTGAGCAACGCACCCCAGCCTCCAGGACCAGGATTACCTCGACAGGCACCATCAGTAAATATCTCTACAAGCATCTTAATCACTTACAACACTTAATCGACCAAAACTTTGGGCCGGGCGCCAAACAGGTCGGATGGGTGTCATGGTACTAACCTGCTTTCGCGCAACGATAATGTACGCCGCGCCAAACGGTAAATTCAATGTACGGCTCAGCTCTTTAGAATGATCAGGAATTCGAGCCTTTTTTCTGACAAAAGGTAGCCCATAGATACAGTACTGTGCTCTGTCTATCTTAAAATTCAGGACGTTAAGCCAATCCATCAGGCGACCTGGCCGAATAAACTTTCCAGTCCATGGGGCCCTACCCATCATTGCGGCGGGTAATTTCCAAAGGCCCCAGGTGCTTAACGGATTAAAGCCGACAACCACCAAATAACCCATAGGCAATGACACCCTGGTAATTTCACGCAACGTGTCTAAAGGAGAATCCATAAAATCCAACAGATGATGGAGCAATATCACATCGATGCTATCGTTCTCAAAAGGTAGCTCTGTCGCGCGCGCGACCACGGGCACTTCATGATCGCCATCCAAACCAAGTGAAAATTTATTTTGAATGGGACTTGAACCATACAAGGCTGAATTAAGAATGCTGGCCTGTAGAAGATGGTAGCCGAAAAACCCTGATAGGAGCTGATCCAGGATCGCCTGTTCTGTCTGAAGTACTCTTATGCCTATGCTAGAGCCAAACCAACTCCTGATTTCACGCAGAGAATCCAGTGAGGCCTCAGAGAGTGTCGCAGACAATATACGGTCCTGAACATGGAAATTTCATAGTATATTCTGCACGGTACTTTAAATCATTGGTATTGGTATTTTTTGGCCACATTTTTGCCGATGACGGGTATACTCTGCTGCTGGATGTAGTCAGAAGTCGTATCAATCAATGAACAATACTAATCGTTGCTTGCAGCTGACCGTCCTGTTGCTAGTTGTCGCTTGTCAACAGACCACACCGATAGATGAAGTACTCCTAGCCCAGACGCAACCCACCGTTTTGAGTGAACCTGTGGTTGAAGATGTACCATCCGCTGTTTCAACAACTACAGCGGTTGAGCCACCAGAACAGCTTCCTATTACCGATCTTTGGCAGCGCGTACGCGCTGGATTTACATTGGATCACGAAGTCGATCGCAGACTTGTTAAACGAGAACTCGACTGGTTCAAAAAAAACCCCGATTACATCAAACGCGTTGCTGACCGGGCACGTAAACATCTTTTTCATATCGTTGAACAGCTGGAGCAACACGACCTGCCGCTGGAATTTGCGTTGCTACCTGTCGTAGAGAGCGCCTATGATCCGTTCGCCTACTCCCATGGAAGAGCCGCCGGTTTATGGCAGTTTATTCCCGCGACGGCACGTTTCCAGGGATTGAAAATTGACTGGTGGTACGATGGTCGGCGCGATGTCATAGATTCAACTGACGCTGCAGCTCGATACTTAAATCATCTGCACAAAAGAATGGATGAAGACTGGTTGTTGGCATTAGCGTCTTACAATTCAGGGGAAGGTAACGTTCGCGCTGCAATGCGAAAAAATGCTGGAAAAAGTAGAGCTCTTGATTTCTGGTCTTTGGATTTACCTAGAGAGACCACATCCTATGTGCCGAGGCTACTTGCGCTCTGTGCTGTTATCGACAATCCATCAGCGTACGGCATCAAGCTCGAGCCGATAAACAACAATGCCTACTGGCAAACCGTCGACATCGGTTCCCAGATAGATCTTAGCAAAGCCGCGCAGTTGGCAGACCTAAAGAGCCGTGAGCTATATCAACTCAACCCGGGATATAACCAGTGGTCAACACATCCCGAAGGCCCACATCGCCTACTCATACCTATCTCAAAAGTGGTGATATTCACTGAAAATCTAGCCAATCTTTCGCCTCACGAAAGGATGACCTGGACCCGACACAGAATAAGCAATGGCGAGAGTCTTGGTTCAATCGCGCAGAAATATGACACCACCGTATCAACACTACAGTCGGTCAATGGGATCTCTGGTAGCCTTATACGTGCAGGAGACTCGCTGTTAATCCCTGTGGCCTCAAGGCACGCCGAGTATCCTATGACCGCAGAAGAACGTCTACAGCAGGATCAGCGTTACTGGGAGCAACAATATGGATCCAAGCCAGTCCGCCATGTTGTGCAACCCGGTGACAGCCTGTGGAAACTCTCGAGACGCTACCAGGTTTCTATGCGAAACCTGGCAAAATGGAACGGTATCGGCACAACATCCACACTTTACCCAGGCTCAACGCTTCTCGTCTTCAACGCATCTTCTGACGTCGTTCGAAAGCTAAGTTATCGCGTACGGCAGGGCGAATCGTTTGCGAAAATTGCAGACAAATTTAATCTAAGTATTGGCAGTATCAAATCATGGAACAAAAAGGCGGCAGCAGCTCGATATCTACAACCGGGCGACAGCCTCACGTTATTTGTCGACGTCACATCAATGGAATAACTACTGGAAGCGTTCGATCTCAGCTTCGTTCGCCACAGTCCTGCGAAACTCTTCATAGTCAACATAACCGCGCTGTGTGGCTAAACCACGACCGAACATCGCAATATCTGCGGCTGAAATAGTCTCTTCAGGTTTGTTTTCTACGTTTGTGACGGAAATAACCACGGCATCACCATCCGCGAGTGTGGTCGACCCAATAGACTTAGCGTTTTCAGCAGGTTTTGCCAAGGCAAAAGCCTCCGCACGGATCGACGCCTGCAAATTCGGCGATGAGCGCTTCACGCCCGCAACGACTTCCCACTGCAAGCCATACTGATCTGCGACGTAGCGAGTGACTGAACCAGTCTCTAACATGGCTACCATTTCCGCAGCCTGCTGCTGAGCCAACACTGTCGCACGTTCACGGGCAAGCTTTTCACGAACTTCATCAGCTACTTCTTCGAAGGTTCTAATTTCACTCGTTTGATGGGCATTTGTGTGCACAACGACATGGTAATCTGAATTAATTTCAATGACGTCACTGTTATTCCCATCGAGTAGTAAATCTGTGCTGAACGCAGCGCTCATTACCGCAGGGTTTCCAGCGATACCATCCGTTGCGGATCTACCAACCATACCTGTGGACTTCACGTTGAGATTAAGGTCCTCAGCGGGGACTGTAAGATCTGTCGATTCAAAGGCCAATTCACCGAGTTTCGCAGATCGGATCACTAACAATTCTTTGGCAAGACTTTGACGAAATTCAGATTCAACATCAGCTCTGACGTTGTCCAATGTTTGACTAATACCAGGCTCTACATCCAGAAGTTTAATTATGTGATAGCCAAATTCTGTTTTAACCGGCTCCGAAATCTGGTTCAAACTTAGTTCAAAACCGACCGCCTCGAACTCTTCTACAAAACCACCTCGTGCAGAGAACCCAAGATCACCGTCATTGGCAGCGGTTCCCGGGTCATCAGAGTTGTCACGGGCCAATTGACTAAAGTCTCCTCCGGCGAGAATCTGACTGTGTAGCTCAGTGACTTGAGTCAGTGCCGCTTCATCCTCCGTAGCCTCAATTAAAATATGGGCAAAACGGCGACGTTCTTCTGTAGCGTATTGATCTTTAGTATCCTCAAAAAAGATTGCCAGTTCATCTTCCGAGAAAGTAACTTCTTCAGTGAGGTCAGCCAACTTAAGTTCGACATAGCCAATGTCTACTGTTTCTTCCGTAGCATAGTCAGATAAAGCCCCTTGGTAGGCGTTCTGAAGATCTTCATCAGACAATTCAATAGTTGGAATAAGGGCGTCCACATCGACCCTTAGATAGGCGACATCTCTGGTTTGCTCTGACAAGCTACTGGCTCGCGTCACAATTGCGTCAGTAACAAATGCGGTTCCGCCTATGGCAATACCCAATTGCCCTAATACCATGTCTCGTTGCATCTCTACGCGGTACGTCAAAGGAGAGAAGCCTGCACTGCCAATCACCAGCTGGAACTGCTCTTTACTGAATTCGCCTGCGATCTGAAAGACTTCGTTGGACAAAATTTCATAGTCTAGTTGCCCTTCACTATAAGAAAGATCAAGTTTATCAGTCACTTGGGTAAGTAACTTCCTAGAGATTAGAGACTGCAAGACGTCCTCACGGAGCTTATCTTCATCAACATCAAGTTTCACGTTCTGCGCGAGCATAATACGTCGATTCCGTTCAACCGAGATTTCCATCTCTTGCTGAGTCACTTCATCGCCATTGACCACCGCCACTTTGGGCACGGGTGCAAGAAACGTGGTAATGGAACCAAGACCAAATAAGGCAAATACAACAACAATAAGACCAACCAGTATCTTGGCCAAAATTCCATCTGAACCATCTCGTAGTCGTTGGATAAACATCCGCTCCCCTTTATGACTAATAGTCGTACAAAACTCTGTTAACAAAAATGGCGCATCCAAAGGATGCGCCATTTTTGTTTCTGTTGCAGCCCTCGTAATGAAGGCGACAATTATTCTACTTGTTTACAGCATCCTTTAATGCTTTACCTGCTTTAAACGCAGGAACCTTAGCAGCGGCAATTTGAATCTCTGCACCGGTTTGCGGGTTACGCCCCATTCGCGCTGCGCGATCCCGAACTGAAAAAGTTCCGAAACCAACTAGCACGACAGAATCGCCCTGTTTAAGCGAACCAGTAATCGATTCAATTACTGAATCCAATGCTCGTCCTGCAGCAGCTTTTGTAATATCGGCAGAAGCCGAAATATTCTCAATCAACTCTTGTTTGTTCACTCTGAACCCCTTTTTTTTGTAGTTAAAATAATTGCTAGCAATTTCCGTTTGCTAATTACACCATCGCCATGAAACCTTATACCAACTGCCCAAAATGACTGTCAAGGAAAACCCACTAATGAGCACTAATTCTGTGCTCTTCATCGCTTTCCGAGCCTTTTTCTACGTCATTTTTCACTTCTTCGTCAAGTGGTTCAGGCATTCTTTGTAAAGCGACTTCCAAAACTTGGTCTATCCACTTCACTGGTTTAATGTCCAAATCACTCTTAATATTATCGGGAATCTCCTTTAGATCACGCTTATTTTCCTCAGGTATGAGGACTTTCTTAATACCGCCTCTATGCGCTGCCAGTAATTTTTCTTTTAAACCGCCGATGGGAAGAACCTCACCGCGGAGCGTAATTTCACCGGTCATGGCTACATCGGATCGAGCCGGTATGCCTGTTAGCACAGACACGATTGCTGTACATAATGCGATACCCGCACTTGGGCCATCTTTTGGTGTTGCACCTTCAGGCATGTGAATATGAAGATCATACTTTTCATGATAGTCCGGAGCGATACCCAATACAGCCGCGCGACTTCGTACCACCGTTAGCGCAGCCTGGATGGATTCCTGCATGACATCCCCTAAAGAGCCAGTCTTAGTGATAACCCCCTTACCCGGCACTGCAACGACTTCGATACTTAGCAATTCACCGCCAACACTAGTGACCGCCAAGCCAGTTACCTGCCCAATCTGATCTTCTTCCTCGGCGCGACCGAAGGAATATTTTCGGACACCTGAGTACTTCTCAAGGTCGTCACCGACCAATTTAACGTTGTTCTGCTCAGAATCAGTTGCAAGCGCGTTATCTTTGACCACTTTTCGGCATATTTTCGCGATTTCCCGCTCTAGCCCCCTCACGCCGGCCTCTCGGGTATAAAAACGAATAAGATCTAGGATGGCCTCATCGGAAATAAGCAACTCTTCCTCGTTCACGCCGTTATTCTCGATTTGCTTTGGCACCAGGTATCGTGTGGCAATATTCTTCTTTTCATCCTCCGTGTAGCCCGGAATACGGAGGATTTCCATCCTATCCAACAATGCTGTTGGAATATTCATCGAATTAGACGTACAGATGAACATGACCTCCGACAAATCGTAATCAACCTCCATATAGTGGTCGTTAAAGGAGTTGTTTTGCTCTGGATCGAGCACTTCTAATAATGCGGAAGCTGGGTCACCACGGTGATCCTGGCCCATTTTGTCGATCTCATCTAATAAAAATAGCGGGTTTTTGACACCACATTTCGACAATTTTTGGATAATCTTTCCTGGCATAGAGCCTATATAGGTCCTTCTGTGCCCTCTTATCTCTGCTTCATCCCGCACACCACCCAATGCCATACGCACAAATTTTCGATTTGTGGCACGGGCAATAGATTCGCCCAGTGATGTCTTACCTACACCGGGAGGACCTACGAGACACAACACCGGACCCTTTATTTTACGAACCCGCTTCTGTACTGCGAGATACTCCAATATCCGGTCTTTTACTTCTTCTAAGCCATAGTGGTCGGCTTCCAAAACTGCTTCAGCAGCGACGATATCCGTTCGTACTTTAGAGCGCTTTTTCCAGGGGGTGCTAAGCATCCAATCAATATAGCTTCTGACTACCGTTGCCTCTGCGGACATCGGTGACATCATCTTGAGTTTATTGATTTCCGTTCCAGTCTTTTCCTTCGCCTCTTTGGGCATACCAGACTCATCGAGCTTCTTTTGCATATCCTCAAGTTCATTGCGCACATCATCCATATCGCCCAATTCTTTTTGAATCGCCTTCATCTGCTCGTTTAAATAGTATTCACGCTGACTTTTTTCCATCTGATTTTTAACTCGGCCGCGAATACGCTTTTCAACGTTAATCAAATCAGTTTCATTCGCCAGTAGATTCAACATATGATCGACCCGACTATGCAGGTCTGTCATCCCCAGAATTTTCTGGCGCTGCTCAAGTTTGAGAGACAAATGAGTAGCAATCGTATCTGCCAGTCGGCTTGGGTCATCCACGCTGGATAAGGATGTCATCACTTCTGGTTGTACTTTTTTACTTAACTGAACAAATTGATCAAATGCAGACATCAGGGAACGGATCATAGTTTCTGATTCGCCTTCACTTACTGAGTCATGCGACACCAGATCTATATCAGCCGTGAAAAATTCCTCACCGTTTACAATATGACTAATTTCGGCTCGACTGATGCCCTCCACTAGTATCTTTACTGTCTTATCGGGCAACTTTATGGGCTGTAAAATACGCGCCAGAGTACCCAATCGATACAAATCATCAATGCCTGGATCCATATTGTCCGGGTCAATTTTGGCCACCAGCAATATGGTTTTGTCAGCATCGGATTGCTGCGCAAATTCTAATGCTCTGATGGATTTCTCTGTACCGATAAACAGCGGCTGCACACCACGTGGATAAACAACCATATCCTTAAGGGTAACGACCGGTACATTCTTTAGACTTGCCATATTGACTCCAGCTCCCGCCGTAACGAAGATCCTATATTACAAAGAAAAAGGGGCCAGTTGGCCCCTTTTCTAAGTACTTTGTCGAAAATCTTATCCATAAACTAACTATTTACTCCGGCAAGACCTTCTGCTGATCTTGATTCTCGTAAATTAGCATCGGCTCAGATGAGCCTGTGATGACATTTTCATCGATGACAACCTTGCAAACATCATCTTCCGACGGAATTTTATACATAACTTCCAAGAGTACGTCTTCGAGAATTGAGCGCAGTCCTCTGGCCCCGGTTTTACGGTCCTTAGCCTTTTTAGCGATGGCTACCAGCGCATCTTCCCGGAAATCTAACTCCACATCTTCCATCTCAAAAAGCTTTGCATACTGCTTTGTATAGGCGTTCTTAGGCTCTTTAAGAATACGAACCAGTGCTTCTACATCTAATTCTTCCAAGGTCGCAGTAACCGGCAGGCGGCCTACAAACTCAGGAATCAGACCATATCGGACCAGGTCTTCCGGTTCTACCGTGCGAAGTGTTTCGCCCAGGTTCTTCTTGGTTGCTTCAGTTTGAATATCAGCGTCGAAGCCGATACCGCTCTTATCTGAGCGGTCCATGATGACTTTGTCCAGACCTGCAAACGCACCACCACAAATAAACAGTATATTTGTAGTATCGACCTGCAAAAATTCCTGTTGTGGATGTTTACGACCACCCTGCGGCGGCACAGAGGCGACTGTACCTTCGATTAGCTTCAGCAACGCCTGCTGAACACCTTCTCCAGATACATCCCTGGTAATCGAGGGATTATCTGACTTTCGAGAAATCTTGTCGATTTCATCGATATATACGATACCTACCTGTGCTTTATCGACATCGTAGTCGCATTTTTGCAGCAGTTTTTGAATAATATTCTCGACATCTTCACCAACATAACCAGCTTCAGTTAAGGTTGTGGCATCTGCAATCGTGAACGGTACGTCTAACAATCTGGCCAGCGTTTCTGCCAACAGCGTTTTACCTACACCGGTAGGACCGATCAGAAGAATGTTACTTTTTTGTAGCTCTACGTCTTCTTTTTTGCCGGAGAAATTGAGACGCTTATAGTGATTGTAGACTGCCACGGACAAGACTTTCTTTGCCCAGTGTTGGCCTATAACGTATTCATCGAGGATATCTTTTATTTCGGATGGCGTGGGTAGTTTCTTCGCTTCGACTTCATCACCACTTTCCTGAAGTTCTTCACGAATAATATCGTTACATAGCTCTACACATTCATCACAGACGTAAACCGATGGTCCTGCTATAAGTTTGCGAACTTCATGCTGGCTTTTGCCGCAGAAGTTACAATGCAGAAGTTTACCATCGCTATTACTACCGTCATGTTCGTCTGACATAACCTACACCTTAAAACTATTGACTAAAACACCGCGATTGCTCGCCATATTATACCTGTATTCAACCCACTGCCTACTCAGAACTGGGTTAGCTCGTGGAACTTACCGCAGCCAGTGCGATTCTTGGTTCTTTCACCTCATCTACAATACCGTATTCCATGGCTTGCTGAGGTGTTAAAAAGTGATCACGCTCGGTATCCCGCGCGATATCTTCTGTACTTTTTCCTGTATGAAACGCCATTATTTCATTCATTCGCTCGCGCAAATACATAATTTCTCTGGCCTGAATCTCAATATCAGAAGCCTGACCCTGAGAACCGCCGCTCGGCTGATGAATC
>JAQWMV010000074.1 GCA_029246605.1 Pseudomonadales bacterium | reverse complement strand
GCAGATTATTCTGCATTTCGAAGCTATTGTGGAACAGTTGCACTTCAAACTGCCTAAAACACGCATCTATATATTGGCGGTCAAACCCAGTCTGGCTCGTTGGCATCTTTGGCCGATGATGCAGGAGACTAATGAACGCTTAAAGGAATTTAGTCAAAGAGACTCGTTGGTCACTTTTGTCGATATTGCCACACCTATGCTTGGCGACAACGGCAAGCCGCCCTCGTCGATATTCGTAGGCGATATGCTGCACATGAATGATGCAGGTTATGATATATGGCGAGATGCCATTCGAGCGGTATTGATTGATGCAGAAGCTCGGTATGAGTAGATCATAATAATTGTTTGGAGCGTGTAAATGTCGTTAAAAGTAGTGGGTGCGGGCTTTGGCCGAACAGGTACCTTGTCACTCAAATTCGCGCTGGAAAAGGTTGGCTTTGCGAAGTGTTATCACATGATGGAGGTTCACCAGCAACCCGCACATCGAAAACTTTGGCAGGATGCGCATCAGGGAAAACCTGTCGATTGGGATGCACTATTTGAGGGCTATCAGGCCAGCGTTGATTGGCCATCGTGTAATCTATGGCGAGAGCAACTTATACAATACCCTGATGCTAAGGTGATCTTGTCGCTCCGTGATCCGGAAAAGTGGTATGCCAGTGTCATGGCAACGATATATAAAGGCTCAAATGCGGGTAGAAATTCTGAGGATGAGTCTGCACGTGAGGCTAGCCGGTGGGTCTTCGAAATCATCTGGCAACGCGTGTTCGAAGATAGAATGGAGGATAAGGATTATGTCATTGATATCTTCAATGCCCATAATCAGAGTGTCATAGAGGAGGTTCCCAAGGATCGGTTGCTAGTTTTTGAGGCCGCTGAGGGCTGGGAACCTTTGTGTCAGTTTCTTGATGTGCCCATACCCGATGAACCCTATCCTCGGGTTAATTCGACCGAGGAGTTTGCCGAGCGTTGGCGAAAAAGGGACGCTTAGGCGTTAATCACCCGCTGTTACAGGTGCGTGAAACGCCGTTACTTTCGATGGCGACTTTTGCTGTCGTGTTTATGCTGATGTGCTTCCGACAGCAGACTTCGCGATCCTGTCTTTGTTATAGAAGCGGCATAACCGGGCTTGCCAAGTTTTTTCCGGTAAGCCAAGCACAGGTCTGCTATCGATTGGGACCGCGATCCATCGGGTAGGGCTGCCAGCGTTCCAGCTCGACCTTTGGCATCACTGTAGGATTTACCGGGCTCATGGGCCATTTTCCCTTTAATGCCAGGGCGATTTCCCGGGCGGCCCGTCGTCGGGTTTCCGGGCGCATGCGGCTTGTTGCCGAGGCGACGTGTGGGGTAATGATTACGTTCTCCATGGCGAACAGGGGATTGTCCTTGGCGGGTGGCTCCTGTTCCAGTACATCAAGGCCGGCCCCGGCGATCTCACCGTTCTGTAAGGCCTCTACCAACGCTTTTTCATCGACGACACCACCGCGGCAGGTGTTGATAAGTACAGCGGTATTTTTCATTTTCTTGAACGCCTCGGCATTCATGATGTGCCGGGTTTCGTCGTTTAACAGGCAGTGCAACGACAGGTAATCCGATCGTTCCATTAATTCCCCGAAGGACACCGGCTCAATACCGTCATCGGTCATTTTGATCTCTGATATATAAGGGTCACAGCCGATGACATTCATACCAAATGCCTTGGCGCGTCGGACAGTAGCCTTGGCGACATTACCGTAGGCAAGTACGCCGAGGGTCTGACCAATGAGGCGTGGTGTATTGCTTAGTTTTGGGCGACCGGTATACCATTCTCCGGCCTGGACAATGTTGTCCTGGATTTTTATCTGTCGATAACAACCGAGCAGCAGGGCTAGCGCATGGTCTGCGACTTCCTCAATAAAGATATCGGGAGTATTGGTGACGACAATGCCGTTTTCCGTTGCTGCGTCCACATCCACCATATCAACGCCAACACTACCGACACCGACAATGACACATTTATCAAGGGATTCAAGAATGTTGCGTGAGATATTGATCCCCCAGGAAGTTAAGAGCGCATCGGCATCGCGTGCCCCGTCAATAAAAGCTTCTTCTGTACTGGCATCAACTTCTACAATATCCGCGACTGCGTCGAGTTCCTCCAGTTCGACCGCATAGCGGATCCGCAGCTGTTCTGGATTGGCCTGTCGTGGTAGCTGGACGATAACTTTCTTCTTCATTGATTAGCTCTCCTGATGGTATATATCGCTCAAATGGGCGCTATTAAACCATGAACCACTTCATGAAAATAGAACGGGCCATTACTCAATCTATCGCACAACTATGAAGCAAGGGCCTCGGCTAGTTTACAGCCCGTATTCCGAAAATTGGGAGAGGTTCAAAGTTAAAACCATAGTGTTGCTTTACATCATTTACTTACGCTGTTAGAGGGCCCTTGCTTTCTTCCTTTCCCCCTATAAAAGGGAGTTATGAGATCCTGGTTGGATTCGTCCGACCAGGATTTTTTTAATTATTTTAAGGGTAAAGTCACGTTGTACTAATCCAAGCTGATTAGTTGCCGACATACATATACACTCAACAAGGTAAGGGTTTAGCCCCCTTGCAATCGTGGCAGTAAAAATACCTCAGCATCTTGGGGTATTTTTTTGCGCCAATTGTCTCGGTAGATTTCACCATTGATGGATACGGCGATCCCGGTGTCC
>JAQWMV010000066.1 GCA_029246605.1 Pseudomonadales bacterium | reverse complement strand
GAAGTTATTCAAAGTATCGTTGCACTGATCGTAACGCTCTCTATCCTGGTGACCTTTCATGAGTTTGGTCACTATTGGGTTGCGAGGCTTTGTGGCGTTCATGTATTGCGATTTAGTGTTGGATTTGGCAAACCGATCTATATGCGTCGAGGTAGCGCTCCCGCCGTAATCGCACGACCACCCGACCAGGATATACAGACTCGAGCCAATCAACCGCTCGAGGGTACCGAGTTTGCCATTGCAGCCATTCCGCGTGGTGGATATGTGAAGATGCTCGACGAGCGTGAGGGTTACGTACCCGATGATCAGTTGCACCTGGCTTTTAACAGGAAACCGGTGATGCAACGCGTGGCGATCATTGCTGCCGGACCCATCGCGAACTTTTTATTGGCAATTATCGCCTATTGGATGCTGTTTTCAGTCGGTGTCACCGGTGTGGTACCAAAACTTGGTGAAATCGATTCCGAATCCATGGCTGGCCAGGCCGGACTATCTGCAGGCGATGTAATCACAGCGATTGACCAGACTGAGATGAAGACCTGGTCTGACACAAATTTACGACTATTTGAGCGCCTGGGTGAATCAGGTGAGATCGTGATCACCGTCGCTAATGGTTTGGATTTCACTCGTGATCACATTATTCCCATTAATGACTGGTTACAGGGTGTAGATGAGCCCCGACCAGCTGCAGAGCTTGGTTTGCAGCTGGCCTACCCAGAGATTCCAGCGATAATAGGCGGCGTGGTTGCAGGTGGCCGTGCAGAGGCTGCTGGTCTTAAGGCCAATGACAAGGTGCTGACCTCCGATGGGGTTGCTATCGAAGGCTGGGTGGATTGGGTTGAGATTATTCAGGCCAGTCCCGAGCAATCTATGACACTTACCGTGCTACGGGATAACGTTGTCATCGATCTTTTTGTTGTACCAGCACTGGTTGAGCGGGACGGGAAGACTATCGGTTTTATTGGTGCCCAACGTATAGAAATAGAAATCCCGGCAGATATGCAACGCATTGTACGTTACCCTGTGTACGGTGCACTGGTTCCTGCTCTTGCGAGGACGTGGGATGTTACAGTCTTTACTCTGGTTTCGATCAAGAAAATGATTGTTGGCGCGATATCACACAAAAACTTGAGTGGTCCAATTACCATTGCACAGGTGGCCAATGCCACGGCGCAATCCGGTCTCGAGAGTTTTGTGGGCTTTATTGCGTTGCTGAGTATTAGTCTTGGTGTGCTTAATTTGCTGCCAATTCCGATTCTTGATGGTGGTCATTTGTTATATTGTTTTGTTGAGCTCTGCACAGGCCGCGAGGTACCGGAGCGTATTCAGTTGTGGGGGCTGCAGATGGGAATGTTAATGATTATGGGCTTAATGATGCTCGCGTTTTATAACGATCTAACCAGACTATAAGAAAAAATCCATGATTCGTTTTAAAGTTTTGCTATTAATATTTGTACTGTCTGCGGGCAATGCAAATGCATTTGTATTTACTGATGTCCGCGTAGAGGGGTTACAGCGAATTTCAGCTGGCACTGTCTTTGGTGCCATACCTTTTAATGTTGGTGACAATATCAACACGCTGGACTTACGTCTGATCGTTCGCTCTTTGTTCGAGACGGGTTCCTTTGATGATGTACAGGTGGGCAGGGATGGTAACGTTCTTGTGATCATCGTCAGTGAGCGGCCGTCTATCGATGAAATCGAAATCGAAGGAAACAAGGCGATAAAGACCGAAGACTTGCTCGATGGCCTATCCGATTCTGGTCTTGCAGTGGGGCAGATATTCAAAAAAGTCACTCTCGAACACATCGCGACAGGCCTTGAACGGCAATACGTTTCTCAAGGACGGTACGATGCAAGTATTGAGACAGAAGTCGTTCCGTTACCGCGAAACCGGGTGCATATTAAAGTAGATGTTGATGAGGGCAGTGTCTCAGGCATCAAGCATATCAACATTGTGGGAAACACTCTTTTCAGCGATGAAGAGTTGCTGGAACGGATGGAATTGAAACTTCCTACCTTGCTTTCCTTTTATAAGAAGGATGATAAATATTCGAAGGAAAAACTGACTTCTGATATCGAGGGGTTGGAATCCTATTACCTGGACCGCGGCTATTTGAAATTCACCGTTGATTCAACCCAGGTTTCGATTGCGCCCAACAAGGAAGATGTCTATATAACAATCAATGTCACGGAAGGCGAAAAATTCACAGTCTCGGCTGTTGATATCACGGGTGAATTGCACGATGTGCCTGAGGGTTCTATTCGAAGTCTCATACTCTCCAGTGCAGGACAAGTATTTTCCAGGGAGTTGATGACCGCTTCGGAAGAGAGAATTGAGCGAATTTTGGGTAATGCCGGGTATACCTTTGCCAGCGCCACTGGCCAACCCGAAGTCGATGAGTCCGGTGATACCGTGACTATCAGATTCTTTGTTGATGCGGGACAGCGAGCTTATGTCAGACGTATCACGTTCCGTGGCAATACGGTAACCCATGATGAAGTGCTGCGTCGGGAAATGCGTCAGATGGAAGGTGGTTGGGCATCTACGGCAGCCATCGACCATTCCAAGCTGCGCCTCGAAAGATTGGGCTTTTTTAAAGAAGTCACCGTTGAAACACCGCAGGTACCTGGCACGGAAGATCAGATTGATGTGAATTACAGCGTAGAAGAGCAACCCTCTGGCGCTATCTCAGCTTCCCTGGGCTATGCGGGTGACGTTGGTCTTATCATCGGCGCGAACTATCAGGAAAATAATGTCTTTGGTACCGGTAACAGCATTAACATCGGTATCAACCGCAGTGACTTTCAAAAGTCGTTTAATTTCTCTTTCCTGGACCCATACTACACCGTAGATGGTGTTAGCAGAGGGTATTCGGTATTTTTCCGAAAGAGTGATTTTCAGGAACGTAATATTGCACGATTTTCGACTGACACCTATGGTGGTTCGGTTAATTTTGGTTATCCCGTTAGCGAAGTGTCTCGGCTAGGGTTCAGTTTTGGCTATGAAAATACGACATTGAAAGAAGGTATTTTCCCTGCTCAGGAAATTTCTCAGTTTCTGGCATCAGAGGGCAAAGAATTTGACCTCTTTAGCGTGACAGCGTCGTACACGATGTCGGCTTTGAACAGGGGGCTTTTACCCACAGGGGGTAAATCT
Source organism: Pseudomonadales bacterium (assembly GCA_029246605.1). GTDB lineage: Bacteria > Pseudomonadota > Gammaproteobacteria > Pseudomonadales > Azotimanducaceae > UBA7455. Next base: position 29,351 of record JAQWMV010000066.1, on the reverse strand, counting down.
CAATCGCTTTCATTCGAGTTGATGGTGCCAGGTAGTGAACTTGAATTTGCGCGTATTAACTATAACGGGCAGATATTTTTTCCACTCGGCAGATCATTCGTACTTCGGCTGAGAGCGGACCTCGGTTATGGCGAAGCCTATGGCGATACTAAAGTGTTCCCCTTTTATAAGAACTTCTTTACCGGTGGCATGGGTGCCGTGAGGGGATACGAAACCAATTCTCTTGGACCTCAGGCGACGCCGTCCCCGGCTGACTCGTTTCCGCAGTTTGATCCCATCGGTGGTAATGTATTAATTGAGACCAGTGCAGAATTACTGTTTCGATTGCCGTTGGTCAAAGACCAGCGTCAAATGAAATCGGCATTTTTCGTAGATGCGGGCAATGTGTTTAACACCAACTGTCCTCCCATTTCGGTGATTTGCCACAGTCCCAGTGATGGTGAATTACGATATAGCGCTGGCATCGCGGTCACATGGATTACCGGTTTTGCACCGCTCAGTTTCGCGTTGTCTTTTCCCTTCAATGAGAAGAGCGGCGATGAATCCGAATCGTTCCAATTTGAAATTGGGAAAACTTTCTAGAGGTTTGTGGGTCAAAGGGAGACCACATAACGTTAATGAACGACGAAAATATGCTGTTTTGCATTACCCGCAGGGATATGTAAACATCAGCGCCCATCGAATTTAGGTCCTAAGGAGACTCACAAATGAGACGATCCATCCTGACAGTCGCGGCAAGTATGCTGATGATGTTGCTATCACAATCAGCACTCGCAGAGGTAAAACTTGCTTTCGTGGATGTGCAACGGGCGATTTTGTCCACCGAAGAGGCAAAACGTATCCAGGCTCAGGTAGCCGAGGAATTCAAGGACGAGCAGGCAGAGCTCAGGCAGATTTCTACCGATGCTGCCGCATTAATGCAGCGCGCGCAGAAAGACGAAGAGGTCATGAGCGCGGACGAGAAAGCTAGAATAAGTCAGGAACTTACTGACAAAGACGAAGAATTTAAGTTTCGTGGAGAACGCCTCCAGCGCCAGGTTAATGCAAGACAGGGTGAACTCTTTGGCGGTATGGATGTGAAGCTACAAAAAGCTATTGAAGCGCTTGTGCTGAGTGAAGATTATGACGTTATTCTGCCGCGTAATTCAGCGCTTTACATCGGTGATCTTTACGACATCACGCGTAAGGTTACTGAAAAACTTAACGAAATGGATAAACCCCAGTAGGTAGCTTGAAGCTCACGCTAGGGGATATAGCAGATCGATTTGATCTGACTCTTCAGGGTGACCATTCTGTCAGCGTCACTGGTATCGCAAAGCTTGATGAAGCCGGTCCCAGTGAACTGACGTTCTTGTTTAACTCTTCCTATCGCAAGGAACTGGCAGCCTGTAAGGCTGCTGCAGTCGTCATCAGTGAAAGTGATGCGAAGGGTTGCCCTTTACCTTGTCTGCTATCAAAACAGCCACGTCTAAGCTGGGCACAAATTGCGACGTTATTTGATGATCGTCCGGTCGCTGATGGTCGGCATCAAGCGACGGCTATTGTGGATGAGTCTGCTGAAGTTGGCGAGAATGTGACCTTAGCGGCCAACGTTGTTATTGAGGCAGGTGCGAAAATTGGCAGCAGCTGCTGGATTGGCCCGGGTTGTGTCATTGGTGCAGGTACGATATTGGGCAAAGATTGCCGCCTCTATGCCAATGTATCGCTTTACCATAGTGTTGTATTAGGTAACGGTGTGATCGTCCATAGCGGTGCCGTTATTGGAGCAGATGGCTTCGGCTTCGAACCCAGTGCTGGCGGGCTCGTTAAAATTCCTCAGATTTATGGTGTTGTCATTGGGGATGATGTGGAAATTGGTGCCGGCACGACCATTGATCGAGGTGCACTGAACGCGACTGAAATTGGCAACGGTACAAAGCTGGATAATCAGGTACAGGTAGGTCACGGCACTAGAATTGGCGAAGGGACCGCGATCTCTGGGTGTACGGCTATTGCAGGCAGTACCATTATTGGAAATTACTGTTTAATCGGTGGCGCTGTAGGCATTATAGATAACCTGACCATTACCGATCGGGTGGAAGTGACGGCCAAAAGTCTGGTCAGTCAATCCATTACCGAGAGCGGAAGATATTCTTCCGGTACCGGGCTAATGTCGGGTAATGAATGGAAGCGCAATATTGTGGGCTTTAAGCAACTTGCAGAATTAGTCAGGCGAGTTCGTAAACTGGAAAGAGCAGCGAAAAGGACAGCTAATGGAAGTCACTGAGATACAAAACTATCTGCCACACAGATATCCATTCCTACTGGTAGATAGAGTTCTTGAATTAGAGCCGGACAAACGAATTGTCGCGATCAAAAATGTCACCATCAATGAGCCCATGTTCACTGGTCATTTTCCTGTTAAACCCATATTTCCAGGCGTATTGATTGTCGAGGCGCTGGCTCAGGCATCTGGACTTTTAGCGTTTAAAAGCCGAGAAAAAAATCCCAGTGATGGTTATGTTTATTATCTGGCAGGAACTGACAAGACTAAGTTCAAACGTTCCGTGATCCCAGGCGATCAACTGCGCCTGGAAGTCGAAATAATTAATTTACGCAAGCACTGGATGAAGTCATCTGGCAAAGCCTACGTTGGAGATCAACTCGTGTGCTCGTCTTTGTTAACGTGTGCAGAGCAACAGGTCAGCTAGTTCATGATCATTGGCTATGTCAGCTACAGCAGGTAAGCCCTTCACCATAGCGATGGTTGCCGGAGAAGCCTCCGGTGATAATCTTGGCGCAGCGCTAATCATCGCGCTCAAAACCCAACATCCCCATATTCGATTCGTAGGCATTGGTGGTACCAATATGATTGCGGAGGGATTTGAGTCTTTTCAGGATATGGAGACGCTATCTGTTAATGCTTTTCCCGTCATGCGTGTGCCCGAGCTGATTAAAATTCTACTGTCTACGAAGAAGGCAATTCTTGATAGTAAACCAGACTGCTTTATCGGGATTGACTACAATTTTTTCAATGGTTTCCTTGAAGGGATGATGAAGCGTGCTGGCCTTGCAACCGTGCACTATGTATCTCCCACCATCTGGGCCTGGCGTTCAGGCCGCATACGAAAAATTAAAAAGCACATTGATCTGATGTTGACGCTGTATCCCTTCGAGACGGAGATATACAAAACTCACGGTATTCCGGTGCTGTTTGTTGGCCATCCTAAGGCGCGGGAGATTGATCTGGACCAAGGAGACCGGGATAAGAGCGCAGCACGCGCATCCCTTGGCCTGGCCAATGATGAACGGGTAGTGGCGATTCTGCCAGGGAGTCGCGCCGGCGAAGTGGCGTTGATTGGACCTGATTTTTTTCGGACCGCGGCGATCTTGCACAAAGAACTGTCCTGTAAGTTTGTCATACCAGCGAACAATGACAAGCGCGCGCAGCAGATCAATGCCCTGTGGCAAATTCTCGTGCCTGAAATCCCTGTTCAGATCACCGACAGTTCGATTACAGCCATGTCTGCGGCGGATACGGTATTGGTGAAGTCAGGTACGGCGACGCTGGAGGCGATGCTACTGCGTCGTCCGATGGTCATGTCCTATCGACTGAGTAACTTGGCCTATGCGTTGGTTTCAAGGTTGGTCAATGCTGACTACTTCGCTCTGCCCAATATTCTTGCCGGATCAGCATTGGTGCCGGAGTTTATCCAGGATGAAGCAACGCCGGAGGTGCTGGCGGCTGCCATGATAAAAATTATCCGTCATCCTCAGGAAGACCTGCTGTCACAGTTTGCTGATATTCACCAACAACTCCGCGGAGATTCTGGCGCGGTAGCGGCAAACCAGATTTTGCAACTGTGCCGTCATGTATCGCACTGAACATTGCGCGGGTGTGGATGAAGTCGGTCGTGGGCCGCTTGCTGGGGCAGTCTTGGCGGCGGCGGTCATACTCGACCCTTTCTGTGAAATTGAAGGTCTGGCAGATTCCAAGGTGCTCAGTGCAAAACGCCGCGAAGCGCTCGATGTGCTTATACGTGAGCAGGCAGTGAGCTTCTCCATTGGCCGAGCCGATGTCGAGGAGATCGATCGCATTAATATCCTGCAGGCTACGATGCTCGCTATGCAGCGAGCCGTTGAGGGCCTGCACGTAGCACCGGACTTCGTTATGGTGGATGGTAACCGGACACCGGTGTTCAAGTGCCCTGCGGATTACCTGGTGAAGGGGGATTCACGATTGGACAGCATCAAAGCTGCGTCAATTATTGCCAAGGTGGCTCGGGATCGTGAAATGATTGAGCTTGATAAGGCGTATCCCCACTATGGCCTTGCCAGTCACAAAGGCTATGCAACACGGGTTCACCTCGACGCGCTCAGGAAACACGGCCCCTCACCAATTCACAGAATGTCATTTGCACCCTGTCGTCAGCGCGAACTATGTTTTCATTCCTGATCTAGCAAGGTCCATGCAGCAAGTTTGATCTTCTCGGAATCTTCCAGTTCACCATTTGCGACGCGTTTAATAAATCGATCCTGGCGCTGGTTACGCAGGTGAAAGCCAACTCTGGCTAGTACCACTTCTGGCGATGCGGGTTTGTTGATGTAATCTACGGCGCCGACTTTAAAACCTATCTGCTCGTTGTGTCTGTCATCCATTGCCGTGACGAAAATGACGGGAATCTGGGCGGTTTCAGGAGCTTTTTTGAGTAACTCACAGACTTCAAAAACAGTTTTACCAGGCATCAGGTTGCCAAGCAGGATCAAATCTGGTTTCTGTGACATTGCGACCGCGATGGCTTTGTCGCCGTCCAGTGCGACACACACGTCATACTGCGGCTTAAGCATGTTGGTCATGATGCGGATAATGGTCACCTGCTGGTGGCCCATAGACCGTAATATCTAGTTGCTGTATTTTGATCGAGCATGGATTATTGCTTTTTTGAAGTTAGTGAGTTTAGAAAACTGATGAGTGATTCGATTTCTTTTTCGGTCAGTGTGAAGGGGAGGATGCGGTTGTCGATGGATGTGTTGTTGCTGCGGCCTTTCATGTAGAACTCGATAACACCGCGCAGAGTAGGTATGGATCCGTTGTGCATGTAGGGTGCGTTAGTGCGATATTGCGCAGTGTGGGGGTGCGGAAACGGTATCGGTCGGTGGGATCTCTGGTGACTGTAAAGCGTCCTGGATCGTTATTGGTTGGAACGCCGATGTTGTGGAACAGGTCGTCGGTGAACTCGCCGTTGCTGGTGAGATGGCACTCTGCGCAGCCGTGTCGTTTATATAGGCTGAAGCCGATAACGGCTGTTGATTGTTGCGCCAGCGATCGTAAGCGGTGTCTTTTGCGGTGAGGGTGCGGGCGATGTTTTCGATGGACAGTTCGAGGTTGATTGCGGCGAACGCTGATTGGTAGTCGTCGCTTATTCGAGTAAGGAGTGTGGCGGGATTTGGATTCGCCATTTCTTTTTTGTTGAGTAGTGGGGTGAGCGCCTGGGTATCAAGATTCGATTCTCGGCCGTCGTGAAAGAGCACAGCTCGGTCCGCAACATTCAAGAGGGTTCCTGTTCTGTGCCGAATGCGAACGGGCAAATAAGAACCAGCAGTAGCCGCATCCTAGCTCTGTAACATCATGCGCCAGCTATTGAGATCGGGAATTCGCATGTAGACATTCTGCTTCTTGGTTTCGCCCATGGTCGCATGCGGCACATCACTGTAGTTATGTCCTGGCAACAACAAGGTATCGTCCGGTAGCGCTGCCAGTTTTTGTACACTGTGATACATATCATCCACATCGGAACCGGGGAGATCCACCCGGCCACATCCGTTGATAAACAATGTATCCCCGGAAACCAGGGTCTGTTTTATACGAAAGCATTGTGAACCCGGTGTATGACCGGGCGTGTGCAGAAAATCGATCTCGATGTCGCCAACCTTCAGCGTATCACCAGATTCAACCTTGGCGATGTCCGAATCTGATATGCCAGTCACCTTCTTTAATCCATCTGCTTCCAGTTTGTTGGCATAAACCTTCACCGGGTTTTCCGCCATCAGCTCAGCGACACCCTCAACATTATTTTGGCCGTAAGTACCACCACAGTGGTCAGGATGATAGTGTGTAGCGAGCGCTGCGGTCAGTTTGTAGTCGCGTTCGTTCAGTATAGTAGTCAGGCTTTTGATATCCCATGCGGGATCAACGATGACAACTTCTTTGGTGCGTTGGCATCCTAACACATAGGTAAAATTCTCCATGGGTCCGATTTGGATCTGTTCGAGGATAAGTTCATCTTGTAGGGACATAGTATTCCTATTCGAGGCGCTCAAAAATACCAATGTATCACAGCTAGTTTCCGTCCAGAAATTCTCAAATTCGACAAAGCCAGGGCCTGGCGATAATGCAGCTTTTTGATAGGAACTCGCTAGAAGTCAGCGCTACCTGGTGTCCGAGGGAAGGGGATTGCATCACGAATATTTTCCATACCCGTGACGTAGCTAAGCAGACGCTCAAAACCAAGACCGAAACCTGCATGGGGTACGGTACCGTAGCGGCGAAGATCTCGGTACCACCACAGTTCTTCCTTCAAAGTCGCGTCAATTCGGCTGTCCAGCACGTCGAGGCGCTCTTCCCGCTGGCTGCCACCGATAATTTCACCGATGCCCGGGGCCAAGACATCCATAGCGGCGACGGTTTTTTCATCGTCATTCAGGCGCATGTAAAAGGCCTTGATGGCCGCTGGGTAGTTCATCACGATCACTGGCCGGCCTACATGCTTCTCGGTGAGATAGCGTTCGTGTTCAGACTGCAGATCGGAGCCCCATTTAACTGGAAATTCGAAGGCCTCTTTGGTGGCGGTGAGAATATTAATAGCCTCGCTGTATTCCATACGCTCAAATTTGTTGTCGATAACGCTACGCAGGCGATTGATGACTTCCCCATCGATACGCTGCTGGAAGAAGGCCATATCGTCTTCACGTTCGTTTAGAACACGTTCTAGAACCTTGGTCAGCATATCCTCCGCAAGGTTGGCGTCATCAACGAGGTCAGCGAAGGCGATTTCAGGTTCCACCATCCAGAATTCCGCAAGGTGACGACTAGTGTGGGAGTTTTCCGCGCGGAATGTCGGGCCAAAAGTATAGACCTTGGACATCGCCAGACAGTAGGACTCGACCTCAAGCTGGCCTGACACAGTCAGAAATGACTCTCCAGCAAAAAAATCCTCGCTATAATCAACGGTGCCACTACTCATGGGCAGATTGGCAAGGTCAAGGGTGCTTACCCGAAATAGTTCTCCCGCGCCCTCACAGTCGCTCGCGGTAATAATCGGTGTATTGATCCAATGGTAGTCGCGGTCGCAGAAGTAGTTGTGAATCGCGTTTGCCAGGGTCGTTCTTACTCGGGTAATAGCACTGAATGTGTTGGTTCTTGGACGGAGATGGGCCTGGGTTCTGAGGTATTCGAAGGTGTGACGTTTTTTTGCGATGGGGTAACTTTCCGGGTCGTCTACCCAACCGACCACGGTAACCGCGGTGGCCTGAATCTCGACGGATTGTCCCTTTCCTTCAGAAGTAACCAACTGGCCTTCGATAATGACACCGCAGCCGGTGGTTATATTGAGCACATCGGTCTGATAGTTTTCAAGCGTATCCGGTACAACGGCCTGGATGGCATCAAAACAGCTGCCATCGTGCATCGAGATGAAAGAGATTCCTGCCTTCGAGTCCCTTTTACTGCGGACCCAACCCCTGATCGTCACGTCAGTCCCCGTGGTGACTTTCTCGCCAAGTAACGCAGCAATCGATTCTACGGTCATCCTGTATCCTCTATGTGATGTTCAGGCTAAGCCAAGTTTTTCCTGCGCGTCTTCCCGCAACACCCGTTTGGCTATTTTTCCTGAAGCGATACGAGGCAATGGCTCGGGACTGACAATAATATATTTAGGAACTTTGAACTTGGCGAGGTTTTCCAGCAGAAACTCCCGTAATGCGTCCTCGTCGAGTTTCGACTTACAGAAAATGGTTGTACAGATTTCCTCGCCGAGTCGATCGTCAGGCACACCATATACGCTGGCTTCCAGTATGTCATCATGGGCCAGCAACGCACCCTCTACTTCACCGCAACCGATATTTTCCCCACCTCTGATGACCAGTTCTTTGATGCGGTCGACGATATAGACGAATGCTTCTTCATCGATGTAGGCAACATCTCCGGTGTGCAGCCAGCGATCTATAAAGGTTTCTTCATTGGCATCCGGTCGATTCCAATAACCCCGCGCGATCGTGGTACCACGGACCAAGAGCTCACCACGTTCACCGGCAGGCAAATGATTACCTTCCTCATCGGCAATCGCGAAATCTAGAATTACCGATGCGCGACCGGAGCTTAAGGGATGATCCAGATAATTCTGCCCGCTGATGCCGGACCCAATTGCATTGGTTTCAGTCATGCCCCAGCCAGTGCCAGGCAGTGCGTTTTGCAAAGAGGTTGCGATTCTTTTTACCTGCTCCGGCGCCCTTGCAGCACCGCCCCCGCCAACAGCAATAAGGGAGCTTAAATCTCGGTTTGATTGCTGTGCGACTTCCAGCAAATCACCGGTCATTGCCGAGGGGGCATTGAATGCGGTGATGCGCTCGCGCTCAACAAGTTCAGCGGCGATTTCCGCATCCCATTTATACATGGCGACGATACGAAACTGTCCCCGAATACCCCTTAGCAATACTGCGTGTGACCCTGCAACATGAAAGAGTGGTACACCCAACAATGCAGTTGGGGGGTTCTCAAGTGTGGGTGGTGTCGCGGGGGGGTTACCGTCGTGCAGCAGGTATTGAACGATTGCAAAGTCCAGTTCCCATGAAAGAAGTGCGTTAATGACGTTGCGGTGCGTGGATACTGCGCCTTTCGGATGTCCCGTAGACCCTGACGTATACAAAATAGTGGCATCGTCATCGGCATCGTGTCTGATGTAGGGCATGGTCGCATCTTTGTGCGCGAGCAGTGCGTTATGCAACAGCGGAATATCCTGTGGTAGTGGTTTCGTGGGCCTGATCGCGAGTACTTTAAGGCCGAGTTTTTTATAGATGGGTGTAACCCGGTCAATGCGTTCCTGATCGGCGAACAGCACCCGAGCACCGCAGTGAGACAGACCATATTCCATTTCGTCCGTTTGCCATAATGCATTCATGCACACGGCAATCGCGCCGATTGAGGTAACGGCCTGAAATGCCATCACCCATTCAGGATAGTTTCTAAGGGAAATCGCGACTCGATCACCGCGGGCAACACCATATTTCCGAACCAGCAGTTGCGCGATGTTGCAGGACTGCTGATAAACCTCTTCAAAGGTATAGCGTTCGTCTTCATAGATGTAAAACTCATTGTCAGATCTATTTTCTGCATAGAGTTCGTGCAATGTGCCCGGGGCATTCTTAAAAACGCGGCACTGTTCGCCATGTATATCCATGGTGATCAACTCGAGGGGCTGGCCGGGTGCGGTGTAGTTCGCTATTGCATCGGATCTGGTTGCGGTAACTTCTTGGTCCATTATGGTTCGCTTGTCGGAGGAAACCGCTAAAAATACGTGTTGTAGGTAGGTAATTGCAACCTATTGTGAAAACAAATATCGAAAACGGATCTTGAAAGAAGTCGCTAGATCTCGGCTGTAGCTTGTTGTAACCACATCAGATCGTCGGAATCGAGCAAGGGCGTCAGTTTTTCCTGTACGGCCGAATGATACTGATTGAGCCAGTCAACCTCTGATGCTGTCATAAGATTGACGTCGATAAGCGCGCTATCAAATGGTGCGAAGGTGATTGTTTCGAATCCCAGCATGCCATTGTCGACTTCGCACACCGCCATGAGGTTTTCGCAACGAATTCCGAAGTTGCCTTCCTGGTAATAGCCCGGTTCGTTGGAGACCACCATACCCGGTAACAAGGCCTGTTGCGGGCCACTTTTGGTGATACGTTGTGGTCCTTCATGTACTGATAGGAAACAACCGACACCGTGCCCGGTGCCATGATCGTAGTCGGCGCCCACCTGCCAAAGAAACTGTCTTGCCAATACATCCAATTGTATGCCGGAGGTACCCTTTGGAAAGACCGCCTGACTGAGTGCAATATGCCCTTTTAGAACCAGTGTAAACATACGCCGCTGTTCTTCACTTGGCTCGCCTATAGCAACCGTGCGCGTGATATCCGTGGTACCGTCGGAGAATTGCCCGCCGCTGTCAACGAGGTAAAGGTCGCCCATACTGATGGAGGCCGGCTTGCCATTCATATGGTTGTAATGACAAATGGCGCTGTTGGCACCCGCGGCCGAGATGGTATCGAACGATAGGTCGTGAATATCAGACAGGGCTTCGCGAAAATTCAGTAACTGATCAGAAAGCACAGCCTCGTCGTGAAATCGGCCATCGCTGACTTCCTGACTAATCCAGCGCAGAAAACGCGTTACAGCGGAGCCGTCTCTGATGTGGCAATTACGCATTCCTTGTAGTTCAACAGGGTTTTTTTGAGCTTTTGGCAACAACACTGGATCTTCTGCTTCGATCAGCTTTGCCCCGGCTTCGATACATCGTAACTGGGTAAATGCATTAGTGTTGCTGGGGTCAGTCAGCACGTTTTGTTCGGCCAGAGACCGCAGGGCAGCGCTGATACTGGCTTGATCCTCTACGGTAACGCCGTCCCCTACATGCAGCGAAAGATCATTGGGAATCTTGGCTGGATCAGTAAAAAGGGTCATTGATCCATCAGTCTTAAGTGTTGCCGTCGCGAGCAACACGGGCAGTCTGGGCACATCGTTACCACGGATATTCAACAGCCATGCGATCGAGTCCAACTGGGTAATTAGCGCGACATCGGCGCCCGCTGCCTGGATAGCAGCGCCAATACGTTGTCGTTTGGTGCTACTTTGCTCTCCTGTGAACTGGCTATCCAGCAGCGTGGCGAGTTGTCTTTCCGGTACCGGCCGGTCATGCCAATTATCATCAATCGAATTACTGGGCAGTTCAAGTAATGATAATCCTGCGGCACTGCACTCGGCACTGGTGTCTTTGAACCATTTATAGGAATGTAATCGACTGTCGACGCCGATGCGCCCACTTGGCAGTTGCTTTTTGAGCCATGCGATAGGTGTTTCATCAATCAGATGGTGGTATTCGTAAAGTTCGCTGGCTACCTGCTGTTTCACCTGGATGGTATAGCGACCATCGACAAAGATGGCGGCACGATCAGCCAGGATAATTGCCATACCGGCTGAACCACTAAAACCGCTGATCCATTGCAGGCGTTCATTGTGTTCGGGTACGTACTCACCCAGATATTCATCTGCCCGGGGGACGATGAATGCCTGAATGTCGGCAGCAGCCATGGCTTCTCGGACCAGATCCAGTTTTTGTTCGGTTGTATACACGCTAAAACATCATGTCCCGTTTCATATCATTCGGCAGCATGGCCAGAATGTTCTGTACGGTTGTCTCCGGCGTTTCACCGGTGATCGAAGGTCCGGGGAGTTCAGGAATTTCATACATGCCTGAAGACATGGCATCTTCAAGTAGCTGAAAATCGTCTACTTCCCCCAGATTCCCACGTTCCGGGGATTCGACTCTTCCCTTAAGTTCCTCTTCATCACAGGTAAGGCCGACGAATATTCCAATACCACCGGACGCCTGTGCTGCCTCAATGAATGCTTTGTACTGATCGAGTTGGACAAATGGCTCGTAGGTAAATGAGGAGATAACGCCATCTTCTGTGAGGTCCATGGCTTCGCCAATAAGGGTTTTCGTCATGCTATCGCGCAGCGCATTAAACTTCGGCGATGAGTAACCGAATACCGGCCCGAGCAGTGCGCCTAAATGTTGGAAATTTAGAAAGGGATAGTTCAGCTCTTTGGCAAGTTCCATGGCAATGGTTCTTTTGCCAACCCCGGGTACGCCGTGAAGAAAAATGACATGCATAACAATTCCTATTTGAACCATCCATTACCATTGCTACTTTACAGCCCCTACAAACGCTTGTCATTCACGGTATTCTTGGCGCAGAGGGTGCAAGAACCGACTGAATCAGGGCTGGCCAATCCTTGGGCCATACACAACCCAACACTTTGAGCTCATTGTCATGGGTTTGCTGCATAAATGCGGCGATACCAAAGTGGGCATCATCACCGGACTTTAATCCAAGGTAACGCTCTCCCTCTCGATCTACCAGGCTGTCAATGCAGGAACTATGGGTTACCAATATGGTGTTAGTGCTTATCGGAAAATTCCTGACGTGATCGCTAAAGCCGGGCAAGCAAGGCTTGGAAATTTTGTCGTCTACGGTTGAGGCGCCAAAGGCAAGCAGGGCAGTGTCCTTGGTTCTGATCATGTCACTGTGATAAACATCAAACGGTTCACCGAGCGTGTCGCGTATACCGTCACCAATGACGCCAGCCTGCATTTTACCCAGGGGCGTGAGGTCTTCGTTATCTTCAACACAGCCTGGTTCCTCATCACATTTGGCAGCGTGGCGAAGAATCATCAACACCTGCTGATCTTGCCAGGCGTCTTGTAGCGCCTGCCAGGCAGTCGGGTCGTCTTTTAGAGAGATGCAATGATTGTTTGCACAGGCCGATAGCAAACACAGTGTTAATGTTAGAAAAAGTAATCGCATGTCAGGAAACGAGTTCGATAGCAATTTTACCGCGCAGGCTATTGATGAGATAAACCTCATCATAGTCCGCCAGGCTGTCGATGCTAATCACACGCTCACGTAGTTTTCCCTGATCGAGCATGCTCTGGCGATAGGTGCCGTTTAGCAGGCCGCATGCTATCGGTGGCGTGAAATGTTGGCCGTCTGTGACCACCACAAGATTGGCGATGCAGGATTCTGTTGCTTCACGTCTGCTGTTATACAGTAAAACATCATCGACGGACTGCTGTGAGGCAAGGATCTTTTCATAAACACCTCGGCGGGTCGTCTTGTGGTACATAAACTTATCCTCGCTGTCGATAGGGATTGTAGCGATGGTCACTCGGTAGTTTGTTGGCCTAGTAGAAAGCGGATTTTCGGAGAGTGCAATGTCGCCAGATTTGCTGAGCTGTAATCGTACGCGATAGATTGTGTTGCCGAGAGTCGCGGCGAATCGAGTTAGCTGACTATTAACAGCGATCATGTCGATGTCAAAGAGGAAATTTCGGGCCGACGCTTCGAGCCGTGCCAGGTGATAGTCGAGCAGATAGTAGCCATCATCAGGAGACCAGCGCAGGGTCTCTAAAAGCTTGAAATCATCGGCACGGTCACTGACGACTTTAGTTTTGGTGATGCATTCCTGGTATTCGCTTTCTGAATCAGAATCCCAGACGATACCGCTACCGGTGCCGTAGGTTGCCTGCTGCTGCTTGAGATCAATGATCAGTGTGCGAATGGCGACGTTAAACTGCACTCGCTGATCTGGCGTTATAAAACCCACTGTGCCGGTATAAACCTCCCGGGCATCATGTTCCAGTTGGTGGATCAGATTGATGGTGTTGATCTTCGGAGCGCCGGTAATCGAAGCGCTGGGAAATAATGCTTTGAATATATTGGTGAGCGATTCACTGCTTTTACCCGTCACTGTGGAAGTCATCTGATAGAGCGTTTCATAGGTCTCAAGCGAAAAAAGCTCTCTGGTCTGAATATCTGTGGCAACCCGGCCAAGGTCATTGCGGATCATATCGACGACCATTAGATTTTCGGCTTTGTCTTTTTCGGACAATTCCAGCCTGCGTCGTAGTTTTTCGTCTTCAGATTGGGTCTTTCCCCGTGGGGCAGTACCCTTCATGGGTTTGCAGCTGATTTGCCCATTCTCAACAGCAAAAAATAGTTCAGGGGATAGTGATGAGACAGCGAAGTTGCCGGTATTGATAAATGCTGCGTAGGGTGTCGTATGTTGCGCTGTCAGTGATACGAAACTGGCATAGGGATCCTGTGTGAATGGACTTCTTTGTCGAAAGCTGTAGTTAACTTGATAGGTATTGCCGGCACGGATCTCTTCTTTGATTCGGTCTATTGTCGTGGAGTACTGTGCTTTAGATACCGATGGTTCCCAGCATAGTTGAACGTTTTCTGATTGTGCAGCGTGCAGGCTTTCAATGACCCGAACTTCGTCGTAGAGACCAAACCAAAGCAGCGGCATAGCACCAGGTTCATGAGACTGTAATACACTATCGAAGGCACTTGCCGCTTCAAAAGTGATAAAACCGGCGGCATAACAACCCGAGGTCGTTGCCTGTTCGACCTGCTCAAGTTGGGGAATCACGTCCTCTATCCGATTGGCAGTGAGGATTGCCGATGGATTGCCGAATTGCAGCCAATGATCATCCGAGCGCAGGACTGCGAAGCCTGTTTCGTTGGGGTCATCTTCATGTCTATAGTTCGTAGCTGTCATTTCGTCAGTGTGGATTCGGACTCGCTATGTTGTCAATATTCGATATCATCCATCCGATGGAACAAAACACCAGTACAACAAATGATCTGCTAGGACACCCGCGAGGTTTGTTTGTCCTGTTTTTGACCGAGCTTTGGGAACGGTTCAGCTATTATGGGATGCGGGCACTTCTCATTCTCTATTTGACCAAGCACTTTCTTTTTGGCGACGGTGAGGGTGGGTTGATTGTCGGTAGTTATGCAGCACTGGTGTATGCCATGCCGGTACTGGGTGGCATGATTGCAGACAGATACTTAGGCTTTCGAAAAGCCATCACCTTTGGTGCCATCCTATTGGTGTGTGGGCATTTCGGTATGGCCTTCGAAGGACCTCCGGCTGAACGTGTCATTGTTGATGGGTTAACCATCGTACAGCGGGACGGTTTGCATACCCAGGTGTTTTACCTTTCCCTTGCCTTGATTGTGGTCGGTGTTGGTTTCTTAAAGGCAAATATCTCGAGCATTGTCGGTCAACTTTATAGCGTTAATGATTCACGTAGAGATGCAGGTTTCACTATTTTTTACATGGGCATCAACCTTGGTGCTCTGGTGGCGACGCTGCTATGCGCCTATCTTGGTGAAAACTATGGCTGGCGCTACGGCTTTGGGCTGGCCGGTGTTGGTATGCTGGTAGGTCTGGCAACATTCATTTCCGGTCAAAGGCATCTTCTGGGTAAGGGTGAACCACCAGATCGTGCCGCGCTGTCTGCTTCGGTTCTACCAGGGCTAACGAAAGAAATACTCATCTACATTGTTGGTGTAATCGCAGTCCTTGGTGTTTGGCAGCTTATCCAACGTACTGGCGAATTGGGTCTGGTGCTGTCGGTATTCGGTAGCCTCGTTGTTGCCTGGATTATCTGGTTTTCACTTGCAAAGTGTACCCCCGTTGAACGTGACCGAATGCTGGTGATGTTGGTGCTGATGATCCTGTTGATCTTTTTCTGGGCGCTCTTTGAGCAAGCAGGATCTTCGCTTACCCTGTTTACGGACCGCAACGTGGCGATGGGTGATTTCATGACGGCGGGCATGTTTCAGTCATTGAATCCATTGTTCATAATTATTTGTGCCCCCTTGTTCGCATGGCTATGGGTTCAATTGTCACGTCAGGGACTTGAACCCTCGACGCCTACAAAATTTGGTCTGGGCGTTCTGCAGGTTGGTCTTGGTTTTGCTGTTCTGGTTTTTGGCACAGCCCAGGCGGGGCCCGATGGGAAAGTCGCCGTGATATGGCTTGCCTTGATGTATCTGCTGCATACCACCGGTGAACTTTGTTTATCACCGGTGGGTCTGTCGATGGTAACGAAACTCAGCGTTGCCAGGGTCGGCGGTATGATGATGGGTGTATGGTTTTTATCAAGTTCGTTTGCAGCCTACGCCGCAGGGATGATTGCAGGACTCATGGCGATCTCCGATACCGGTGCCTCTGAGTCCTTGATGATTTACAGTAATGTGTTTGAGAAACTTGCCATCTTTGCGGTGGTGATTGGTGTGCTGATCCTGATTATCTCGCCATTCCTGCATAAAAGGATGCACCTGGATTCGTAATACACAGCACTGAACTCCTCGGCTTTTTGTTGGTCGAACAAGTGGCGATAGTCACGTATTATTTAATTAATACAAAGACTTAAGGGCTTTTTAAGCGGTCGCAGTATTTCTGGAAAAGCGACCATCGAAATTGGAGCTGCCAAAGGAGACATAAGAACAATGAAGGCAGTACAGAATATATCGCTTCTCAGAATGATGGCGACTGGTCTTATTCTGATGATGGTTGCTGGTTGTGCCCAGCAGGCGACAGTCGATGAGGCGGAAGTGGCAGTTCAGCAAGAATCCGATAGATTGGCATCTGAGATGGAGGCAATGGAACAGAATCTGGCGTTGCTATATCAGGGCGAAAAAATTACACATTCTCCTCGCCTGGTAGACCGTCTACGTGTTGACCAGATCAACGGTTTACTGGCGGGGCGTTATGCCATTGATGAGAGCAACTATGCGGAGGGTATTGAGAAGCTTGAGGCATTACTCGAAACAGAACTAAATACCAAGGAACAGGGTGATGCGTGGGGTCTGATTGCCTACGGATATTATATGGCGGGTGATTTTGATGCATCGATCAACGCCTGGAAAACGCTTTTCGGAATAGAGCCCATCAAAATGAATATGGAACAAAGGGCCCTAAGGGCACTGTATCAACTCTATTTTCGGCAACGTCGTTTGGAAGAGACGGCAACTGTGATCGATCGATTGCTAGTGCTAAAGGGTGAGCTAGTCCCTGAACTCACTCATGCCAAAGCAATGGTATTGTTTGAGTTAAAAGACTGGGATGGCGTGCTTAAAAATATTTCAGCTTCAGAAGAAGTGGCACGTAAAAAAGAGCAACCGATTCTACGACACGGGTTAATTCACAAGTATGGTGCGTACATCGAGTTAGGAGATACCATGGCGGCTGCAAAGGTGTTGGCCGAGGTTAAGGATAACTACACCGATGATGGTGAATATGAGCATCTGATGTCGCTGAACCCAGGTGAAATGCGAGTTCTCACTGGTGAACCTGGTGGCAAGAAGCCAAGACCGAAACTGATTTCGCATGTGGCGCCTGTTTACCCTGAGGAGGCAATGGGCAGTGGTCTGGTAGGTTGGGTCATGCTGCTGTTTACAGTAGATGAGACAGGTAATGTAAAGAATCCTGTCGTTGTGGAAAATTGTGCAGTGCTGAATGAGGGTCATAAGCCTAAGTGTGCTCATTCACCTAGTGCAATATTTGATCAGGCAGCCCTGAACGCTATCCGCCAGTCGAATTATGAACCGGTGGTTATCGATGGTGTTGCAACAGCGAGCCAGGCACTTACCAGAGTTGAATTCTGGCTTAGTCCAACAACTAACGAAAGTTGCAGCGGCCTATGAGAAAGATATCTGGTTACCTATCCTTTGCCGTACTGCTTATCTTTGTCGTTGTAGATGCCAACACACCGGTTCCCGGCATTGCCGCATATGGCGAAAATATCAATGCCCCGGGCAATTGGACAGAGGCGAATACTGATCGTATTGTCGTTGCGACCTACAATATTCGTCGCAGTAAAGGCGAGGATAATGAGCGCGATATTACCCGCGCTGCGGATGTTTTGCGTGATGCTGAAGCGGACATTATTGGTTTAAACGAGCTTTCCGGGACATTGTTCTATGGACTCGCGGATCAGGCCGCACAAATAGGCGGGATGCTGCAGGCGGGCTGGTTGTTCGCACCAGCCTACGAACTGTTCTATCAGCCACATTTTGGCAATGGTCTGGTGAGTCGGTTTTCGGTGTCGTCCTGGCAGATACACCCGTTATTTGCTGAACAAGATAGCAGTTACAGGAACATGATTATTGCGACCATACCCATTGCAGATACCACGCTGACGACACTGACTACGCATCTGGATCGCAGTGCGGTCCGCGACAGGCAATTAGAGCAGGTACTGGCTCGATTCGCCTCGTTGCCATCTCCCGCGGTGTTGATTGGTGATCTAAATACACGAGTGGATGATGACAGGCTGTCAGCTTTTTTGGGGAACCCGGCCTACACCGATGCAATTTTTACTGCACTTGGGCAAACCCATGATGTGGAGTGGATCATCAGTAAGGGGCTACACGTGAAATCCGGTGGCAGTCAACCTGCCGGTGTTTCGGATCATCCAGCCTACTGGGTTGAGTTTTCGATCGACCGGTAGGTTACAGAATGCTGACGATGCGTGAGTATTTAACGATGAATTCCTGTCTTAGTCTGCCGGGGAAATTAATGTCGTCGTCGGTCTCGTTGTATACGACGAACAGACCCGCATTGGCATCCTGTATCCAGGAAAAACGCAAATTGGTAGCAAGGACCTGGTCTCGGTCGTTGTGTTGGATCTGCGCAGCGATGGATATCTTCGTTGTAAAGGAATAAGACACCCGAAAGTTTGTGAGACCGACGTCAAAACTCCCCTCGGGTAAGTCGATATCGTTATAGTCAAAGGACAGCGAGGTTTTAAAGGATTCACTAATGCTATAGTTGATTGATGAACCCACCCCCAGTCGATCACCACTAAAGAAGCCACCTCCCTGAAAGTTAATGTTGAAACTGAACGCTGCGCTACTGTTGCTATTGTAGTGGCTGAAGAACTCCCAATCGTCGTAGTCACGCGCTGGAACATTCACGCCAGAAGAAATTTCGAATGCCGTTTTGACACCTTCGTGAACGTGATTCACACCTATTCCCAAACCGGCACCATTTTTGAACTCAAGCGAGTGATCAAGGTGTAGGCGTGAAGACTCAAGATACCCATCGAAGTCCCAGTGCGCTCGATAGCTTGCGTGGGGGCGATATTCCAGTACGCTGCTACTTTTGTTTTTAGGTCTGCTACTGCGCAGACCAAAGAGGTCCACGTTCCGGAATCCACGTCTGCTTAAAAACCTCACCTCAGGATTAAATCCCTCACTTACTTCCATCAGCGCAGCGTGTAACGACCACACCTTCGAGTTGTATCCGGCAAACAGGCGAGTTGCATGGTCATCTTTTGCGATATCCGCTGTCTGTGTCCGTGCTACGAAACCGGAAAGGGTGACTGTTTCACCTAACCCCCAACGTCCGTCTGCGGTACGGTGTAGGTTTGATTGCCAGTTCCACCACCGTTGCGGTTAACAAGCAACATGCCGACCGATGAGCGACCTGACAGTTCCTGCCTTACCCGCACAACTGCAAAATCGTTTTGTGGTGCTATATCCGTTACTTCTTTGGCACGCATGGCGAGCAACCCGATATTGGTGCCGTTACCAACTTTCCCGGATAGACGCAGCCCTGCGTCGATAGGAATAGCTTCACCATTGGGTCCAATACCAATTCGTCGGGAAAAAACAGCCGTGTATTGCCAGTGCCGACCTGGAACTGGCTGGCATTTTCCTGAAAGAAAGGTCGCTTTTCCGGGAAAAACAAACTGAATCGGTCGAGGTTAACCTTCTGTCGGTCCACTTCAACCTGGGCGAAATCGGTATTGTAGGTGGCATCAAGGGTGAGGCTCGGTGTAACTGAGTATTTCAGGTCGAAACCGAAGTCCTGTTCACTGTTGCCATCTGGTCGTACAGATTTACTAAGCGCATAGGGTGTTACCACAAAGTTTTGCTGCGCGGGTACTTCGATACCGCTAACAGACCCCGCAAGGGATAACCGATTCAGTCCATATTTCCGGGGCAGGGGAGACCAATAGGCGAGTTGATTGTTACGTCGGATGGCACGTTCGAAGTTGAACACCCAGCTCTGGATCTCATCCCTGCCGTAGCGCAACGATGGCCATCTCTCCACTCCAGCCAAAATCACCGATCATTGCTTCCACTTTCCAGGTAGTGTCCCAGTTTAGATCAAAGCCCTGATTACCAAATCGGCTGCCGCTCTCATTGGCAACCTCGCCGTCGTACTCGAGGCCAGTTGGGTTGGTACCAAAAACCACGCCGTGTTGACTGTTTCCTGACGGATCAATGACCATGGTGAAGCTATCTGAATTACTTAGACTTGCATCACGGTTTTGGCTGGTCACAATGATCTCATTGGGGCTGTCGTCGTAACACACAAAGGCAACATAGAGATGTGTGTCGGAAACCGATGAAGACTTTTGTCTGCTGGGAGGCGGGTAGCCCTTCCTGTGGTTACTGTTGGGTAAACTCTATCGTACTGGAAAACTGTGCCCAGGCTTTGTCGTTTAATACATTACCATCGACCGTAGGGGTTTCCCCAAGTCGAACACGCTTGTGTAGAAGGTGCAGCCAGATTATCGTTCGCGGTACATAGAAATAGTCCCGCGACGATGAGTAATCTCATCGCGTATGGTCCTCAGGGTGGGAGTGCACTAAGACCAGATTCACTAGGTCGCAGCGCGAGCGCTGATATTATCTCACTGTGAGGTGAAAGCGAAGGCTGCGGACCTACCGCCAGATGAAATCATTGACGTTGGGGACTTTCGTATCCCGCCAATAGTCGACCAGACGAAAAGGCCAATTTTGAGTTACTCGCCCCTCACTATTCTTATACCAGCTCTTCACCTGCGGTATACCCCAGGCTCTTTGCTGATTGCCCGCGTCAACGCGATCGTAAAATGCCTCAGCGACTTCGCTGCGAGGTTCTAAGGAACGTCGGTTTTCTGTCAGCAGGGTCGCTAAGCAACCCATGATGTAATTAACCTGGCACTCGGAGTGAAAAATGATGCTGCCACCATGGACAAGATTGGTATTGGGTCCATAGAGGCAAAACAGATTAGGGAACTGTGGAACCGTGATGCCCAGGTAGGCCTTGGGATTGCTGCCCCAAAAGTCGTCCAGTTTGATGCCGTCGCGACCCACAATATTCATGGGCCACAGAAAATGATCCGCCTGAAAACCGGTGGCGCAGATAATCACGTCCGCAGAAATAGACTCACCGTTTTCGAATGTGACCCCGCCATAGGTCACTTTGCTGATAGCGTCTGTAATCAGATCGACGTTGTCGCGCTGCAGTGCCGTTAGCCACAGACCATTGTCCCTGAGTGGACGTTTACCGCCAATGGGGTAGTCCGGAATGACTTTCTTGAGCAGCGCATCATCGTGAACCTGCCCTGAGATGTACCCTGTAATTCTCTGGCGTAACGCTTCGTTCGCAGCATTGATTGAATCAGTTCCTTGCCACGCCGAATCGACGGTGAGTGTCGGCAGAAAAGAGTCACAACCGCTCCAGAACAGATAGAATCGATACCAATTGGCATAGTAAGGCAGATGCTGCAATAACCATTGATGCCCCGGTTCTACCGCGTCATGATAGTCTGGTGTTGGCAATAACCAGGGTGCGGAACGCTGCAATACCGATACGTGTTCGGCCTGCTCAGCAATTTCAGGCGCCAACTGGAAAGCGCTGGCGCCCGTGCCGATGACAACGACTTTTTTTCCAGTGAGATCTACATCGGAACGCCACTCAGCAGAATGGATGGTAGAGCCGGCAAAATCATTGAGCCCTGCTATGTCTGGTAATTTGGGCCGATTCAATTGCCCGACGGCACTGACGATCGCATTGAATTGCTCCGTCGCGCCATCCTGAGTCGTCAATTGCCAGCAACCGTCGTTGACATACTCAGCAGACGTGACATCGGTATTGAAACGGATGTGCGGTCGCAGGTCATACTTATCAACAATGGCGATAAAGTAGTCCAGCAACTCGTCCCGCTTGGCGAAATGTGATGACCAGCTGTAGTTGGGCGCAAAAGAGTAGCAGTAAAAATGATTGGGCACGTCCACCCGGCAACCCGGATAGCTGTTTTCAAACCAGGTGCCACCCACCTCGCTGTTTTTTTCGAACAACACGAAGGGAATACCCGCTTCCTGCAGTCGAATAGCCGTGAGGATACCTGACATGCCCGCACCAATAACCGCAACCTTGAGTTTGCCGCGCGTCTCAGCCGGGATGTCTTCGTACCATGGATCAGGTTCGAGTAGTGACATTTCCTGCATCATCATAGGCACGTACTCTTCAGGAACACTGCCACGGGCCATATGCTGCATCATGGTGTGAACAAATCCGGCATCGGGCAGATCTGTGTTTACAGTTCGCTTGCTGTCCCGCAGGGCAGTGATGATGTTAAGAGCAGTCTGCCTGAGCAGATCAGTATCGGCATATTGCTCATTGAAAAGCGATTCATCACGGGTGATTTGGAGTAGGGCCATATGCAGCGAGGGAAAGTGTGCATCGCCAAGCGCAAGGTCGATGTCTGGTGTGGTTTCAGTGATGGCTTCGGTCTGGTTCGGTGTGTCTATATGCATGATAGTTCGGTTTTTCTCGAGAGAATTACAAGGTATTCCTATCCACCCTGAAGTTCGACAAATTCGTGGTAGGGCCCATCGGGATTCTCCATGAGTGTTTCATGGCTACCCACATCTTTGATCTCACCATTTTCCAGAAACACGATGCGGTCTGCTTTGCGGATAGTCGATAAGCGATGGGCGATGACGATAACGAGCCGCCCCTTGGCGGCGGCCTGTAATGCCTGAACAAGGCGTCCTTCGGTGTGTGGGTCAAGCGCAGCGGTGGGTTCGTCGAGGATCAGTATTTTTGCGTCGCGAACCAGGCCTCTGGCAATCGATAGTCGTTGCTGCTGGCCCACGGATAACGTATCACCGGAGCGGCCGAGTACCGTATTGATACCCTCGGGCAGTTTGTCGATAAACTCCATGCAACCCGCTGTTTCTAAAGCCGTTATCATCTCCGCTTCTGTGGCATCAGGGTTTGCAAAAAGCAGATTTTGACGAATCGATTCGGACAGCAGCAGATGTTCCTGGAACACGTAGGTGACCTGACTGCGAAGTGTGTCGAGATCCACCTGGGATATATCTTCACCATCTATTAGAACGCGTCCCGATGTGGGTGTTAGCAACGCTGGGATCATATAAGCGAGCGTTGTCTTACCGGCACCAGTAGGGCCAACCAGCGCAACAAGCTCACCGACGGGTAGTTCAAGATTAATATTATTCAGGGCCATGTGACCATCAGGATATGCGAAACAGGCACCTTCGAACGTGACATCCTTGCTGATAGTGCCCAGCTTTATTTCACCGGTCCGGTCCTCTTCCGTTTCATAGTCCAGAAAAAAGAAAACCCGACGGACCGCGGCGATGTTTTCCTGCATTTTGAGCCACATCATGCCGAAAAAGCCTGCAGATCCCGCGATGCTGCCGTAGATTCCAAATAATACCGCGAAGTCACCGGGGGACATGGCGCCTTCGATGATGCGGTCGGTAATCACAATGGTGATATAGATCGCTGCGGTTCCGTAGAACGCACTCAACACGGCGATCGTTGCATAGATAACTGCCCAGGCATAGCGTTCTCGCAGAAATGTTTGATTGCTGCTGTCCGCGAAACGTTTGCCTTCCTTTTTGTTTCCGCCCAGACTCTGCACGGCACCAATATTATTCATGGACTCTTCCATAGTATTGGTCGTCGCCGAACCGGCGGCCCGCTTGTTCTGATTAGTGCGGCGCAGTGGACCGGAGAAAGGAAAAGTGGCCAATATGGCCAGTGGTAACATCGCCCACGCGATCCAGATGATCTCGGGCGAAATATGGCCGTAGGAGTATTGCAGGATATAAAGGTTGAGGATTGCCGACAGTCCGGCGAAAAGGGGATGGAATGTCATGCGATAGCCGAGTTCTGCTGCCTCCGGCGTGTCGTACAATACTCTGAATACCGAGTCGCCAATGCGCTGATCATCGA
Source organism: Pseudomonadales bacterium (assembly GCA_029246605.1). Taxonomy (GTDB): domain Bacteria; phylum Pseudomonadota; class Gammaproteobacteria; order Pseudomonadales; family Azotimanducaceae; genus UBA7455. Next base: position 5,695 of record JAQWMV010000066.1, on the reverse strand, counting down.
GAACGGTCATCGGTAGGTGGGTCAGACGATCAAATAACCGTGTGCGGATGCGGTTGCCGAGGGACTGGGTTAGACGAATGTGCACCATAAACTCCAGGATGCCCCATAGCCCGCCACCACTACTATATCCTGAGCTCAATTGATTCTCCGCTTGGGTCGCTGCATCCCGACCCTGCAATAAGCCGGCATTGGTCCCATTGCCTGAACGTGATCCGATGGTGATCAGCATGACGAAATAGATCACCGTAATGGTAAACATAATGGCAATGGGTTCTTTACCGTCAACGAAATTGACAATGGGGTTCATGAAGGGTGGAAAGAGGACAGTGGTGTCGCCAAAGGGGCGATGTAATATGACGTTGTCGACGACGATTTTTGCCATCCAGGGAAGTAGCAAAGCCGGAAATACCAGACCTAGCTGCGATAAAAATTTCGCGGTTAGCAATCTTTTTTCGGTCATCAGCAGTGTCACGCAGCGACCGATAATCCTGCACGCTTCCCAGGTACTGACATCAGGTTGTGTATCCACGCGGTCATCAAACTGGTTTTTACCCAGGACTTGCCTGATCAGTGAAGTGTTCTTATTTTTTGCGGTCACTTCACTCATGAGTATCTCCAACCGTTGCACCGGCTATCTCTTCCTCGACGAACTCCCGGTAGCGTCCCCCGTTTATGGACATAAGATCCTGGTGTTTACCGTGTTCGACGAATGCACCATCTTCCAGAAATGCGATCTGATCGGCGTTACGAATCGTGGACAGGCGGTGGGTAATCAGAAAAATCACTCTGCCTTTGCCCCACTGGCCGAGATTAGCGAGTACTTCGTGCTCTGTTTTTGCATCCAGCGATGCTGTGGGTTCATCCAAAATCAGTATGGGCGTGTCACGCACGATGGCTCGGGCAATGGATAGTCGTTGTCGTTGCCCAGCGGAGAGTTTGCCGCCGCGTTCTCCCAATTCCGTGTTGTAGCCCTCAGCCATTTCCTCAATAAACGTATCGGCACAGGCAACATGGGCCGCGGCTTCGATATCCGATTGTGATGCCCTCGTGGTTGCGTAAGTGATGTTTTTGGCCACGGTATCGGCGAACAGCACATTCTTCTGCAACGCAATTGACGTATTGGCACGCAAATCTTCAACGGTCATATCTTTAATGTCGATGCCGTTAACCAGCACCTGACCTTCGTCCGGATCATATAGCCGCAACAGCATAGAGATGATTGTCGACTTGCCTGCACCGGTACCACCCACAATGGCGGTCACCGTGCCCGCTTCGGCCTCAAGACTTATATCACGCAATATTGGCTGGGCAGGATCATAGCCAAAACTCACGTTGCGCCATGATACTGTTTCGATTGGTGCCGGGAAGCTAACGGGATGTTCAGGGTCTACTACATCCGGTTCAAGATCTAGCAGAAAGAACGCCCGGTCCAAACCAATGAACATATCCTGCATTCGGTTCCAGATACCCACGATGCCTCTGCCAGCAAGCGCTAACCCGCCAACACGGCCCTGTGCCATGTAATAGGAACCCAGATTCCACACCACAAAACCAATAAAGGATACCGCCCAGGCCCCGAGAAACGTTTCCCGTTCCACGAGGACCCAGCTGACCATGATGTATTCGCACAGAACGATGGTTGCACCACCCAGCATCGCAACAGCGACCGTGAGAATCACCATATCCAGGCGCAGGAAATAGGCGGCATTCAGCGCACGAACGGAGTCTTCGTTAAATCGATCAAATACACGGGTTTCCGCCCGGTTTGCCTTGACCACCTTGATCGCTGTGAATACCTCCTGCAGTCGGGAGGTTAGATCGCTGTTGGCTCGCCGGTTATTCATGGATTTTCGACGTATTCGAGGGGTAAATTTCACCGTGAGCCAGACCATGGGAGTCGCGGCAATAATCACCAGCAATGCAAATAGCGGATCGAACGCCACAACAAAGGCAAGACCAATGATAGCGCTATAGACTGCCCAGAAAGGTGCAATGATGCCCTGCTGTAACAGGTTAATGATCATTGCACTGTCCTGATACACACGGAAAATCGCGTCGCCTATTCGGGCATTGTCGTGGTATTTGAGCGATAGCGACTCGGCCCGCGCAAGCATCGCGACCCGTAGATTCTGATTGATGCTCTGCCATACCCACATGGCGTAATACGCTCCGATCAATCCCCCAATGGTCGCTATCACACCGCCCACGATAGTCCACATAATCAGGCGATTTCGAACTGTCTTTCTCTGTTCCTGGGTTAACTCCGGTTCTACATCCGGTAATTTTTTGGCTCTGCTACCAGGGCCAAATAGTGCGACCTTTGTCGGGGCGTTTTTGCCGGGAGATATCTTCTTGTCTTTCTTGATGCCTGTGCCATCGATATCTGCCGTGACGTATTCGTCACCGAGAAACAGAACGGTTGCCTGCAGCGGCTGAAGCTTCTCGCCCACGAGCACCTTATTGGTCATAAGATCCACCCCGACAAACCCCGTGACAACTGCAGTTAGCCCACCGGAAAGCATAAAAGCACCGATGACCAGAAGATGAACAAGCATAGGCTTCATATAGGGCCAGGTGCGAAGCGCCAGAGAAAACATCCTGCGGAGGTTTAGGTCAGGCATATCGTCGACCTGATCTGCAGCTTTGAAGCCTTTGATTAAACCCAGTTCGCTCATTTAGTGCTCATATCTTGTCTCACCCATACTCGTTCGACGGACACTAACATTTTTTCTGTCCCGTAAAGTCTTTTAGAATGTCAGGGATTTGTTATCTGAGGCTGAGTTCACCCATTTTTAGCCAATATCAGCACTTATTCGATTTTGTGGTCTGGAACCAAATAATAATTTGGCTATGATAACGGTCTCACGAAGCGGGTTGCTTCGTACATTTGGAATTCTATTTTATGGGCAAGTCTATTCTCGCGTTTGATACCAAAGATACCTTGCTGGAAGTTGTTGGCGGCAAGGGCCGTTCGCTTTCAGAAATGACCAATGCAGGTTTGCCGGTACCCGGCGGCTTTCATATTACGACCGCGGCTTATCGGGATTTTGTGGCCAGCAACAATCTTCAGGCTGGTATCCTGGACGAGGCAGGCAAGACCGGAGAAGAAGCAGTAGCGTCGGAAAACATCTCGCGGTTGTTTTCTGACACGAAATTGTCGAGTGTCCTAGCTAAGGAAATTAAGTCGGCCTATGCGAAGCTGGGAGACAATCCTGCGGTTGCTGTGCGATCCTCCGCGAATGCCGAGGACTTACCTGATATGTCCTTTGCTGGACAACAGGACACTTATCTAAATATCAAGGGTGAAGATGCACTGCTTGCGGCAGTGCGCGATTGTTGGGCTTCTTTGTGGACACCTCGTGCCATCAGTTATCGGGAGCAGATGGGTATTGAACATGACCAGGTTGCCATGGCGGTTGTAGTGCAGGTTATGGTGGCTTCGGACGTTTCCGGTATTCTTTTTACCGCTAACCCAGCAACGGGCGAACGCTCCGAGATGATCGCCAATGCCAGTTTTGGGCTTGGGGAGGCCATCGTCAGCTGCCAGGTCACACTGGATACCTACATTTTCGATCGTGAAAACCATGAACTGAAAGAAACCATGATTGGCGCCAAAGAGCAGATGATTGTTTCTGATGGTGAAGGTGGGGTGATCATGCAGGAAGTGTCACAGTCTAGGCGGGACACATCTTCGTTGTCTGAAGCACAGCTCACCGGTCTTGCTGATCTTGCGATCAAGTCAGAGCAGCATTTCGGCGGTGTCCCACAGGACATCGAATGGGCCATCAAGGATGATGTGCTGTATTTACTACAGTCACGACCTATTACCAACCTGCCACCGGCGCCGCTCAAGGACCTGAAGTGGGAACCGCCGGCTCCGGGCGCGACATTATTACGTCGCCAAATCGTAGAGAATATGCCAGATCCACTGTCGCCGTTGTTTGATGAGCTCTATCTTGAAGTCGCATTGCAGCAGGGTATGAACCGCGGTCTTGAGCGTACGGACGCCCCGTACACCATCGAGGATATGACCAATGGCAACGTGCATCTGTCGGTTAACGGCTACGCCTACCAGCGCCGCGATTTTAAAGCTGTAGAAGGCGTCGATCCCAAGCTCATGGCGGACTTTCAGGTCAAAGGGCACGTCGAGTGGTGGACCAAACTGGTGGAGCTGTGGCGTGAGGATTGGCTACCGGATTACCAGGCCATGATTAAGGAGTATGAAAGAATCGATTTGACCAGCGCATTGGATACAGAATTGCTGGAGGGTATCAAAACGCTGGCTAATGAGGATGGCTATTACTGGGAAGAATCCTCCAAGGTATTTGCCACCGCCAAGGTGACCGACGAACAGCTCCAGGGTTTCCTGAAATCCGCCGCACCGGATCACAATTTCACCAGTGGCATGTTCCTGTCCGGTTTTAACTCCAGAACCATGCAGGCGCAGATGGATATCTGGGCAATGTCGAAACTGATCCAGGATGATGAATCACTGTTTGACATGGTCAGTGCGACCGCCGCGCCGAAGCTGCTTGCGGCGTTGCAGAGTCATCCTGCCGGTGGCCCTGTGATTGAAGCAATTGATCGCTATAACGAGACCTACGGACATCAGATTTACTCGCTGGATTTTGTCGAGCCCACGGCCTCGGAAGATCCGATTCCCGTCATGGTTGCACTGAAGTCGCAGGTCCAGGATAAAGACTACGACCCGAGAGCGCATCACGCCAAAGTCGCTGAAAAGCGCAAAGTAGCGGTGCGTGAAATACGCGAAGTACTGAGTGAAGAACAGATGTGGCAGTTTCGCTGGCACCTTTGGAAAGCGCGGCACTTCTATCCGCACCGTGAAGAAGTTGTGTTCTGGTTAGGCGGGTCGTGGCCGGTATTGCGTAGCATGGCAGCTGAACTGGGGCAACGACTGGTGGATGTCGGGACGTTTGAGTCTGCCGATGATCTATATTATCTGCGTACCGACAATATCGAGAAGGCGATCAAGGGGCGGGCACAGGGCAAGGCACTACCTAAGCTTGCCTCAATGGCGGCCGCTGCCCGTGAACTGCGGGAAGCAAGAAAGCGCGTTCATCCACCTGGCGCAATACCGATTGAGCAACACGCCAACGGCGCTGCAACACAAAAGTTGAACTCACCGGACAGCAATCTAATGAGTGGCTTCGCTGTCAGTCCAGGCCGGATCGAAGGCGAAGTGAGTGTAATTTTATCGCCCGCTGATTTCGACAATATGAAGCCAAATACCATACTGGTATGTCCGATGACGACCCCTGCATGGACGCAACTGTTTTCCCATGCGATTGCATTAGTCACAGACATTGGCAGCATACTGGCGCATGGCTCTATCGTGGCGCGGGAGTTTGGTATCCCAGCCGTACTGGGGCTTGGTAACGTAACCCAGCGCTTAAAAAGCGGCCAGCGCATCAGTGTCGATGGCGATGCTGGCATCGTCGAGATTCTCGATTAGACCGGAATTGGAGCAGTGTGATGAGTAATGAAACAACTAAATATAAGGTTACCCTTGAGTTCGAGGTGAATATCAACTCGATCGACGTGCCTGATCTGGAAGCCTTTGAGAAACTGGCAGCAGTGCCGGGCGTAAAGAAAAATTCGCTCACTGAAGCGGAAATACGAAAAGCGATGAAAGACAAGGGGCAGTCTGAAGCTGACATCAAAAAATACCTAAACA
>JAQWMV010000055.1 GCA_029246605.1 Pseudomonadales bacterium | reverse complement strand
GGAAAAGAAACGAACTATCGTTGAATTACTTGCCGAATTAAGCTAACGCTATTCTAACTTACGGCGTTCAGGAGAATCTGTTAACATTGCAGCTCCTGTAACAAAGATAGAAATTATGGAAATTATGGAAGAAATTAAATCGCAGATCGACAGCAATCCGATACTGCTTTACATGAAGGGTTCTCCAGACCAGCCCCAGTGCGGTTTCTCCTCACAGGCATCACAGGTCTTAATGGCCTGCGGCGAGAAATTTGCCTTCATCGATATTCTGGCGAATCCGGAAATCAGAGCAAACCTGCCACAATTATCTGAATGGCCGACCTTTCCGCAATTATTTATAGGCGGTGAATTGGTAGGCGGTTGTGACATTATTAACGAGATGTATCAAAGTGGTGAATTGGAACCGATGATTAAGGACGCTGCACCCGTAGAAGAGTGATGTGTATTCACAATAAGGTCTCTAATGTATACTCTGAGTCCTAGTAACTAACCCAGTACAAAGACACAAAAGAGGTAACAAATGGATCTAAAAGGTAGCGGTACAGAAAAAAACTTAAAAGACGCATTTGCCGGTGAGTCTCAGGCTAATCGTCGATATCTCTATTTTGCAGCCAAAGCTGATGTTGAAGGCTATAACGACGTATCAACCGTTTTCCGTTCCACCGCCGAAGGTGAAACCGGACATGCTCATGGCCATCTGGAATATTTAGAGGCAACGGGAGACCCTGCAACAGGGCTGCCTATCGGTACCACATCGAATAATCTGGCCGCTGCAATTGCTGGTGAGACCCACGAATATACCGATATGTATCCTGGCATGGCGAAGACCGCTCGGGATGAGGGTTTTGATGAAATTGCAGACTGGATGGAAACGCTAGCTAAAGCTGAACGTTCTCATGCCAATCGATTCCAGAAGGCTTTGGATTCGCTTGATAGCTGATTAGCTATTAGATAGCTTAGTTGTTAAGAAATAAAAACCCGCTTCTGGCGGGTTTTTTATTGCGCGGATAATTTACGCCAGCGGTTGACGATATCGCAAAACAACTCTGCCGTTTTGTCACAGTCATAGTCTGCACTGTGCGCTTCGTCAGCGTTAAACTCGATACCTGCACTGGCGCAGGCTCGGGCCAGTACCGTTTGTCCAAAGGCAAGCCCACCCAATGATACGGTATCCAGCGTTGAGAAGGGATGCAGAGGGTTACGCTTGATATTACAACGCGCTGACGCAGCCATCAGAAAACCAAGATCGAAGGATGCGTTGTGACCGACCAGTATGGCGCGCTGACATCCGGTCTGGCGAACTTCAGTTCGAATCTCTCCGAATGTTTCTATCAACGCTTCTTTTTCCGGTACCGCGCCGCGCAACGGGTTGCCGGGGTCAATGCCGGTAAAATCAAGTGAGGCCTGCTCAATGTTCGCACCAGGGAAAGGATCAACATTAAAAAACACGCGTTCCCCCGGGGCCAATAGACCATCATCACCCATGGTGATGATGACACAGGCGAGTTCTAAGAGGGCGTCAGTCTGCGAATTGAAACCGCCAGTTTCAAGATCAATAACAACCGGTAGAAAGCCGCGAAATCGATGCGCAATTTGAGCTTTATCTGAAGACAAATTGAATCACTCCGTTACTACTGACCATTGGACCTGTTCGTTTGCCCGTATCGGGATCAGTTCATCGTCTGCGAAAGGCATTATGGTTGGCACGTCCCATGGCAACTCCTGCAGGGTGATCTGGTCGTTGTTGCGTGTCAGGCCATAGAAGTCGGGGCCATGATGACTGGCAAAAGCCTCGAGTTGATCAAGCGAACCTGCAGCCGAAAAGACTTCCGCATATAACTCAATTGCAGCGTGTGCTGTATAGGCTCCCGCTGCACACCCGCAGGCATCCTCTTTCGCGGAACGCGGGTGTGGTGCAGAATCTGTACCCAAGAAAAAGCTGGCATGGCCTGAAGTGGCAGCTTCTACCAGAGCTTGCTGATGTACGTCTCTTTTGAGGATTGGCAGGCAATAAAAAATTGGTTTCATGCCGCCGGCGAGCAGATGATTGCGGTTGTAGAGCAGATGGTGCACGGTGATTGTTGCCGCGACGTTGTTGGCACTCTCGCGAACAAATGCCACCGCATCGCTGGTAGTGATGTGTTCGAAGACAATTTGTAGGGCTGGAAATTTTATGCTGATATCTTTGAGGTGTCGGTCGATAAACACCCGCTCCCGATCAAATATGTCAATGGTATCGTCTGCGACTTCTCCATGAACGGCAAGTACAACCTGATGTTCCTGCATCGCTTCAAATACAGGGTAGAGTTGTTCAATCCCACTGACACCGGCGGCGGAGTTGGTTGTAACCCCGGCGGGGTATAACTTCATGGCATTCACAAAGCCTGATTGGCTTGCGTCCGCAACGGTCTGGGGTGTGGTGCGGTCAGTCAGGTACAGGGTCATGAGGGGTACAAAACTACGTTCTTCAGGCACTAACGAAATGATTCTGGCTCGGTATTCTCCAGCCTGTGCTGCAGTTTCTACGGGTGCTTCCAAATTTGGCATAATAATGGCGCGACCGAAGTAGCGTGAGATATCTTGTACGGTAAACGGAAGATAGGCGCCGTCTCGTAGGTGAACATGCCAGTCGTCAGGGCGTGTAATTGAGATGCTACGCATTAAAAAAAGAGTCTTATCGGATACCGCGTCATTGTATCATGATCCCATACAGGGAATGTTGCGAAACCGATATAAAACGTTACTATAGCGCTCTTTTTTCGGATCGCTCACGACTTGGGTTTTACATATGACTGATATCGACAAAGTAGTGCTTTCGTACTCTGGTGGCCTGGATACATCGGTCATCCTGAAGTGGTTGCAAGAAACCTATGACTGTGAGGTTGTGACCTACACGGCGGACCTTGGGCAGGGTGAAGAACTCGATCCTGCACGAGTTAAGGCCGATAGCATGGGTGTAAAAGAGATCTTTATCGACGATGTGCGAGAAGAGTTCGTACGCGATTTTGTCTTCCCCATGTTTCGATGTAACACCATCTATGAGGGTGAATACCTGCTGGGAACATCTATCGCGCGCCCATTGATTGCCAAACGACTGGTCGATATCGCTAATGAAACTGGTGCACAAGCTGTTGCACATGGTGCGACGGGCAAAGGTAATGACCAGGTCAGATTTGAATTAGGTGTCTATGCGTTGAAACCGGACGTTCAGGTTATTGCGCCCTGGCGCGAATGGGATCTCAGCTCCAGAGAATCTCTGATGGCGTTTTGTGAGCAACACCAAATTCAGGTAGATCAGAAACATGACGATGAAAAGTCGCCGTATTCCATGGATGCGAACCTGCTGCATATTTCCTATGAGGGTGGCATCCTTGAAGACCCTGCCGCAGAACCCGAGGAGTCTATGTGGTTGTGGTCTGTATCACCGGAAGCGGCACCTGATCAGCCTACCTATATAGAACTCAATTTTGAGAGCGGTGATGTCACCGCTATTGACGGCAAAGCCATGACCCCCGCAGAAATACTTACGCATCTCAATAAAGTGGGCGGTGGAAATGGCATCGGTCGTCTCGATATTGTCGAGAATCGCTATGTCGGTATGAAAGCCCGAGGCTGTTATGAAACACCGGGTGGTACGATTCTGCTTAAGGCCCACCGTGCGATAGAGTCAGTTACCCTCGATCGTGAACTCGCGCACCTCAAAGACGAATTGATGCCGCGCTATGCCAGCCTGATCTATAACGGTTACTGGTGGTCACCGGAACGCAAAGCGCTTCAGGCGTTAATTGACCAGTCGCAGCAATACGTCAACGGCAAGGTCTACCTTAAACTCTACAAAGGCAATGTGATTGTAGTGGGCAGAGAATCTGCAACAGACAGCCTCTACGACAGCCGCATTGTTACCTTTGAAGATGATGCCGGTGCCTACGACCAATCCGATGCCTCAGGGTTCATCAAGCTCAACGCTCTGCGCATAAAAATTGCTGCCAAAAGAGGCCGGAAGGTCGACTAACGCCGTGAGGCATCCAGCGGTGTTCGCAGGGGGGCTTGGGTTCCCGTTAGCTTTAGCGTCAAATCGGCCATCCGGGCTCCCCGAGCCCTCCCCCGGGAGCCTGTAGTCTCCCTCCTCCAACTCGGCGCTTCGGCATCATGCTTACGCAAATGGGAACCCAAGTCCCCCCTGCTGTTGTGGCGTACACCGTCTTTATCATAGGTACCATTTTTTTCGGCGACCCAGGGATGGCTCGTGCGAAAGCGCAAGACAACACCTGCCCTCTGGCCCCGAGGTCTAAACAAGCATTTAATCCAGATCCTTCTTCTTACCATTGAATTCACACAAATCATAAACCACGCAGGCGCCGCAGCGTGGATTCCGTGCTGTACAAATGTACCGGCCATGCAATATTAGCCAATGGTGCGCATACACCATAAATTCATCGGGAATTACTTTTACCAGCTTCTTTTCAACTTGAAGTACATTCTTGCCGGTTGCAAATCGGGTTCGATTTGAGATGCGGAAAATATGTGTGTCCACCGCCATCGTGGGTTCCCCAAACGCGGTGTTTAACACCACATTGGCAGTCTTTCGTCCGACACCGGGAAGTGCCTCAAGTGCCTCACGCGTATTGGGCACTACTGAATTATGTTCCTCTGCCAAGGTTTTACAGGTCTTGATGATGTTCTTGGCTTTACTGTTATAGAGCCCGATGGTCTTGATATAGGTTTTGAGTTTGCGCTCGCCCAGTTTATGGATTGCCATTGGTGTATTGGCTACCGGGTATAACTTTGCAGTCGCCTTGTTGACGCTGACGTCCGTGGCCTGTGCCGAAAGGATTACCGAAATCAGTAATTCGAAATTTGATTGATAATTGAGTTCGGTCCTGGGGTTGGGGTTTTCTTCCCGTAACTTAGTTAGGAACTGATAGCGTTTTTCCGCGTTCACGACGGCGCATCTCCAAATAATTTTTTAAAGCAATGAGACAGCCTAGCGTTAAAAATGCGCCAGGCGGTAAGGCCATGAGTAAAAACCCCGTGTCAGTAAAATGTAATGTAACGTCTTTGTCGCCAAACAGCAGGTGAAGATTGTGAAATAAAGTGCCATGACCAAAAATCTCTCGCGCTGTGCCCATGATCAGCAGTACCCAGAGAAATCCCAGACCCATCGTGATGCCATCAATCATCGAGGCAAGTAGTGGATTGCGTGATGCAAAAACTTCTGCACGACCCAGTAAGGTGCAGTTTGTGACGATCAGGGCGACAAACAAGCCAATGCGTTGATGTAATTCGAAGTACCAGGATTGCAGTGCAATATCCGCCAATGTGACGAGCGTCGCGATGATGAGAATCTGAACCGGTAATCTGATGGCGTCGTGCAACAGATTGCGAAGGAGGCTGATGATCATATTCGCGGCGGTGAGCACGAGCAGTGTCACCAGACCTAGCCCCAGGGCTGTGACGAAAGTATTCGATACTGCGAGCAGTGGACACAGGCCGAGTAGCTGGACAAGTGCCGGGTTATTGGACCAAAGCCCGTCTTTTGTTATCGAGAGATAGTCATTCATTGGGCTTTTCCCTAACAGAGCTGTCCTCAGTGAAACTATCGTCCAGATGATTGTTGACGGCATTGATTACAGCTCGCGTTGTAATCGTTGCACCGGAAACTATATCAACCGGTTCGGCGGTTTCCGCGAACTGATCAATCCACGCAGAGACCTCATGTTCGATAATGTCTCCAATACCTGGGGTTTCCCGGTGTGAGGCTGTGCGGACACCGCGGATGTCGCCTACCTCATCTGTGGCGACCCAAAGGGTAATGACACCATTGTAGCCATCCTGCGTGGTTATCAGCGTCACGGAGCCCGCTGCGCTATCGACATTAGTGAGAGTGTAATGCGTCTCGTCAACTTTAGTTAAGGTTAGCAAGTCATCGTTGACCACCGCATCCAATTGTTTTTCTTCGAACTGTTCTCGATTATTGTTTATCTGATCTCGGGTGATCGCGTACAAACCACTTACTAAAGACCCACTAACGATGGTAAGCATCAGCAATGTAAGTTGGCGAAAATTCATAGTCTGAATTCCACATAGTTGATCAGCGGTGTCACACCGTTCATTAGTAGAATCGCAAAGGCTAATCCTTCGGGGTAAGCACCGAAGGAACGAATGATAAACGTCAAAACTCCGACGCCAATGCCAAATATCAATTGACCGCGCGTCGAATCTGGCGATGTGACGGGGTCGGTCACAATAAAGAAAGCTCCCAGCATGGTCGCGCCGGACAACAAATGAAATAGCGGTGAACCCAGGCTGTTGGAGCTACCGCTATCGAAACTTAAGGCAGACAATATCGCCAGAGTCGCCAGCATCGCGACCGGTGCATGCCATCTACAAATTCGTTTGTAGAGTAGATATAAACCGGATATCAGGAAGGCGACATTGACTATCATCCAAGCCTGCCATTTGCCGTTTTTTGCTAGTGTCCAGTATTCATCGTTGGTAACGGCGCTACGAAACTTATAGTCATCAAGTGGTGTTGCCATGGTGACGGCGTCGAAAATTGGGGCGCCGAGTTTAATGCTCATGAGTTGCAGGAAATTAACGTCAGTAAGCGGTGGCGCCCATCGTGACATCGCGAGGGGAAAAGAAACAATCAGCACGGCGAAGCCGATCATCGCTGGATTAAACAAATTGTGCCCCAGCCCACCATAGACATGTTTGGCGAGCAGTATTGCAAAGGCAACGCCGACCACAATCATCCATATTGGTAATAACGGTGGCAGTGCCAGCGCTAACAGTAGCCCGGTAACCACTGCGCTGCCATCCAGGAGATTCGCCGGGGGCAGTCCGCGTACTTTTAAGGCAAAAAATTCCAGACCAACGGCAGCCACTACTGCAACGAATATATTGACGGCAACACCAGGACCGAACACATAGAGCATGGCGAGTGAACCCGGTATCAACGCCAGTAAAAACTGCTGCATCAGTCGTGGCGTGGTAATCATAGTTCGCTTTTTAATCTGGCTAACAGATCGTTGCTGCTATCAGGTTTGCTGGTCACCGATTGTGCATGCAACAGTCGTGCGTCGTGCTGATTCACACGTTGCTCCGTTTGCTCGGCCACGAGTGCCTCCGCCTGGCGATCTGCCAGTCTTTGTTTGGCAAGAGCAAAGGTGTTTGTCAGCGGAATGTTGCTGGGACAAACACGATCGCATAAACCACATTCGATACAGTCAGTGAGTCTAAGTGACACCAGTACGTCCAGAGATTGGTCCTGTTGATAGAGCTGTACCGGGGTCAATTGCCGAGGGCAGACAGGGATGCAGTCACCACAATGGATGCACGGTAGAACTGCTGTCGGTGGAGTCACCTCCGGTTGATCCAGGGGCAGCATATCGATGCAGTCGACGGGGCAGGGTGCAATGCACAGTTCGCACCCTGTGCACGCCTCACCGATGATTGCGTGCAACATCTGTGGTGCGCCGATGATGGCATCCACGGGGCATGCTGGTAAGCAAAGCGTACAGCCAATACATTCCGATTCCCGTATTTTCGCAATCTTCGCTACACCGTCACCGCCGGATGCATCCAGCGGTAGCGCTGGGCGACCCAGTAAATTGGCCAGTGCGCGAATTGTGTTGTCACCGCCCGGTGGGCAGCGATTGATGGGCGCATCTTCGTTGGTAATGGCC
>JAQWMV010000126.1 GCA_029246605.1 Pseudomonadales bacterium | reverse complement strand
AGATTTCTAACTGTCACTACAAGATATCAAACTTTTCGAGTCTTTGGCGATGGGTTTTTGTGTGGTAACTGAGGGGAAATCAATCACCTTTGCAGGCTTCCCAACCTTCCTTAACGAATCAACCCAGCCATTAATTTTTTTTGGGAGTTCAGAGGCGAATGGTGCATCATGCCGTACCCTTTTGTAATAACGACGTTTAGTATCGATACGTTATTGATTATGGGTAGGGTTTATTATTTCCGGAGGGTAACTTCTTATCACTATAAAACATATAGAGCTTCTAGCATCTGGTCTTCAGAAAGACCTTGATACGCGCACCAATCGACGTATCTTTGTGGAGAGCCACGGACCTAACTCGGTCGACGAGGCCTATCAACTCCAGCGAGCCTTACGCACCTTCCGCGAGAATCGCGGCGAGAAAGTCGTAGGATTTAAAATAGGGTATACGAGCGCTGCGATTCGCAGGAGGGGTGCCAAGATCATGGGCCTGACAGAATCAGTGCACGGTTACTTGTGGAATACAGAGTCTCATGAGAACGGTTCAAAAGTAGATTATCGGCGCTTAGGCATCGAAGGGGAACTGGGGGTCAGGCTAATATCAGCATGCGGCGACGATGTTTCTATGTGGGAGGTTGAGTTCGAACCCATAATAGAGATCCATATGCTGGGCTGGGATGGACCGTCAGAAGACGATCAAGGGCGACGTGGACTAGAATTAATCGGTACCAACTGCATACACGCCGGAGTTGTGCACTGTAACGAAAAAAAAAGATGCTTATTGGGAGAAATACCGCTAGACGTCCCAATGACCGTTTGGATTGATGATGTCCAGGTAGAAAAAGTCAAACTGACCGAGTTGGAAATAGAGCATATCGCCGGTCCGGTGGGCACTATTTCCTGGTTGTTGCGAACACTGGAAATAGAAAATAGAGGGGACGAGGCGTTGCTAACGTCTGGAGCAATAGTCATTTGCTCAACACCGGGCGATGTTTATCCAGTTCCTCCCGGCACAGGCGTAAAGGTAGAATTCGATGGGCTTAGTACCACCTGCACCGCGACGATACGCCAAGAAAAATAGCGTTAAAGTTAGAGTGCAAAAAGTGTAAAACAGATTTCATAAAGGAATATAGGCTTAGAGAACTGACAGGAAAACCTCCGGTTTAGGAGCTTGTCTTGCCATCGCCCTTCCTATTTCCTCGACACTTACCCTCACTGGCAGGTCCTCAAGGGGGTGAGTCTGGTAATAAATTAAGTTAATTTCTATTAAAAGAAAAGAAAGTAAACTATGAAAAGTTTGATTCTACCATTATCGTTTTTGTTGTACTGACACAACTCCTGACTGCGTTTACGTTATCATTTATGTAAGGGAAGATAGAGAATATGACTAAAGCCTATATATTACCCTTGAATACAAGAGAGGCCACATTGGAGGTGGTCGGCGGTAAGGGCCGATCACTGGCTGAGATGGCCAATGCCGGATTTGACGTTCCCGGCGGCTTCTACCTGACGACCACAGCGTATAGGAATTTCATAGAGGCGAATGACCTTCAAAAAAAGATCATCGAATTGGCAAGGCCGGAAATCGGTGAATACACCTTGTCATTCGACGCCGCGTCAGAGTCCATTCAGGCCCTTATCGGGAAACCGGACCTGTCCGAGGAAATGAAGACTGAACTCCTTCAGTCCTATGCCGCGTTGGACGGCGAGAATCCGGCCGTAGCGGTCCGTTCATCAGCCAACGCGGAGGATTTGCCGAATCTGTCATTTGCGGGCCAGCAGGATACCTATCTAAACATTCGCGGCGAGGATGCGCTTATCGAAACGGTCCGAAACTGTTGGGCATCCCTTTGGACAGCGCGCGCTATCAGCTATCGACACGAGATGGGAATCGAACAGGATGCGGTGGCCATGGCGGTCGTCGTTCAGCTTATGGTGCCATCTGATGTCTCCGGCATTCTCTTTACCGCTAATCCGCTCACCGGAGAACGTTCCGAGATCATTATCAACGCTAGCTTCGGTCTGGGCGAAGCGGTCGTTGGCGGCCACGTAACGCCGGACACCTATATCGTGGATCGTGAGACGCTGACAGCGAAAGAGACGACTATCGGCGCAAAAGAGCAGAAGATCGTGTCCGACGGCGATCAGGGAACGCGTCTGGAAGACATCTCCGACAGGGAACGCGGTCAGTCGTCCTTGTCGGAAGATGGCTTGAAGCAATTGACGACGGTTGCTTTGGAGATCGAGAAGCAGTACGACAACATACCCCAGGATATCGAATGGGGCATTTCAGGCGGCAGGCTCTTTCTGCTGCAGTCACGACCCATCACGAGCCTGCCGCCCCAGCCGATAGAGGTCTCTTGGGAGCCTAGGCCACCTGCCGTGATAATCTCCAGGCGCCAGATTATGGAAAATATCTCGGACCCGTGCGCGCCGCTGTTCGAAGAGCTGTACTTGGGTGAGGCCCTGGAAACCAGCCTGGACGGAACGAAGACGTCAAGCCGCATGGTTGGAGGCGGCCCCATGTTTGTAACACTGAACGGTTACGGCTATCAGCGCGTAGATTATCCATTCGTCCTCGAGGCGAGGGAGAAGCGGCTGGCCGGGAAGAGACAGAATGCGGAAACGGACGCTCCCGAGACAGAGATGGACGCGGAGGCGCGGAAGAAGGATGCCGAGAAGATCGCCGAGGAAACTCTGAACAAGTTCATGGCGTACCAAAAGAGCAACGCTGAAATGGCCGGGCCTGACCTAGAGTTGTTCTTGGCTGACCTTTCGACGGAAGATCGCAAGGCCTTCGACCTTTGGGCAGAAAACTCAGGTCTGGAACACGTGGCGGATGCGGTGACTACCCCCGAGAGCAAGAACCCGAACCATCGCGCCACCTTCGCTTCCTACAACCGGACTCAGATCAACGAAATCCAGGTCCGGGGCTTTTACGACGAGGCAAAGCCCAGCATCACGGCGGCATCCGAGAAATGGCGGAAGGTGAATCCCAAAACGGCATCGGATGAGGAACTTTTAAGAGGGATCCGTGAAACCGCCATGGCAGGAGGAGCCTACTGGGTTGGCAGCAACTGGGTACGCGGCGGGTGCTCGGCCTCTGGCGTTTCCAGAGCGACTGATGAGCAGCTTAACGTATTCTTGAAGGATGCGCTCCCGGACCATCACTTCACCAGCGGCCAGTTTCTCAGCGGTTTCGCGTCGAAGACAATGGAAATGAACGAACAACTTTTCGAAATCGCCAAGAAGATCCGGGTCGATGATGCGCTCTCGGAATTGGTCATCATCACTCCGGCCACGCGGATGATGAAGGCGTTGGGGGCACATCCGGACGGCAAGCCGATTATCGAGGCGATCGACGAATACCTAGGCATCTATGGTCATCTCGGATACAACTTTGATTTTGCGGAACCTCTCCCCCTTGAAGATCCTTCGGGACTGCTCTCCACGTTGAAAACGATGATTTCCAACAGGGACTACCATCCGAAGAACCACGAGATGGAAGCGAAGAAGAAGCGCGAAAAGGCGATGGATGAGATCGTGCAGCTTCTTGGGGGTCTGCAATACTGGCAGTTTCGCTTCCGCTTTTGGTTTACCTCTCGTTTCTACTACCTTCGTGAAGAGGTAATGTATTACTTGTATTTGGCCTGGCCACCCCTCAGGGCCCTGGCCCTGGAGCTCGGGCAGCGTCTGACGGATGCAGGCACGCTTTCCGAACGAGACCACGTCTTCTACCTCATGACATACGAGTTGAAGAAGGCCATTGAAGCCCGCAAGGGAGGAATGTCAGTGCTGGAATACAAGCAACTGGCTGCCGAACGCTTCGAACTGAGAGAAGCTCGCAAGTACCTACGCCCGCCCGGAACGCTTCCCCCTGATGCGCTTGAGGACCCCAGTTTGAGGTTTAAGACGGTGGAGGCTGTCAACGATCCCAACTCCGATACAATGATGGGAGCTCCGGTCAGTCCGGGGACGGTTACCGCACCAGCCAGCGTGATCGAATCACCGGCGGAGTTCGACCAGATGCGGCCCGGCTCGATTCTGGTCTGCGTCATGACAAACCCGGCCTGGACATCGTTATTCGCCCACGCGACTGGGCTGGTCACTGATATCGGCGGTGTTATCAGCCACGGCTCCATTGTTGCTAGGGAATACGGCATCCCGGCTGTCGTGGGGACGGGCGACAGCACCCAACGGATCAAGCATGGGCAAATGATTACTGTTGACGGTGATGCGGGCACAGTGGATCTGCACGAAGATAAATAGCGGATAGGTTTAAAGACACAATGTATCGATAGACAGCTTGCCGAAGCCGTAATGTTAGAATTTTGGAAAGAAGACATTGTCGTACTTCCAGTTCATGACTCTTTTATTGTTCCTGCCGGCCTCCAGATGGCGGTAGAAGCATCTATGAAACACCATTTTAATTTACTTACAGGTTCTGACATTAGTGTAGAAACAGAAGAAGCACAGAAGCTAGCCCGTGAATGTGTGGAGAAGGAGTACAAAGGTTGCTAAATAAGATTTCTGATGGTCGAAGAAAATTAGAGAACCTCGCCTAGTTGTACAGCGAGATTTATGGGAATACGATCTTATTATCGACCTCTCACTAAGAATATACATCTTCCAGCAGACTTCGACAAAACAGGTCAGTCCTAAGGCATCAAAGGCTTTCAGTACACTGTAATGTTTCTCATGTTGCCGATTTTTATCGGTTTGCAAGTCGCGCCAGAATTTTTGCAGCGGTGGTAGTCCACCGATAGGGGGTCTTATGAATATGGTAATTAATGATATAGAAAAAAAACTGATGGATTCGGCAATAGCCCTTCAGCCTGAACTAGAAAGGCGTGGGGGAGAAATTGATCAGTTGCGTCAATTACCCCAAGACTTAGCCGATCGATTGGCCCAATTGGGCTTTTATAGATTGATCGTGCCAGAAGATTTGGGCGGTTTAGGTGTTTCGCCCGAGGCATTTTGTAAAATCTGTGAACAGCTCGCTATGGCAAATGGTTCTACCGGGTGGTGCATCTTTATTGGTGCAACATCACAATATTTATTTGGCGCGCTGCAACCTGTCCAGTTGGAAACAATGTTGCAAAATCCGAACGTGATCACCAGTGGCGTTTTCGCTGATAGTGGCAGCGCACTTTTTGAATCGCGAGACGGCCAGCCGGGCTATTTAATTAACGGACATTGGCGCTGGGGTTCAGGCTGTCGAAATGCTGAATGGATTTCTGGCGGTGTTCATGAGATTGACGCTCAGGGACAGCGGGTAACCAAAGATGTGCCGCTTTCCCGAGTTTTCTTTCGGCCGGAAGAAATTTTGATACAAGATAACTGGCATGTTTCTGGGATGCGGGGCTCGGGTTCTAGTGACTATGTCGCAGAAAACGTCTGGGTCTCAGCGCAGCGGCTGGCCGGCAACGTAGAGGATACACCCCAAGCGCATAAACCGATTTATCGGTTTCCTAAATTTTCATTATTAGGTATACCAATTGGCGCTATTTGTTTAGGCATGGCGCGTGCGAGCCTAAACGAAGTCGTTCGTGTATCGAAAGAGAAAACTCCTCAAGGCAGTCGCCGAACGCTGGCTCTACGCCCCTCGTTGCATATTGATTTAGCGCAATCTGATACCGCATTAAATGCGGCCAACGCTTTGTTTTACCAAAGTATTCAGGAGGGTTGGCAGAACGCGCAACTTGCACCGGGCGATATAGAAGATCGTCGCAAAATGCGCACTGCAACTGTGCATGCGGTAAATACGGCTATAAAAGTTATTGATAAAATGTACAGAGTTGTTGGTGGTACTTCGGTATACGAGACCTCCTGCCTGCAGCGGCATTTTCGCGATGTCCATGTAGCGTCTCAACATATGATGGTCGGCGAGCCTATAATGGAATTGGCCGGGCGCGTTATGTTGGGCTTGGATGATGAAGCTTTCGGGCTTTGATTGAGGGTTGGCGGTAGAGTATTAAGGAGTAGGTGTGGAATTGAAATTTGGTCTTGGTACGCCGAGTAATCTTTGGTCCTTAGATTGGACCCAGCGCCAGCAAGCAGTGAACGAAATAGCCAGTTCAGGGTTTGATCATATTTTTATGGCGGACCATGTTTCTTTTCGTAATGGCTCTGGCACCGATGGTTTTGTTGAGGTGGCTTCGCTGTCTCAACTGCATCCAACCATTGGCGTGATGACCAGTATTTATCTGCTGCCATTACGCCACCCTTTGCCCATAGCCAGACAACTTGCCAGCATGGCCAGAATTGCTTCTGGCAGACTAATTTTTGGCGTCGGCATTGGCGGCGAAGATCCACATGAGATGGAAGTTTGTGGCGTTAACCCACGCAGACGAGGCGTACGTGCAAACGAGTCTTTGGAGATAATCAAAGGGCTGCTGGACGGCCAGTCGGTTACCTTTCAGGGTCTAGAATTTGATGTAACCGACGCAATTATTAAGCCCAAACCTAAAATTGCGATTCCTATTATGGTTGGCGGTCGCTCGGATGCGGCTCTAACGAGAACGGCGCGGTTCGGAGAAGGCTGGGTTGGTGTGTGGTGCTCAGCTCGAAGATATTCCCAGGCGGTAGAAATCGTTGCCAGTGAAGCGCTGTCGCTGGGGCGAAACGATATTAATTGGTGCCACGGCTATCAGCCCTGGGTTGGCGTAGACAGCAAAGACGCTTCAAAAGCCCATGCTACAGTGAAGCAGGGTATGGAGTCTTTCTATCAAATTCCATTCTCCAAGTTTGAGCGATATACGCCCTCGGGCACTCCAGCTCAGGTAGCAGAACAGCTCGCACCTTATGTCGAGGCGGGCTGCAGACTGTTCAACTTGAAAGTCTGTTGTGAGCATGCGCAGGAAGAGGTTGCCCTTGGCGCGGCGGTTGTCGAGGAATTAAAGGCTTATTCTGCATAGGGTGTTAAACCGCTAGTTTATTGACGAAAGCCGACTTTTCATCTCAACTTCGGGCAACTTGACCGGTCTGTAGCTGAGCTTTCTGCCGTCCCTGGTGATGGATTCAAGAGCAAGCCACCGTTTGTCTTCAGACCCGTACCAGAGCGACAGCGCGCCTTTTTTGGTTTCCAACTGAACCCGATAGGCAGGTAACTCAACATTGTTGAAGCGTACTGTGTCCTCCTGCGGCTCTCTGACATTCACGCTTTCGTATTCACCCGTTTGAGCATTAAGCAGCCTTGGCTGTTCGAGAAAATCTCGATCCCAATAGGCAAAGGTCATGACACAGCCATTAAGCGAGTTTCGTTGCTCCAGCGTTGTAATGATGAATTCGTTTTCCAGCGCCTCGCCGCTGACCGCAAAAGATTTTCCGTTCGCATCGGTCGTGGTTTCGATCGAGCGAAGGCAGTCACCCTGCCAGCGCTCAGTATTGGCGTGACGATAACGGTAGAGGTTCAGGAACAGGACCTTAACATCGAACGACGCGGCACTGACGACGGTTCTTTCGAGGTCTGTATCCGTCACCGTAAACTGATGCTCCCCAATGATCTTATTATCCAGCAGCACTTCAAACTGCCAACTCGACTCCTCGTTTGCCTGGCAAATACTGGGGAAAAGAATAAGTAGAAAAAGAAGTAGGGTCGGTCTTGCCACGGTGCTTTCCTAACGGCCGAGTTAACAGGTAATACGAGCCCCGTGGCGTTTTGGATCACCGAGATCCAGAACGCTGGTCACAACGTATACCAATTATGGATAAACAAAACGACACGCTTTACTTTGACGGTGCCTGTCCATTGTGTAATGCAGAAATGAAACGACTAAGCCGATTAAAAAATGATTCACTGGTCCTGGTAGATATTCATCAAGCAGCACTACCAGACAATCTCGAAAAACATAACCTGTTGCGAAATCTACACCTCGTCAAGGCAAATGGAGAGATCATCAGCGGGCTCACAGCCAATATAGAGGCCTGGCAGTACACAAGGTGGGGATTCCTGTGGCGATGGATGCACTGGCCGGTCATCCGCCTGATTGCGGAGCACGTTTATAGCACCTGGGCAGACCTGAGATATCGCAACAGGTACCAACAATGACAGCATCCAAAACTATCTCTTTCTCCGCGCTTAGCGCCGCTCCTGAGGGTGAACTACTCATCATCAGCCTGGAAGGTGATATTTATGCCATTTACCTCAGGCAAAAGGCACAGCAGGCAGTTGTATTGAATGAAAAAGGAGAAAGCATGACGTTTCGAAGTCTTGGAGCGGCAAAGAAAGCGCTGGCACCTCTGCCATTTTCGAGCGCCCTACTGATCCATACGTCAGCTTATGACGAGATGATAGGCCAACCGATGAAAGGTAATAATCGGCTGACAATAAATATTAGCCTGACGTACGAAGAACCTAGCTAAGGTTCCCTGCGGGCTTGGGGATTTGAGTACGGATCGCCAGGAAAAGCTCATAGGCACTCTGGAAGGCATCTTCTACGTTAGTACCACGACACCAGTCTCCGCAGGCAGCCAGCTGTTTTCTTGTATCAAGGTAATACGAATCATCGGTCACGGTGGAGGGTCTCGCGAAACGCCAGAGGTGCAGTGCAGCCAGTTCATCCTGTAGTCCTTCCAGTGACAACTGATTTAGCGCATGAAGCATCTCGGCTTTCACCTCCTCCGCAGATGTGTTGAGGTGTTTAGCAGACCAGGCTGTGCTCGCGTGCGCAACGATACTTCGCTGATTGACATGGCCTCGCCCCGGTTTTGAGGCTGTTACAGCCAGCCAGGAAAGGGGCGAGTCTCTGACGACGGCAGCATCAAAAGAAGTCTTTTTCGCGATAGGGACCATTAGTGCGTATGTTGGGTCGTAGGTCACGTTAAACTCTGGGACTTTAAGAATGTCCTGGGTTTGCGGTGCCGGTGCTGTTGAAATTACCCAGTCAAAAGGCCCTGCGAGGCTATGTTCACTCTCCAAAACCCATCGACCGGGTCTACCACTGACATCAAGGATCTTCTGTTGCAGTTGGACGTGCAGACCTTGCGCAATTTGCTTGCAGAGCGAGTTCATTCTGGGAGCACTTACATAATGGGGCTCAAACCAAATGCGATTGTACTTTTTGTAGTTCGGAGAAAGCGTCGTGATAGCCGGCTTCCATTCTTTGAATGAGCTTCTATAGGGTTTGAGAAACTGTTCAAAAGGCTGACCGCGAACGGTGAAAAACTGCGCCCCGTGATCAAACTCCAGGTCTTCTGTATAGCGAGTTGCCATACGACCTCCTAAGCCCCTTCCCTTATCAAAAAGCGTAACTGTTACCGAGGGCCTGTCATCAACGAGCAGGCGTGCAAGTGAAACTCCCGCCATGCCACAGCCAATGATCGCGATGGAAGTCTTACTGGACATGTCGCTAGGCTTCCGCGCGCCCGGAATCTAACGCTTCTAATTTCTCTCTTACCGCTTCCGCTTCAGCAGTCAGGAAAGAATACTCTCTTATGTTCCCATTGCGCTGTGCGTGCATTGCCTTTTCCAGTTTGAGGAGATATTCCTTCTGGAGTTTCTTTGCAGGGTCCTTTTTAAACCACTTAAAAATACTCATGATGTTACTCCGAAAATTTTTTCCAATACTGCCAGGGATATTCGCCCTCATTTGACGCTATAACTTCGAGCCCTTGTTTCTCAAAGTACGATCGAGAAAATTTGTGTGCTTTAACAAGCAACCCTGAAAGACCTCTATCGGCAGCGCTTTTGAATACAGCGTCTATCAATGCTCGCCCAATGCCCTGTCGCTGCAAAACAGGCAGAACGTAAAGACCATGGAACAACCCTCCTGTTCCATCTGGCAGAGCATTGGTCATGTCTGGGTCCCAGGCTGCGATGGCAACGATCTCGTAGTGAAATTCTGCGACCAGAAAATTGTAGTGGGTAAGGTCAAGGTCATCGTACTGCAACGGGGTTACTGCCAGCTTTTTAAAGCGAGAACTAGCGGGCCAGTTCCAAACCGCTGATTCGATGACTCGATTGATAGCCCTAAGGTCGTAGGTTTCTGCTGCTCGGATGACTAGGTTATTCATAACTTATGTACGCATGGGCGGTTCAAATAGATCGGTATGTGTAGGTTGATCAACCTCAGTGTTGACTGACTCGCTTCCACGTTAACGGATCGTTCTCGATTGCCTAAACAGCGTTATTCAGTACATTGCCTAAATCTGTTTGAGAACAGCGGTGAGAGTTTTACGTAGCGTTTGTAAACTAGTCTGGTGCTGGTCGCTTTTTTCAGGTCGCAAAGCTGGGTTTTTCATGGATATAAAGGTGTTTTTGTTGAGGGCGATACAGTGGAGTTGCACGCTCTCAAGAATCATTTTGTTCACATGCTGATCACAGTGGTCAGACGCGCATCTATGGATATCGAGATCCAGGATAAAAATATTCACAGGTGAAGGGTTACCAGCCAGAGCTTCCAGGTTCACCTTTGATCGGACCACAGAGATCGCTGGTAACCCAGCCGCCATAGTATCCACCGAGTTGGGGGGTTACGCGCTCACTAACCACATAGCAATCCAGCAAGCTCGGATAGAACGCAACCCAGAGATAGAGGGATTCAAACTCCTCGAACATTTCTTCATAACGCCAGGCCGCATTATCAACTCCACAGACGGAAAGAGAACGTGCTACTCCTTTCCACTCACAAAGCGAACGGGTGTTTGTGGACGACAGTGGTACCTGTACATCTTCTGGTGGGAAGTAATAGGTCGGTGCACCGGCTGTTTCCATGACGGCCATGCCGCGTTCGGTATAGGCGATGACGTTACCGTTTAACTTTACAGTTAAAGGTTTATCTACCTGAACTTGTTTCGGTGGTCTCGGAAAATCCCAAACTGACGTTTTTCCCACTTCAAGTTGATCTGCAAATTCAGGGCGTGACTGCCCACGATAGCGCCAATGCGCCCGGGCGCTGATGACTTTATCACTAGTTTTTAGTCGCGGGATCATCTGGGCCCGTCTCAAGGTGATCCCGATTCAACAATTTCAACACCTCGCCAGAAGGCATACTTGCCTGAGATGTGATTTGCCGCCGTCTTCGGTTTTGGGTAATACCATGCTGCATCGATGGCCTCTTTGTGGTCTACAACGACAGAACAGTATAAAGCAGTCCCTTTCCAGGGACATGCTGACGTGCTCAGGCTGTCCGTGAAAAACTGTTGCTTTAAAGATTCAAAGGGAAAGTAATGGTTTCCTTGAACAACGACCGTGTCGTTGGATTCAGCAATGACGGTACCGTTCCAGATAGCTTTCATGTGTATCTTAAATTTTTCAACTCACCCTCTTATACGAGGCTAAACGCCAAATGGATGCCTGTGCGCTAGCCCACAGCTAGTTAAGCCCTGGCGATTCGATGAAACCCCTGGAAAGACGGGGACATCCATTACCTGAGACATTGACGCAGCCGCATTGTGAAATTTTCTATGTGAAACAAAGATCAACCCTACAAGATCTTAGTTTTCTCCCACACAGAAACAAGACGAGTTCTTAAATAATGGATGTCCCAATCTTATTCTGGTCCGCGGACGCCCATACCAAGATTTACCGCGCTGTTAAAGAAGACAGGGGTCAGGGTTTTAGAACAGACTATTCGTGCCCACAAAGGGAAAGGGGCACACCAAAAGACATCGTTACTTTGCTACCATTGCACCTCGGTACCATCAAAGGCGATAAAATTTCCTGTATCTTCAGGTTCCAGACCAAAATATGTCTGTGAATTCTGTTCCCTCTCATCACAAAATCCTGTAAAACGCGATTATGAAAATACTAAAACGAATTCAACCACTTATCGACGATGGCATCATTGATGCGGTGCTCAGTCGATTGATGAGTGGCAAAGAAGCCAATGTCTTCGTGGTGCGCTGCGGCACAGAGATTCGTTGTGCCAAAGTCTATAAAGAGGCCATGAAACGTAGCTTCAAACAGGCAGTTACCTACCGTGAGGGTCGCAAAACTGGCAATACCCGTCGTAATCGTGCAATGGAAAAAGGCTCGAAGTATGGCCGCAAGCAAACTGAAGAGATCTGGCAAAACGCCGAAGTAGACGCATTGCGTAAACTGGCGGAAGCCGGTGTGCGTGTGCCTGAGCAATATGGCTGCGTCGACGGTGTGCTGCTGATGGAGTTGATCTGTGATGCCGAGGGTGATGTTGCACCACGCTTAAGTGACGTAGCCTTCACTGCCGAACAGGCTGTACAGGATCATAGTGTCTTAATGGGCTATGTTGTGCGCATGCTGTGCGCCGGGTTGGTGCATGGCGATCTGTCTGAATTCAATGTGTTGGTGGGTGAGCACGGTCCTGTGATCATCGATTTACCGCAGGCCGTCAATGCGGCCGCTAACAACCATGCGCGGTCGATGTTGCTGCGTGACGTTAACAACCTCAGCAACTACTACGGCCAGTTTGCACCTGAACTGGTTGGCAGTCGATTCGCTGAAGAAATCTGGGCACTGTATGAAGCCGGTGAATTACACCCCGACAGCACACTGTCCGGTAAGTTTGAGGACGATAGCCGAAGTGCCGACGTTAACGCGATCATGACGGAAATACAGGCTGCAATTGAGGAAGAAGAAGCGCGGTTGGATAGAATAAACGAGGCTGAACTTTCCTAAGTGGAAGACTGATTGCTACAGCTCAGTGTATTGCCCAGGCTCGATCCCATCCAACGTCCATGACCCTATCCGATAGCGAATCAGCCTGAGAACAGGAAAGCCAGCGGCTGCGCACATACGTCTTACCTGACGATTGCGGCCCTCGCTGATCGTCATATTGAGCCAGGTATCGGGGATGCTTTTACGTTCCCTAATGGGCGGGTTACGGGCCCACAAATTGTCGGGCTCATCCATCGGTGCTACTTTCGCTGGCAGGGTGATGCCATCTTTCAGAGCGATGCCATCACGCAAAGGTTGCAGATCTGTCTCTTGTGGCGCGCCTTCGACCTGAACCCAGTAGGTTTTGCTGACCTTATGTTTCGGTTGTGTGATTTTGTGTTGCAGCGCACCGGAGTCTGTCAGCATCAGCAAGCCTTCGCTGTCACGATCGAGTCTACCGGCTACCTGAACATCCGGGATGTCGATGTAACCCTTGAGCGTTGTGCGGCCGTTCTTGTCGGTGAATTGAGAGAGAACGTCGCATGGTTTGTTGAACAGTACTATGCGGCTCATGGGTTATCTCCTGTCTGCGGCGCCAATAAAGCAGCCTATTTCCAATAACTTAATCCAGTATACTTGCGTCCTAGCTCACACATGAACAGGGAAGTTACATTTTATTCGTTACCAACCGAATACCCATACAAGGCCCTATCGCCAACAACCCAGGTCGAAAAATTTCGTTCAACTATCAAAACAAAGACGCGTCGCGCGATTTGTATTTCTGCGAGCGCAAGAACAAAAATAACTACCGGGAAATCGGTAATCAGAATTTCTTTAAGGCACTCAAGGATTCTTCTGCAAAGCAAATACTGCTCTATATCCATGGCTTCAACAACATG
>JAQWMV010000038.1 GCA_029246605.1 Pseudomonadales bacterium | reverse complement strand
TCACAGCAGATGGCCGTTCCCGGGGATTCATCAATAGCGCCCCCAGTACACTGGCCGATATGCAGGCCCTGGGAAACCTACTCGCTGACATCCATTCGCAACATGAACATCAATCCCTGCTAAAGCCCGATACCCACCGTCGGCTGCTGGACGAATTTGGCGCGCACAACGTATTACAATCAAAAGTTCAACGCTATTATCGAGACTATGTCGAAAAACAGGATCGATTACAGGCACTGACAGGATCCGATAACAGTGGCTCCGCAAGATTACAGCTGCTGCAATATCAGATCGAAGAGCTCAATGGTCACAACCTGGACGAGACACTCGATTTGGAACAGGAACAAAAACGTCTGGCAAATGCTGAATCGATACTTAGTCACTGTCACGAGGCTATTGGCCTTTGCCGCGACAATGACGCGAGCAACGTCAGTACAATGCTGGCAAGGGCGGTGGATCAGCTAACCGCAATTGATGACTCCGCGTTGCAGGGAGTAATAGAGATGCTCACCAGCAGTCAGATCCAGGTCGAAGAGGCGATCGACGACCTGGTATCAATTACAGCTAACTTCACAGCAGATCCACAGCGACTCAAAGAAGTTGAGGATAGCCTGTCCTCAATTTACGAGCTTGCCCGTAAACATCGTGTCGTACCGACCGAGCTTGTTGATTTGAAGACAAAAATCCAAAAAGAAATCGCTGACCTCGAACACGTTGATGTCGAGATTGAATCACTGCAGTGTGAACTTCTTGAGATTGATGCACGCTACCAAAAGGCCGCAAAGTCGCTCAGCAAAGCACGCCTGAAGTCATCTGTTTTGCTCGAGCAGTCCGTGTGCGAAAAACTGGCAGATCTTGGGATGGAAGGGGCTACATTCAGTATTTTGTTAAAACCAAGAAAAGAATCTTTGCACCTGCATGGATTTGAAGACATCGAGTTCCTGGTTAGCACAAACCCAAAACAACCGGCACGACCTTTGGCTCGAGTTGCGTCTGGTGGAGAGCTATCGCGTATTAGTTTGGCAATCCAAGTCGTTACCGCTAATACATCGCAGGTTCCAACTCTGGTATTCGACGAGGTAGATGTTGGGATAGGGGGCGCGGTCGCCGAAGTTGTCGGCTCACTTTTACGCCATCTTGGTGAGTCTGCACAAATTATCTGTGTCACTCATTTGCCGCAGGTAGCTGCCCAGGGGCACCATCACCTTCACGTTTCTAAGGATAGTGAGCGCGACCCGATGATTAACATTGAAGATCTTAAAGGCACTGCCCGCATTTCAGAGGTAGCCAGGATGCTGGGCGGCATCGAAATAACAGATCAATCCCTCGCCCACGCCGAACAGATGTTAGCTGATGTCAGGGAAACTAATTAGCCAACGTTTGACAGGTTGGACATAGTCCATACAAATTGAGATCGTGATCTGTTAGTTCAAAACCCATGCGTGCTGCTATGCCACACTGTCGTGATTCGATTTCATCATCGTGAAATTCCTCAACTTTACCGCAGCGTACACACACGATGTGATCATGATGCAGATCAGAAGATAATTCGAAAACCGAATGACCTTCCTCAAAATGGTGCTTCACTACCATGCCTGCGACCTCAAACTGCGTCAGTACGCGATATACCGTCGCAAGGCCTATCTCAAAATCATTGTTAAGCAACATCCTGTAAATATCTTCAGCACTAAAGTGACGCACTTCAGAACTCTCCATCAACTCAAGTATCTTGCGGCGCGGAAAAGTCGCCTTTAGGCCATGATCTTTGAGTTCTCTGGTTTCGCTCATTAGTGTTACTCTAGGCAGATGAAGATTTATGTCAGTCAAGTTAGAATCCTGATTCTACAAAGAAACGCGGTACTACCACAGCAGTTATGAAATATTTACTCATTTTATTTACAATTCTATTAGTCAGCTGTTCCAGTTTTCGTTTTCCGGGTGTACACAGAATCAACGTGCAACAGGGTAATGTCATCAGCCAAGCCATGATAGACAAGCTCAAGCCCGGCATGACAAAAAGTCAGGTTCGATTCATCCTCGGTAACCCGGTAATCGACGATAGCCTCAATCGGGATCGTTGGGATTACATTTACACAATGCAGGTTGCCGGTGGGGAGCATTCACAAAGGATTTTGATCGTGCACTTTCGCGAAGATCTGTTGAGCTATTTTGAAGGTGACTATCTGCCCTCAGACCAAAAAGACGCTAACCCTGTTTAGCAGCACGACGACGACGTGCCTCCCTGGGATCAAAAATCAACGGTTGATATATTTCTACCCGATCCAGATCCTTCAATAACCAACTCTCGGAACGCAGGGTACCAAAGATACCCTTTCGAGCTTTCACAATATCGAAATCAGGAAATTGCTCAATAATACCGGACTGATTAATGGCTTCGCCCAGTGTCGTTCCGTCACTTACTTTGAGTTTCTGATGGACCTCTCTACCCTTGGCTACACAGACAACTTCAATACTGAGATCAACCATGTAGCGCATCCACCCTTGAGCAAAATGCGTCTACCATTTTGTCCGCTGCTGCTTCAAAAACCTTTCCTACCGCGAGACTCAACACTGAATTATCGACAGAAAAGGATAGGGTCATCTCTATTTTGCACGCCGCAGCATCAAGACGTGTAAAGTGCCACTCCCCTTCCAATTGCGCAAACGGACCGTCCACCAGGGATAGATGAATCGATTTCGGCGGACACAATAGGTTTCTGGTTGTAAAACTTTGACTAACACCCGCACCGGCCAAATCCAGGCGTGCAACTATTTCGGTTGAATCCCTTGATATAACCTCACAGCCTCTGCACCAGGGTAAGAACTTTGGGTAAGACTCAACATCGTTGACAACGCTGAACACAACTTCATCACTGTAGGGTACCAGGGCGGACCGCACGATCCGCATCAGCCGTTTAGAAAAGTCATCAAAAACACGATGGAGACAGCGATAGGTGCAACAAACCGCGTCAGTACCTGCCACACAGGGTAGTAGAGTAAATCGGCTGCCATCTGTTCGTCGCGAATTTTTTTATCTACCACCCACCCCGCGAATAGTGCGATCAGGATACCGCCCAAGGGTAAAATGATGTTGTTGGACACATAATCCATCGTGTCAAGGAAAGTCATGTTGCCCACGATGTAGACATCTGCCCAGATATTCGAGGAAAAGGCACTGCCCAGACCCAAAATCCATACAAAACCACCCACTATAAGCGCGGCACTAACCCGGGATACCTTCATTCGTTCAACAATCCACGCCACTGCAGGCTCAACCAGCGAAATCGCAGAAGTTATCGCTGCAAAAGTGACCAGGATAAAAAACACACAACCAAAGAACTGACCGCCTGACATCTGACCAAAAGCCAGTGGTAAGGTGATAAACATCAATCCAGGCCCACCGCTACTTTCCAGACCATTGGCAAATACTAGTGGAAAAATGATAAGCCCAGACATCAGTGCGACTGCAGTATCCATCAGCGCCACCGTGGTGGCAGTACCGATAATAGAAACGTCCTTAGGCATATAGGCGCCATAGGCCATTATCGCTCCCATACCCAAACTCAATGTGAAGAACGCCTGTCCCATAGCAATCAACACACTGTTCCAGGTGAGTTTTTCAACATCAAAGGAGAATAGAAATGCGATGCCTTCCATAAAGTGGCCCGACGTGACTGCCGCGTAGATCACCAGGACAATCAGGAGGAAAAACAGTGTCGGCATCAAATACTTAACGGCGACCTCAAGACCTCTGCCAACGCCTCGAGCGGTAATAAATATGGTTAACGCCATAAAGACGGTGTAACAACCCACTACGGACCAAACATTGCCGATAAAGTCTGAAAACGCATTGCTAGCAAATTCGGCATCAGCCCCATTGTATGTACCAGCACCAAGCTGGAGAACATAAGACAACACCCAGCCCGCTATCACCGCATAGAACGATAGAATCATGAAACCAGCCAGCGCACCCATCCAACCAACTGCCTGCCAGAGAGGATTTGCACCTGAACCCGCAGAAAGGGTCCGTACTGAATTAATCGGGCTCTGTCTGCCTGCCCTGCCTATCAATATTTCCGATGCCATAATGGGAATACCGATCAAAAAGATACAGGCGAGGTAAACCAGCACGAATGCCCCACCGCCATTTTCTCCAGCTACATAGGGAAACCGCCAGATGTTGCCAAGTCCGACAGCTGAGCCCGCCGCGGCAAGCACAAAAACCGTACGCGAAGACCACATGCCATGCTGTGAATCCATAAAACTCTCCCTGGAAGCAATAGCGCCCATTGTCATGGATTATTGAAACCGCCTCAACCAGTTGATCTGTACTTTATTGTCTCCCCGCCTATAATGGCGCCCCCACGGGGATCATAATGGCAAAAAAAGCTGGTCCAGGGACAATCGCCCAGAACAAAAAGGCTCGCTTTGAGTATCTTCTACACGAGAAATTCGAAGCCGGTGTTGCTTTATCAGGGTGGGAAGTCAAATCGCTCAGAGCTGGCAAAGCCCAGCTCACGGATACCTATATCTTGCTAAAAGACGGCGAGGCATTTTTACTTGGCTGTAACATCACACCCCTGCGAACGGCGTCGTCTCACGTCCTTGCTGATCCACAGCGCACACGAAAGCTCTTATTGCACAGGCGTGAGCTCGCCAAGCTCATCGGCGCAACGAAAAAAAAGGGACAAACCTGTATTCCGCTTGCCCTGTATTGGAAAGGCAATCACGTGAAATGCGAGATCGCTCTCGCCACCGGTAAGAAAGAGCACGATAAGCGAGCGACAATCAAGGACCGGGAGTGGCAAGTGCAAAAACAGCGCATGATCAAAGTACACAATCGTTGATTTTTCACCGAGAATCCCAATCTAAAGGAGTACAATAGATTTACATCTGGGGGTGACTTGGCTTCGACGCCGGTTACGAACCCTGAGGTGCATGCCGAGAGGGTAGTGACTCTCGTAAAACAATCGCTGTAACTTTTATAGTTGCCAATGACGAAAACTATGCACTAGCTGCCTAAATTTCTTCGGCTCCGGCCGGAGGTTCCTTAGGGAACATTTAAGTTAGTTAACCTCGGGGCGAATGTGCCCATGTATTCAAACCGAGGGCACGACTCATGGGACCGCTGCCAGACCCCGCTTGTGGTTAAAGCAGTTAAACATAAAGCAAGCTCGCCTTTTAATCCCTGTTCGCTGGGCTAGTGAAAGGTTAAACAATAAACGAACTAAGCATGTAGAGCCGAAGGCAGAGAACTGACGGACGCGGGTTCAACTCCCGCCACCTCCACCATATTTCATCAGAAGTTGCTGAGAGCGAGTATTGGCAGCGTCTCGTGGTGCACGTGTTTCATTTTGTGTTGGCAAAACACACGATTTGCTACACGAGGTGCCACACATGCACATGCAAACCTACCTAATCAAACGTCAAAACGTCTACCATTTCAGAAGACGTGTACCCAAAAACCTCATTGCTATTTTAGGAAAAAATGAAGTGGTAAGAT
>JAQWMV010000036.1 GCA_029246605.1 Pseudomonadales bacterium | reverse complement strand
TGAAATTCTTGTCGAAGCAAGATTTGATCGTAGTATTCGCTGTATTGTTATTACTGGTGCGGGTCGGGGTTTTTGTGCTGGTATGGATATGGGGGGTAATGCAAATCCAGAAAAGAAAGCGGAGCCCAAAGAACCAGGCGTCCCCGATCCGGAAGGCATACGTATGAATTTCAAGCACGAGACTGAAGCCTATATCGCCCTGCGGCGTATGGAGGTACCTATTATTGCGATGATTAATGGTGCCGCAGTAGGGGCTGGTTTTGATCTCACCTCCCATTGTGATATGGCTGTCGGCTCCACGGCTGCGCGTTATCAGGTTGCCTATGTTAAACGAGGCGTGTTTGCTGATCTTGGCGGCTTCTGGTCACTGCCCAAATTGCTGGGTTGGCGTAAAGCGATGGAATTGACGATGACAGGGCGTTTTATGAGTGCCGAAGAAGCCCATGAGTCCGGGCTCACCAACTATCTGGTAGAGCCGGAAGAACTTGAGGCTAAGACCATGGAGTTAGCTCTTGAAGTTGAAGCCGGTCCTCCAATAGCGCAGAAGCTGGGTAAAATGTTAGCGATACGTACCGCTAATCTCGACTATGAAACTGCCATGCAATGGGCAGAAAGTGCGCTGCCAATCGCTACCTTATCTCAGGATTCTATTGAAGGTATGAAGGCCTTTGCGGAACGTCGTGAAACTGATTTTAAGGGTGTTTAATTAAGGCCGTACTCTATTTAATACTGGCATGAATGCCCTGCAGCCCAACTAGATATCGATTTAAATAAATCTAGGAGAAGTAAATGAACAAAGTGGCTATAGGTTTCGGTATCGTCGGTCCGGTTGTTGGCGGCATAGTCACGTTTTGATTATGAATATCAATTCGGTGTTAAAAAAATAGCATCGAGGTTGTGGATTCAGAAGTGCTTGGCGTCGAAGTCGATGTCGCAAAGGTGGAAATATCCACCTTTAGAGGCAAAGGCAGTATAAGTGGCTTAACCATCACCAATTCAGCGGATTATGAATCACCACATGCCATCACTATTGATGACCTCAGTGTTCACGTTGATCCTGGCTCTATGGGCTCAGACAAGATGCACATTAAGGAAATCATCATTGATGACGTTTCGTTGAGCTACGAGAAAATTTTTTGGATAGCAACATCAAACAGTTACAAAAATCTGCGGAAACCAGTACCGGGGGTATAGCCGCGGAGGGCGCTGATGACGCCAGCGCTCCGAATCTGCAGATCAATTTATTACTGCTCATTAATACCAGCGTTAGCGTTCATATGAGCTTTTTGGATCAGACGCTAGGCCTAACGCTACCAAGTCTGGAAATTAACAGTCTTGGAGAGGATGAAGACGCGTCTGTCGCCGACGTAATCAACTAAGTGTTGATTGCGCTAAACAAATCGTTGGAACCGCTGATTCGTGATAATGCCTCTGGCGTGACAGATAAACTAAAGGAAGTGGGCGAAAAAGTGAGCGACAAACTCAAGGGATTGTTTAAACGAAAATAGCTTGGTGCTATGGCGCAGGCCATAACCGGTTTATCCGAAAGCTCCACCGTCTTTAAGATCCTGTATTTCTGCATCATCGAGGCCTAGTTCACGTGCGATGCTTTCGTTGTGTTCCCCCAGTCCTGGTGCGTGAAAATTAATGCGGCCAGGCTCGCGTTCAAATTTGATGGGGATACCCAGGTGTTCCTGACCGTTTTCATCCTCCACAACCATATCTCGTGCCCTGACTTGAGGATCATCCATGCCTTGACGTAAGTCGTTAACCGGTGCGAAGGCTGCATCTACATCGGCGAACCAGTCGACCCAGTATTGCTGATCCTGTGTGACTAATGTTTCTCGTAAGAA
>JAQWMV010000123.1 GCA_029246605.1 Pseudomonadales bacterium | reverse complement strand
CAGGAGGAACTTCGCAAGGTTGACTCGGCTCGCATTGAGTTTTTAGAGGAAAATAAAAAACTAGAAGCCGTGCGTCTGGAGTATCAAAACGAACAAGTTATCGAAAGAGAGCGCTATCAATCCGTACAGGAGGAACTTCGCAAGGTTGACTCGGCTCGCATTGAGTTTTTAGAGGAAAATAAAAAACTAGAAGCCGTGCGTCTGGAGTATCAAGCGGAAAACAACAAGCTAGAAGCCGTGCGTCTGGAGTATCAAGCGGAAAACAACAAGCTAGAAGCCGTGCGTCTGGAGTATCAAGCGGAAAACAACAAGCTAATCAAGGCACTCAAGAGTCTTCAAGACCATGGTAAAAAGTTAGAAGACATTGGCAGCGTGCAGCAGGCAGAAATTGTCACGCTGAAGGACGTAAGGGATAGCCTGAATGAGGACGTGATACGACTTGAAGGAATCAATGAAAGTCAGGGAATTACCATAGAGGAGTTGCGTTCGGAACAGTTTAAAAATAAGCAGGCACTGGAAGAATTTAAGGGGGTGCTAAGGGATATTCGGGGCGAAAATAAAATCCTGTATCAGGACATAGCGTTGCTATCTGCGGAGCAGAATCGAATTCGACATTCTCTTGACGAGATTCTGAAATCTACCTCTTGGAAATTGTCTGCGCCGATCCGTATGGTGGGCGGCGGCGTGAAAACTATTCGTGATCTTTTTTTTCTTATCGGTCTGATACTGAGATCTGCCAGTAACGCCCGAGAGCTTATCTACAAAGGAAAGACTGCGATTTCGAACCATGGGCTCTTGGCAGTTTTGTCCAGGTTTTCGGAGTACGCACGGTATGCGCGACGCAGTATGAGCGCGCGAGGCCCATCGAAAGTTAATGCGCCTGCTCAGGGCGAGGAGCAGCGCTTCTACCCTGACCTTAACGAAATCGCTGAAATAGAGACTATCGATAGTGATGTGTCGATAGTCATACCAACGTTTAACGCCGGAGATGAATTCTATTGGTTGTTAAGAAAGCTCAGGCAGCAGGAAGGGTTCGGTGATCTACAGATCATTGTGGTGGATTCCGGATCCACTGATGACACCGTTGATCTGGCCAGAGATGCTGGTTGTGTGGTGATCGAAATACCGCAGGAGGATTTCTCACACAGTTACTCGCGTAACCTTGGTGCGGATTCAGCGAAGAGTGAGTATCTGTTGTTTATTGTACAGGACGCCTATCCGATTGGAGACAGATGGCTATACGGCATGTTGAGCTATGTTAGAGATCACGCTGATGAGCGGGTGATGGCAGTGTCCTGTGCAGAATTCTGCCGTGGTGATAGTGATGTAATGTATGACTGTAATGTCGATACCCACTACAGATTTCTGGGTTGTCTGGAATATGACAGTATTGGTGAGTATAGGGCAGACGATCATGTATCTCTTAGGTCGGAAGGACAGTTAAGCGATATATCCTGTCTGATTCCAAGGAATGTATTCGAGAAGTATCGTTATCTCGGTGACTACGCTGAGGATCTCGATCTGGGGATTCGTCTGATCCGGAACAACAATAAGATTGCTATGCTGGCGTCGGTGAAAACGATCCATTCGCATAATCGACCATCATACTATTACCTAAAACGTTCCTTCGTTGACGTGATTTTTCTGGTACGCCAATTCGAAGATTTTGAAATCCCAAGAAACCTGACCTTCAACGGCTTGTTTGATTCGATCGTCAATATTGCTGGCGCAATGTCCAGATTCATGGGCCAGTTTGAAACGGACTATTGTGGGCAGACCTTAAAAGAGGTTCTTGACGGGGCGCGGATAGATTTGCATACGCTTATTTCCCATAGAAAACCGAGCGGTATATTGGATTTACAGGACGACCGTTTCACCGCACACTTGGAACAGTTTAGAACGGACTATATTCAGCCTGACGGTGAGTTGAGTGAGGCCGATCAAACAACGGCACGAGCGCTGGCCGATGGGTTTTTGGCGCGCCTCGATCATTTTGCTAATTTTTCGGGAGAAATCTATCGTGAACAGGATGAGGTCCTAAGGGAGGAGATTCTGCAGATGTTTGGCAAAACGTTCGCCGCCACTGTGGGCTCCTATATTGGCTTTTTATATCTCAATAGAGAATCGTTGGATCCCAAACAGGCTCGTGAAATAGAAGCTGTTTGTTTAGACCTGCAGGCTGGTATCTAATGCGGATACTCATTGTTGTACATCAATTCATGCCTGAGTATCGCGGCGGTACCGAGCATGTTGCCATGCGCCTCGCAAGGCTGGCGCAGCGCAATGGCCATTTCGTGCGTGTACTGACCAGCGTTACCGGAGAGCTAGTGGGTCATTGGCAGCAGTGGGGTGACAGTCTGTTTGAAGAGTCGTATCAAGGGGTACCCGTTACTGCATTTAGAAGGGCTGATCTGGATGAGAGAGTGGATTACAGTCTCGACGGCAACGACAGAATGACCACCGAAATCGAACGGTTGCTTGAGCGAGATCATTTCGATATTTGCCATGTCATGCATAGCATGCGGATGGTCACCGCGATTGATGCCATCAGACGGCAGGGTATTCCTTACGTCTTGACGTTGACTGATTTTTTTCTGCCATGCTATCGAATTAATCTAATCAATCAAGAAGGCATGGTCTGCAGTGGACCGAAATCAGGGTCCGTCTGTATCGCTACGTGTATGGCCCCGGAGTGGAATGATGAGAAGCTCATGAATCGGGCAGACACGGGTTCCAGAATCCTTGCTCAGGCTGCAAAGGTTATCTGTCCATCCGATTACATGGCGCATCAGTTTCAAACTGAGTACCCTAGCTTAGATGTGCAAGTTATACCTCATGGCATCGATATAATAGCCTTTCCCCGGCCAGCAAAGAGATTGCCGCGCCCACTTACGTTTGGCTACCTAGGCTCTATCGGACGTATCAAGGGCGTGGATATACTGCTAAGCGCGTTCCGCAACGTCCAGAGTGATGATGTCCGATTAGAGCTAGTGGGGGCCTACGAAAACGAAGAATTCGGTGCTGAAATTGCACGCATGGTGAGTGCTGATGCTCGTGTTACGCAGAGGGGGCCTGTAGACGCCAGTGAGGTGCCGGCGCTGCTACCGCAGTTCGATGTGCTCTGTATTCCCTCGGTTGTGCCGGAAACCTTTTCTTTGGTGCTGCACGAGGCTTCGGCGGCAGGTTTGCCGTCACTGGTTTCGTCGCTGGGTGCGCCGAGTCTGTATGTCGAAAAACATGACTGTGGACGCGTGCTATCTGCCGGTGACCAGGATGCGTGGACCAGTGCGATCCAGGACCTATGCGATGACTCTAGCGTACTTGCCAGTTGGTCGAAAAGTCTGCCCTTACCGCTTCGGCAGGAAGAGGAAGCATTCTTCTATCAGTCCCTGTACCGCCAGGTATTGGAGAATTGACAGCGGAGATGTTTCCTCGAAGACGATGGTGGGAGCACGGGTTGGTCGCCATCATCATTCCCGTGGTCGTGATCATCGCGCCCTTCGTGCAGGTTTACCTCCTTAACGTCACCAATATTCAGTTGCCATTTTCAGATTTAGCCAAACCAATCTTGATGGTAACAGCGGTGGCTGCGGTGGTGCTGTGGGTAGTGCTGTCAGCCATCTCGACCGCTTGGGCTGCAAGATTGACAGTACTGCTCATCTACCTTGCCGTCTTTGCCTTCCTGCAGACTAATTTTTTCATCGGTAATTTCGGTTTTCTCGATGGTGTGGCGCCTGACTGGTCATCCAATGGAATTTTCGCCTGGCTGCAGGCAGGACTGTTGATGGTGCTGGCGCTGTTCTGTGTCGTTCGGTCTAGGGACGTATTGTCCAATAGCACGTTCATCTCAGCGGTCTTACTTCTGGGTACGGGTGTTTTTGATTCAGTTGCTCTTTGGAAAAACCCGTTGCCAAGGGATGAGAGCCATTATGTATTCACTGACGATCAGGTGTTTGATTTTTCTTCAAAACGGAACGTGATCATTTTTATTTTAGATGCGGTCCAGGCAGATGTCGTGAATGAGTTGTTGTCCTCGGACTCGGTGTTGAAGCAGCAGTTTCCGGGGTTCACCTTTTATCGGAATACCGTAGGGGCATTTCCCAAAACCTATGCATCCGTACCGGCTATTCTGTCTGGTAGGACCTTCGACAACTCCGAGCCGCTACCCGAATTCATTCTTAAATCGTATTTGGACAGCAGCCTACCTGTGCGATTGCGAAACCAGGACTTTGATGTTCGTCTACATTCCGCTGTTCCTCAGTCGTTGTTGCCGAACCCGGAAATAGCGGACAACCTCGCGTCTACTGATGGGATTGCTATATCTGAGAGTGCCGATCTGGGGATGGTCATCAATCTGTCGATCTTTCGGCTGACACCACATCTGCTGAAATCGGCAATCTATAACGACGGTAGTTTCCTGGTTAATCTGAGTCAGCAGACCGCGTCGTCAGATTGCGTCCTGGCCAAGGATGACAGGCGGCTGTCGCAGGATAACACTGCATTCGATGCTCGTTTCTATGATGAATTCAGTCACTGCGCTCAGGTTACTCTTGCCCAACCCGTTTTTCGTTTGTTCCATCTCGATGGTGCCCACGCGCCTATACAGTTCGATGCCACCTTCGACTACCTCGGCGAACAGGAGCTGACACGAGCGAGCTATGTACAACAAACTCATGGCGCGCTTCGGCAGGTAGCTAAGGTATTGGAGAAAATGCGTGATCTATCTATCTACGATCATTCTACGATCGTTATCGTTGGGGATCACGGCGCTGGTGAATACGACATCGGACTCAATCTTAATCAACCGGGTCTGCCGGTCCGGAAGCTACCGGGTATCGATAACATTGATCAGCGAATTGTTCGAGGAGGCATTCCATTACTAATGGTCAAGCCCGAGTCTGCCACATCTGCCCTTCGTGTGGACGATCGTCCTGTTGCCCTCATTGATATTCCCAGAACGGTCCTAGACGATCTTGGGCAGCCGAATGCCGATCTGCCCGGCGAGTCAATTTTTGCACAGGTGGTGGATAACAATCGAATTCGCACCCACAGATTCTATGAATACAGTGGCTGGAACATCGACTACATCCTGCCGTTAAATGAGTATGCCGTCAGTGGATTTTCCTGGTACCCGGAATCCTGGCATGCTTCCGGTCGGGACCTCAATCGTGCCGCGGAACTGAACTATGCTGGGCGGCTGATCAGCTTTTCCCGAACCGGAACCGCAGCAAACTTTGATGCAGAGGGTTTCACCGCTGAATTGACGGGAAGTAGAATAACCGCACCGTCTGCATCAATTCGTCCAGCATACGATGCCTCTGGCCCTCAGTTATTGCATGTCATCTATTCGACCATGCCAAAGAGTTCTAAGACCGAAGCAATGGATGTATACCTGGGTGACCAACTTATAGGGCAGTGGACCTTTGTACCCCAAGACGGTCAAATCAAAAAGTATTTGATTATTGACAGCGAACTGAATCCGTTGCTCTCGACCGAAACGATTTTTTTCAAACCAGCAGTACTGCCATCGAGCGTGCTGATTCAGGAAGTCGGACTGAGTGATATGCAGCGATTGGCGTATGAGCCAGGCAGTTCGCTGGACTTTCGCGAGGGAGGAAACGCCGGTGCGGCCATGCTGCAGGGTTGGTCGCTTCCCTTGAAGGCCGGGATGCTGTCTGTAGGTGGTCGTTCTGGGCTCGTCCTGCAGGTGGACCAGGTCCCACCGAATGGCTATGTCGCAGAGATACTTGTTCGCTCTGTAGAGGGTAACCTATGGCAGCAACAACAGTTCGATATGCTGGTCAATGGTCGCATGCTGGGGCGAATGGTGATAGACAAGCCGGTCGAACAAACGATCCGGTTTGCGATCACCAGTGATGACGTGCAGGATGGCGTTATTGAAATAGTCTTTAGGTTTCATACGCCAGTCCGCCCCGAGTGGATTGGCAAATCGTCCGATACCCGCCCGTTGTCGATTTTCCTCGCAGAACTGATGCTGCATACCAACAAAGGGCAGGCGCTCACTTCTTTTGACCCGCTTCGTTCATGTCAGTTGACCAGCACTGAAGTGCTTGCCTGTGGCACCATAGGAACGCTCAATATTGGTGACGGAAAATTACAGGGGTATCTCGACTACATCCGAGAATCCGCCGGGGTAGTTCATTTCGCCGGCTGGGTTGGTAAGTTGCAATCACAGGTGCCCGTGGCAATTCATGTATTCTCAGAAGGTCGGGAGTTAATGTCCTCGCCGGCACGAAAATCCCGACCGGACGTAGCATTGGCATTGCAGGATCCTAGTATGGCTCTTAGCGGATTCAACTTTAGTCTGCCGTTGGTTGCGGTTAATCGTGATCAATTGCGAATTCTTGCTGTTTCCGATGCTGGTGACGTGCTCGAATTGACGCCCTGAGTCGAAGTCGAACCTAAAAATCTTCGCTTAGAATTGTATTTATAACGCATTACCCGTGTTGACTTCTCTTCCTTTTAGGGGAGAATCTTCCTGCTTAATCCTAATGGTATAAAGTAAATGGCTGTTTTTGGAAAAGACGAAGCTACAGTGCGGAAATTCGGGGCAGGTATGGCTATACCAGAATTTGGTGAACCCAGCTTCAATGAACTTAAATCGTTAAAGCATGCAAAGGTAGCCATAGTCACAACTGCCGCACTTCATCGAGAAGGTGGGGAGGGTTTTGAACTTGGTGACAATGACTTTCACTTTGAAACCTTACCTAGAGACGCCAGGGATTTAACCCTCGGTCATCATAGCGTCAACTTTGATCGGGGAGGTTTCGCTGCCGATATCAATGTTGTTTATCCCATTGATCGCCTCCAGGAATTGGCTGAAAACGGTACCATCGGTGAGGTGGCAGAAAACCACTACGCTTTCGCAGGTAATCAATCAGATACTGTATCGGAAATTCGGCTGGATTCTGGGCCACTTTGCGCCAAAGAAATGCTGAATGAGGGTGTAGACATTGTAATACTAACAGGCACATGACCTATGTGTCCGCGTACCTTGTGTACGCTCGCCCACGTTTTTGAATCAGCAGGTCTGTCAACTGTCGTCCTCACCCCCATGAAGGAACTCGCAGAACGCATGAAAGCGCCAAGAACCCTGCATACAGATTTCCCCGTAGGTCTCTCACTGGGGAAACCAAGAGATAATAAATTCCAGCATGAGGTTTTGCAGGCTGCCTTTGATTTACTCCAGGAACCCGAGGGCCCAGTTATCAAGGAGTTTCCAGTGAGTATAAGCTCAGTTGGGAACGAGCCACTGGTTTGCTCTCTACCACCAAGAGTAAACACTGAACTGCACCCCGCCATAGATGAAGCTCAGGCTTTAAAATCTGCCTATGACCGTGCACATCAAAAGAACAAAAGAACCTCTATTGGAATGCAAATCAGTGCTGAAAAAGTTCCCGAAGCACTAGAAAAATTTGTGAAGATAGTCGAGGGAGAACAATGGGACGAAGTCGGGTTTCCAACTAACTCAATGTATGGAACGGTCCACGACATCCGCTGCTACTATGAAGAATTAGCCTGTGAACTGGCAGAGGGCCCTATAGGCCCATGGTCAACCGAGGAATGGTTTTACGATAAAACCGCGGCTGGCCAACTCATCTTACAGGCCCGCCGGGTGATGAAAGATAGAGATGTAGAGCAATCGATTTGGTTTGGCCTGGCGCCAGCGGGAAGAACTTAATAAGACTGCAATTGGTGCCCTGGGCAGGAGTCGAACCTGCGACCCTCCGCTTAGGAGGCGGATGCTCTATCCAACTGAGCTACCAGGGCGTGAGCCGCATTGTAACAAATGGTGCGGCCTGTATTCATTAGATCTTTGCTACCTAATGTTGCCTACACTACCCATGATCCCTTACTCCATCTCCAGCAGTTCGCTGACCTTATCCAATCCATCATACTGCTCAAACCCGACAACCTTCCCTCTAATCCCTAGCAAGCACAACCTATCAGCAAGTTCATTGCCCTCAACTCCCGAGTGTCCTTTCACATGTGTCAGCTTCATCCGTCTTCTGATCGGTGAGAATATCTCATACATCCTCATCACTAGGTCTTTATTCTTAATTTCCTCACCCGATGAACTTTTCCATCCCTCCCGCTTCCATTTGGCAGACCACTCGTTCATTGCCTTAACTGAATAGGTAGAGTCACTTAGAACTTGAACATTCAGCTTCTGCTCAAGCTTCCCCTCTGTCATCAGTAGGGCTTGATAGATTGCATTAAGCTCAGCGGTATTGTTAGTGCCCATATCCTCGTAGCAGCCATGCCACATCTCTGACAGTTTTCCTCCGTGATATACTACTAAACCACTGCCAGCTGGCCCTGGGTTTGGGGAGCAGCCTCCGTCACAGAATATATGGATATCGAAAGCAGGGTCTAAGGGGTAATCTCTGATCTTAATCTTCGGCTTGCGCTTTGCTTTGGGTTTTACTTTCGTCTCGCCTTCACCTACATTAGCGTCTGCCTTTAGGTTTACCCAGGATGGTGGTGTGACGAGAGCTGCCTCTGCTTCCTCTATTGTGTCGTAGCCTTTGTATTGGGCTGGGTATCCGTTGACGAGGGGCTGCGTTTTTCCCCAGTCAGTGAATATTCCTGTCTCTCTACCTACCCACACTACGTAATACTTCTGCTTTGCCACAGCTCATTCCTTTTTTGTTCTACCGAGAACCATACCGTAATGGAATTCAGGGTTAGTGTGGATGTGATCGGTGTTTTGAACTGAATTGTAACAAATGGTGTGGCCTGCATTCATTAGATGTAACATTACTGGCCAATAAATAGTTTTAGAACATAGGCCATCGCGGAACTAGCTATGCAAGATACGAGACCATTACTGCTGGCGACGGATTTTCCGCCCATCCAGCGCCAGCAACTGCAAACTCTGCAGGTAAATCTGGGTTATCTGTGC
>JAQWMV010000255.1 GCA_029246605.1 Pseudomonadales bacterium | reverse complement strand
ACCGCTGGCCGGTTACATGGACCCGCGCATATTCTCGATCACCCATGAGCGGCTGATGATGCAAGCGGACGATGAACTGGCAACCTACTATGGCCGGTTAGCTGAGACCATTGAGGTCGCGGACGATTACACTTGGGTCGCTTACACTCTGCGCAAGAACGCCTACTGGCACGACGGTGTGCCGGTCACCATGGACGATGTCCTCTGGACCTTCGATGCGTACAAAAACAAGGCATCCATCAGCTGGCGAAGTGCCTTCCGGGATATTGAGCGGATCGAGCAGACCGGTCCCTGGTCTTTTAAGTTCTATTTCACCGAGTCCGCCGAAAAGACCAGGCAGTTGATTATTCAAACCGCCTCATTCACACCGCTACCCAAACATTACTACAAACACCACGATATCAACGTAACAACGATGGAGCCACCACTTAGTAATGGGCCCTACCGGATCGTGAAAGTCGATTCGGGACACAAGGTGGTGTTTGAAAGGGTAAAAGACTATTGGGCCAAAGATCTT
The DNA here is from genome assembly GCA_029246605.1 of Pseudomonadales bacterium. GTDB lineage: Bacteria > Pseudomonadota > Gammaproteobacteria > Pseudomonadales > Azotimanducaceae > UBA7455. The sequence continues at coordinate 13,144 of JAQWMV010000255.1, read as the reverse complement.
GGTAACACCCAGGGCATGTATAACTTTGATCGTCTTGATCTGACTTATTTTTTCGACGAGAACGTTATGTTACAGGCGTTCAGAGCCGGGGTATTTGATTACTACCGAGAACAGAATGAAAAGAATTTTCATACTGAGTATGACTTTGTTGGCCGCCGCGAAGGTCTGTTTAAAGCCGAGACTTATACCATGGGCGGTGCATATGGCATGCACTATAGCGTCGCGCTGAACACACGAAAAGCACTGTTCAAAGACATCCGGGTACGGGAAGCGCTGGTACTAGCGTACAACTTCGAGTGGGCCAATCGTGTGTTCTGGCATAACGGCATGGAGCGCAATAATTCATTTTTCATTCGCTCCGGTTTACGGGCCACGGGATTACCGTCTAAGGAAGAATTGGCACTGCTGGAACCATTTCGAGATCAGTTGCCTGAACGGGTGTTTACGAAGCCTGTGTCACTACCAAAAAACGAGCCGTTCGGTCGCAATCGCGACACGCTGCTACAGGCCGACGCGCTATTGCGGGAAGCTGGCTGGGTGATTAAAGATTTTGTGCGTGTTAACGAGAAGACCGGCGAATCCCTCACCTTCGATTTCGTCATTTCGCGCACCGATTTTGAACTTATGTTGACGCCCTATGTAGATAATCTCAAACGACTCGGTATTCACACCGAACTGCGCAAAGTAGAAAACAACCTGATGGTCAATCGCCTGAGAAACTACAACTTTGATGCAACAATACGTAAATTCTATTCGTTTAACGTACCCTTGCCCGCCCGTATGCGCGGCCAATTCACCTCACAGTATGTGGATCCTCCAAATATGACGAATTACGCCGGGATCAAAAACCCGGCTGTAGATTTTGTGGTCGAGAAGATCCTTGGAGCTAGTACGGAACAAGAAATGAATACTGCGGGGCAGGCCCTGGACCGCATATTATTGTGGAATTTCTACGTCATACCCGATGGGCATCCCATAGGACGACATACCTGTTACTGGGACCGCTTCGGCCACCCACCACTCGGCGCCGAACACATGCGATGGTCGGGCTTCCCCAATCTCTGGTGGATCGACGAGCAAAAGAACGCCAGAGTGAACGCGGGTATCACAAGAGTGGATACAGACTAGGAACGTATGTTTCAATCACTGTATATCTAAGATTTTCGGCTGCTCTGGATGCTCAGGGTCTGCGCTGCTTGGATGAATTGGGAAAAACAATGAACGAAACAGTAATTTACAAAGCCGACGGTGGTGTCGCCACAATAACGCTCAACCGGCCCGATAAGCTGAATGCGATGAACGCTGATCTACTGCAAGGCGCTGTAGATGCTCTTGAAGCAGCTGCAAATGACCCTGGTGTCAGGGTTGTTATTTTCACCGGTGCCGGGCGTGGGTTCTGTGCCGGAGGTGACCTGTCATCTCCAGACACACTAGGATCCGGCGACACAGAATCTCGTATCAGTGTGTTACAGACACTGCAGCGATCGTCCACACTGCTGCGCGAAATGCCTAAAGTGACCATCGCTGCGATCAACGGTCCCTGTGCCGGTGGTGGCTTCTCCTGGGCTGCCGCTGCTGATCTACGCTATGCGGCTGAGTCAGCCAAATTTACGACTGCCTATTTGAATGCAGGTCTATCCGGTGACTTTGGCGGTACCTGGACACTGCCAAGAATAGTGGGTTCGGCAAGAGCCAGAGAACTTTACCTGTTGTCAGACAAGTTCACCGCTGCTGAAGCAGAACACTATGGGTTCATCTCAAAAATGCTACCGGATGACGAGTTGATGGAGCACGTGGATGCCATTGCAAACCGTCTGCTGGCAGCGGCACCGATCGCCCTGCAGCGGATCAAACAAAACCTGAATGACGCGGAAGATATATCATTCAGCCAGGCTCTCAATCAAGAGGCAGACCGACATGTCAGGACAGGTGAAAGCCCTGATTCTGCTGAGGCTCGTCGCGCATTCATGGGGAAACGTCCACCAAAGTTCTCCGGTACGTGACTGAGCAACCTTCTACTTAACGGGATTTCAAATGGGAATGTATCTACGCCAGGTTTGTCTGGTAGCACATGAGCTGGAACCTGCGATTGCCGAATTAACCAGGGTGCTGGGCATCGAACGCTGCGCTGTAGATCAGAGCGTCGCTAAATTTGGACTCGAAAATACATTGATGCCTGTCGGCAGCAATTTCCTGGAAGTGGTTGCACCCATTCAGGAAAACACAGCAGCAGGTCGGTTCTTGCAAAAACAAAATGGCGATGGCGGCTATATCCTGGTGTGCCAGGTGGACTCGGCGGCACATCAGCAACAATGTCGGGAAAGTGCTGCGGCACAGAATATCCGGGTAGCCTTCGAAAGTAGTGATGGCAGCTATCATCTGATGCAGTTACACCCACGTGATCTGAACAATGCCATGTGGGAAATCGACTGGGATGACCGCAACGAAATTGATGGTATGTGGGAGCCCGCGGGAGGTGTCAAATGGCAGCAACAGGTGCGTGACGATGTCACGGTCAGCATGACGGGCGTTGAACTGCAAGCTGATGATCCTGAGCTAACGGCAAAACAATGGGGCGAAATAGCAGGGATTCGACCGGAAACTGTTGCGGGCGGATACCGATTACAACTAGAGAACGGCGAACTTAGATTTGTCGAAGAGCTGGATGGTCGTGGTCACGGGCTTGCCGGCGTAGACCTCACGGTTCGGCAAAAGTCAAAGATCATGGATGCAGCCCCGTCGATTGATTCGATTCGGGGCGATTGTATTGAACTGTGTGGGGCCAGGTTTTACCTTAACGACGCTGTATAACGCTGTGCCTTCCGGTTAGACCTCTAATTGGTAGTCGTTACCTCGTTTCTTCAGATAGCCTGCTGTCGGGGAAGCAAAATGTGTTCCAATGATCAAAACATCTTCATCGCTGTACCGCTCTAATAGATCTATCCGGGTTCGTTGTGCAACTTCTTGATCGTAGTCTGCGCTACTGCACCAGTCAGGAACTGCGATCTGGCAGGGATGGTGGATACAGTCACCAGTAATCAGTGCCTGTTGTCCGTCGGACTCGATATGTACACTGACATGGCCGGGCGTATGACCCGGTGTGGATTCCAGATAAATTTCATCACTGATTCTGTGGTCTGTTTCTACAAGGTCTACCAGGCCGGCATCGAACACCGGCCGAACCGAATCATCCATAACACCAGTATTCAATGGGTCGTCATCATTCTTGTCCCAATATTCAAATTCTGTTTTACCCATTAGGTATCGTGCGTTCGGAAATGTCGGCAACCATTGATCATCGACCCGCATGGTGTTCCAGCCAACATGATCAACATGCAGGTGGGTACACATCACCATGTCGATTTTTTCTCGTTCGAAGCCAGCATCAGCCAGGTCCTTTAGGAAAGGCAATTGCAGGTTTGTCCATGCCGGTATATTGCGATGCTTGTCATTGCCGATGCAGGTATCAACGATCATGGTCAGGTCGCCGGCTTCGACGACCAGCGCATGAATACTCATGATCAAGTTGCCTTCGGCATCAGCGAAATGAGGTTGCAGCCATGCGATGGGTTTCACAGCGTCTCGTGTTGCGTCAGGCAGGATGAACCGGGAACCACCGGCAATCTCCATTTCTATCACGCGCGTTACTTTTACGTTGCCAATTTGCCATTGATTCAAGTGGTCATCTCCGATCGTACTCAGTAGTATGTTCAGCGCTTTAAGGGTTTGTAACCAATTTCGCCACTGGTTTTCTTTGAAGTTGCGGTCTTTTTCTTATTCCCGCTGGTCTTTCGCTTTTTACTACCAGCAGCCTTACCTGACTTTTTTACTTTCTTCGGGCCACGATAGGTAGCCGTTAGGCCTGGCACCTTGCGAGGTTCGAAGCGGAGCTTTAGATACCGTTCAATGCTCGACATCTGGTTCCACTCATTGGCGCTCACCAAAGTGATGGCCTTGCCAGTCTGCCCGGCGCGACCTGTGCGGCCGATGCGGTGCACGTGATCATCACCAGACTGGGCAACATTGAAATTGATCACCAGTTCGATGCCTTCAATATCAAGCCCTCGGGCGGCTACATCTGTGGCCACCAAGACTTCGATCGCGCCGCTGCGAAAACGGTTCATCACCTGTTTGCGATCGTTCTGGGCGATTTCCCCATGCAAATAATCCACCCTAAGCTTGCTGTACTTGAGCACATTCCCAAGTTCCTGGCACTGCTTGCGGGTGTTGCAAAAAACTAGTGTTCGCGCGGCCTGTTCTGCCGCTAACAACGCGACGACCAGTTTTTCCTTGTGCTTGATGTCGTCCGCCAGTACCCGTTGTTGCACAATACTGTCGTGCGCCTGGCGATGGGAATCTATGACGATGGACTGGGGCTCACGCAGTAAGCGGGTGATACTGGCCATGCCCTTGTGCGCGAGCGTGGCTGAAAACAACAGGGTCTGACGCTCGTTCCGGCAGGCGCGCGCAATAGTTTCCATGTCAACTGCAAAACCCATATCCAGCATGCGATCGGCTTCATCCAGCACCAGTATTTCCAGGTCCTTCAAATCTGGAGTACCCTTCTCTATATGTTCAACCAGCCTGCCGGGGGTCGCGATAATCACCTCGGGATTTTTGCGCAGGGTGGCGACTTGATGCTTGAAAGCCTCGCCACCCATGATTAGACCGCATTTGATCGGTGTGTAGCGGGCCATGGCCTGAAAAGTTTTTCGGATCTGCAGTGCCAGTTCTCGCGTCGGCAACAGAATTAGTGCGCGTGTCCCCGTCTTGGGTGCCTCGTGGGCCAGCATTTGATCCAGCATAGGTAGCAAGAAGGCGGCGGTCTTACCACTGCCGGTCTTGGAGCAAACAATCAGGTCTCGGCCGGCGAGCGCGGCGGGAATGGCCTTCGCTTGTACTTCGGTGGTCTCTGTAAAACCCAGTTCGTCGGCGGCGCGGAGTAGTTGTTTGTGTATTGCGAGATCGATTATCACGCGGCTATAGTAGCTCGCGTGGGTCCGTAATTCTTGCCTTTATTATCTCAGTCTGCACCGGGCGTCAGTCCAGGTTGAAACTCCCCACCAGGGCAATTCTGCTGCAATTTGCTGGTGCGAAAATTTTTAACTGGATTTGCGTACTTCCTGATTATCACGTCACCGATCCAGATCGGTTTTCTTCTATGGATCATAGGAATCGTCATCACAACAGACTACTCGTTGATAAGTTTGACCGGCTATGATTTCTTCCGGGAATATCTCACGATCTTTTATTTCGTCTATGAATGGCTGTATACCTGGGCCTGGCACGTGTTGTTGAATTTTATGTTTGGCCTGCCAGTCGCAGCTGTGGTTACGCTAAAACTTATCACTAACAGCTGCGTCGCGGTGTGGATCCTATCAGTCACCAGGCAAACGGAACGAGATGGCACGACGATATCGCTACCAGACTATTGAAATAGAGCAAACCGAAGTCACGCTACGAGTTCTGCGCGATCCGAGCCAATTCTCAGATGATCAGACGTTTCCGTTGTTTGGCATAATCTGGGCTTCATCGGAAGTCCTGTCAGCACTGATGTTGAAGGTTGATATCGAAGGAAAGCGTATTCTCGAAATAGGTTGCGGCATGGCGCTGGTTAGCCACGTCTTGAATTCTCGTGGAGCCGATATCACGGCCATGAATATTCATCCGGTGCCCGGAGAGCTGCTGCAAAGCAACACCGAACTGAACAAAACCAATCCGATACCCTTATAGAATGCCTCATGGGCTGATGAATTGCCGGATCTTGGTAAATTCGACCTCATCGTCGGCAGTGACATTCTCTACGAACCGAGGCAGGTAGAAACTCTACCGGCATTCATTGACTGTCATGCAAAAACCAACAGTGAAATGGTGATTGTCGATCCCTACCGCGGGCAGTTCGAAGTCTTCCAGAACGCAATGTCTGCATTCGGATTTGCCTGCGATAGCTACAAACCCGAATTCTCAGATCATTTGGATATTCCTTACAGGGGTACGGTGTACAACTACGCTTGTTGAGGATCACGTTCGTCATTGACGATGCATGAAAATTGATATTCACTGTTCGTTGTATGGGGGTAACGTTGAGCTGGCGGTGCGATGAATGGTCTTGAATGCTTTCTTGATGGTTTTAAGCTGATTCGCCGTCCCGGGCTTCGGCGTTACTTTGTAATACCGATTATCATAAATGCCCTTGTCCTCACCGGTCTTGTCGCCGTTTCTTATACGCATTTCGGTGGCTGGGTTGAATTGATCATGGGCTGGTTCCCGGACTGGATGGTTGCCCTTTACTGGCTCGTTTGGGGCATTGCGCTGAGCGTCCTGCTGGTCTTGATTTTGTTCGTGTTTACATTTGTTGCGAACATCATGGCTTCGCCCTTCAACGCAGTGCTATCGATTCGGGTGGAACAGGCGCTCACCGGCTCGGTACCGGTATCAACCGTATCACCTTGGTTGATTCTCCCAAGATCCATGGTTCGAGAGCTGGGGAAGTTGCTGTATGTTTTACCGAGGCTGCTCGGTTTGTTGCTGATTACCATCATCCCGGTGGTCAATATGGTGGCACCATTCCTGTGGGGTCTGTTTGGGGCCTGGATGATGTCAATCCAATACACGGATTATGCGGCAGATAGCAATGACGTTTCTTTTGGTGAGTTAAAACTCAAGCTGGGATCAAGAAAGCTGGACGCCCTGATGTTTGGTCTGCCCGCTTATTTGTTGCTCACTATCCCAATTGTGAATCTCATTCTTATGCCGGTTGGCGTGGCTGGTGGCACACGTTTCTGGGTAGAACACCTTCGTCAACCGACCAATAATTAGGTCGGAGATCTCAGTCCGGCAAGCCCAGCACACGTTTTGCAATGATGTTGAGTTGCACCTCATTGGTGCCGCCGGCGATACTGATGGCCCGACGACTGAGCCAATTCCTGGTCGCGCCGATTTCCTGTGGTGAGAATGACTCTCCCTCCCAGCCCGTACCCTGGGCACCCATGATACGTACCTGTAACTCGGTTTCGGCTTTACTCTGGTTGGCACCAACGGCCTTAAATATAGAAGTGGCGAAACCCAGCGTAACGCCGGTTACGTTCTCCGCTCTGGTTCGGGCAAGCGTGGTCTGTAATGATCGCTGGTTGAATCGATGCTGAATTATCTCATCTCGTAGTACGGCATCGCTGATTCTGCCACCAGCAGCACCTACATATTGCTTGGCGAGTTCCGCGAGGTGATAGTGTGGCTTGCCAGTGGGTGCAGCAGCGGCACCACTGGCACCCATACCGGCGATACCCGAGCGCTCGTGTTGCAGCAGGCGTTTGCCGATGGTCCAACCATGATTGGGTTTGCCGATCAGATCAGAGGCGATGGCATCGTCAAAGAAAGTTTCGCAGAACGGTGAGGAGCCCGAGATCAGCAGGATCGGTTTGATCGTGACACCCGGTTGGTTGATATCCACAAGGACCATGCTGATGCCATCGTGTTTTTTTGCCTTGGGGTCTGTCCTGACGAGTACATAGATCCAGTCTGCTTCATGGGCATCAGATGTCCAAATTTTTTGGCCATTTAACACATAGTGATCACCGTCCAGTACCGCGCTAGTTGACAGGCTTGCCAAATCAGAACCGGAGCCCGGTTCGCTGTATCCCTGACACCACTGAACTTCACCCCGGGCAATACCAGGCAGGTGTCGGGCTTTCTGATCGTCGGTACCGTATTCCAACAGGGTAGGGCCAATCATATTCAGACCCTGGCCACTGTAACCGGGTAGCGCAATCACACCTGCTGAAGTGAATTCTTGTTGTAGGGCGATGTGTTCCTGGAAGTTGAAGTCAGCACCACCATATTGCTTCGGCCAGTGTGGTGCGATCCAGCCCTTGTCAGCCAGTTTGGTATACCAGGCCTTACGTATCTCACTACCCTCCGTGCTGTTCCGCACTGCATCAGTGTAATTCACCGCGAGCCAGTCACGTATTACCTGTCGAAGTGTCACTTCACTCATAGCTACGAATCCCTATCGAATGGATAATGCTAAACAATACGATCTTTACTTCGGCATACATTGATCCCGGACAAAGAAGCATGATGGAATCTCCAACAAAGATATTGAGTCATCATGCAAGAATCGAAAAGCGATGACCACTGATAATCCTGGGCCGTTGCAATAGCGTCGCTTCTTGTGACAGGCTGTGCACTATCAGGTTCGGAATATCTATGGACAAATCGATCGAAGAACAGATAGATGAAAATGGCTACGGCATTATTCGTGGTTTCATCGATAAGAACCGCGTGGAGAAGTTGAGCCGGCTGTGCGAAGAGGTGGTGGAACCTCGCGAAGTGAAAGGTTATGACGGGAACGCTTTGACCACCTACGGCGTATCGGAGCTGATCGTCAAAACTCGTGAATTGGATGACCTGATCACTGATCCGCGTTTGCTTTCGGTGAGCAGGTCGCTCATTGCCACTATCGATTGGTGGGGCATGAACTTGTCGGACCTCAGCATTAAGTATGTTGTGCCCGGACAGGATATCCGTAGCTTACATCGCGATGATGACGTCTATCCAGAGCTATCGAGAGCGCAACCATTTACCACTAATGCGCTTCTGGCATTAGATCCGTTTGATGAAGCAGTGGGAGCAACCACCGTGGTACCAGGCTCTCATCGCTGGGATCACCCGGTCGATCTCAATCAAGAGACAATTTCAGTGGAGATGGATCCGGGAGATCTGCTGATTCTCTCCGGCAGGACCTGGCATGGCCACGGTCCGAACACGACCAGGGATCGCCGCCGCCGTGCCATTAACATCTACGTCATCGCTGGTTGGTTGCAGACGGGTCATTCAGCGCAATTTGGGATGTCGGAGAAAGAAGTGGCCGCACTACCGGAGTCATTACGACAGCTTCTTGTGCAGGGTGTCAGCGGTGAGCGTAAGTAGGACGCTATCGAATGGCAAAACCTAACCATTCTTAATCGTATTTTCGCAGCATGGTGTAGAGCACCGCAACTATCACCGTTATTCCCATAAAAATCACCGCCAGGGCATTTACCTCAGGCGTCAAGCCAAGTCTAATCATGCTGGCAATGCTGACGGTCATTGTCCTGTCCGGACCAATAGTAAATAGCGTGGTATTGCAATTCTCAAAGGACTGTAGAAAGCTGATAAAGGCCGCCGCAACAAACGTTGCCTTGAGGTAGGGAAAAATTATTCTGGTGTAGATCTGTATATGGCTTGCCCCAAGGTCCAATGCAGCTTCTTCTAAAGCTGGATCCAACCGCTGCAGCTGAGCCATAAAAATCAACATGCTGAAGGAGGCAATAAAGGTGGTCTGGCCGATGACGGTGAGTAGCAGGCCCCCCTGAAGGCCCATTTTATTCCAGAAAATTAACGTAGATATCCCAAGAATAACCCCTGGAGTGGGTATGGGTGACGCCAGCAAAGCATAGAGAAATCGTACATCGACCTCTGACGGGCCATCTGCAAGTCCAGTGACGTATAATGCTGGTTAAATCCGATGCACAGTCCTGCCTATGTCTCGCTATCCGCACAAAAACCTGCCTTTAAAGAAGGCCAAGTCTGATAACAGGACTTTCGAATCTCAGAAGACAGCACGCCTGGGCTCCAGTCGAGCACCCTTAAAGCTGGTGGTGAGTTCCGAAGAGAGAAAAAAGGAGGTCGAGGAGGTCTGTGCCGAGCATCGCTGGGCTTGTGAGATTGACTTCGCGCCAGACAATGAAGAAGACATCAGCCAGCTGAGCTCATTGCTGGAAAGTCAGGTCGTCGCCACTAGCACGCGCGTAGCAGGCCGCAATGATCCCTGCCCCTGTGGCAGCGGCAAGAAATACAAAAAGTGCTGTGCTGCCTAATATAGATATGCTGGATCACGATGTCGTTGTTCTAGGGGCGGGCGCTGCTGGGTTGATGTGTGCTTTGACCGCGGCCGAGCGCGGTCGGCAGGTGCTGGTGCTGGAGACAGCCAATAAGATTGGTAAGAAGATCCTAATGTCTGGCGGTGGCCGCTGTAATTTTACGAATTACCATGTGACGCCAGACAACTTTATTTGCACAAACCCACACTTTGTCAAAGCTGCATTGCAACGCTACACAGCTTGGGATTTTATTCATCTTGTGGAGTCCCATGGCATACCCTATGAGGAGCGTCGCCATGGACAGCTGTTCTGCCTTAATTCAGCGAAAGATATCGTCACGCTGTTGTTGGATGAATGTCAGAAGGCAGGTGTCGCTATCCAGACTCATTGCAGCCCGTCAAAGCTTGAGCCCCTCGCCGATGGCGTAGGTTATGAACTTGAGTTTGACCATTCTGGAACGCTGCACGCCTGCCATAGTGAAGCACTTGTGGTCGCGACCGGTGCGCTGTCTATTCCCACCCTGGGTGGCAGTGATTTCGGTTACGAGATCGCCCGCCAATTTGGTATTGAACTGGTTCCGCGTCGAGCCGGGCTGGTGCCGCTGATGTTCAGTGATGCCACCGAAGCATTGTGCGAGCGCTTGACCGGGTTGGCACTGGAAGTTGAAGTCAGCTGCAACGGGCAGGCATTTACTGAGAATATGTTATTCACGCACCGTGGTATCAGCGGGCCTGCGATTTTACAGATCTCCAATTATTGGCAGCCCGGTGACGTCGTCGCCTTTAACCTATTGCCGGATATTGATGTTACAGATTGGTTGCTGTCTGCAAAGCGTTCCCAACCTGCAACTCACTTCAAGACGCTGCTTGGCCATTTACTGGCAAAGTCGTTGGTGACCGAATTGATCGCATTGTTTTGGCCGGCACTGAATGGCCAGCGTATTGACAGTATCCCAGATACCGAGCTGCGTCACGTCGCGGAGCAGCTGCAGCATTGGGAGTTGAAACCTTCTGCCAGTGAGGGATATCGAACGGCGGAAGTAACATTAGGTGGTGTATCAACCGACGCGATTAGCTCCAAAACAATGGAGGTCCGACAGCACCCGGGTTTGTTCTTTATCGGCGAGGTGCTGGATGTGAGCGGTCATCTGGGTGGCTTCAACTTTCAATGGGCCTGGTCATCCGGATACAGTGCCGGGCTCGCAGTTTAGAGAGCAGCACCGGCCGCTTACCATGATAAACTGCGGCCCGTGTTAAGACTTAACGAAATCAAGCTGCCGCTCAACCATGGGGAAGAAGACCTTGCCCTCGCGGTGATCGAACGGCTGGATATTGCAGCGGCTGACCTACTGGATTTCAGCATATTCAAGCGCAGTTATGATGCACGCAATAATAAGCAGATTCTGCTGATCTACCAATTGGATCTGACGTTAACGCCGGCTGCTGAGGAATCACTTCTGGCGAATCCTAAATCAGCGTTGCTGGTACAACTTTCACCGGATACCAGCTACTACTTTGTGGCAAAAGCACCTGCGGAATTCCCGCAATCTGAACAACAACGCCCACTGGTCATAGGCTTTGGCCCTTGCGGCTTGCTGGCTGCCTTGTTGTTGGCGCAAATGGGGCTAAAGCCAATAGTGCTGGAACGCGGTCAGAATGTGCGTCAACGAACGAAAGACACGTGGGGCCTATGGCGCAAGGGCGAGTTGAAGCCCGAGTCTAATGTTCAGTTCGGTGAAGGTGGTGCAGGGACCTTTTCTGATGGCAAGTTATACAGTCAGGTGCGTGATCGCCGTCACCTCGGGCGAAAGGTGCTGCAGGAGTTTGTGGCCTCCGGTGCACCCGCTGAGATTCTCATGGTCAGCAAGCCTCACATCGGCACATTCAAATTAGTCACGATGGTCGAGAGCATCAGGGCTAAGATTATTGCCCTGGGCGGCCAGATTCGATTCGAACAAAAAGTCGTGACGATTCACCGTGAACCCGAAGCGAGTGATCAGCCAGAAGACCGTGGCGCTGAAAAAATGGGGCAGATTTCAGGCGTGACGCTCAACAGTGGTGAAACCCTGCGCAGCCGCCATGTAGTGTTGGCAGTAGGTCACAGTGCACGCGACATCTTTGAGATGTTAGTTGAACAAAACGTGTATGTTGAGCCAAAACCCTTTTCGATTGGCTTTCGCATTGAGCACCCGCAGTCTGTGATTGATGATGCCCGGTTTGGAAAATTCAAAGGCCACCCGATCCTAGGTGCTGCAGACTACAAGCTGGTGCACCATTGTAAAAATGGTCGCAGCGTTTACAGCTTTTGTATGTGCCCCGGTGGCACCGTCGTGGCGGCCACTTCCGAAACAGGTCGCGTGGTCACCAACGGGATGTCTGAGTATTCACGTAACGAGCGCAACGCGAATGCTGCGATTGTTGTGGGCATTGAGCCCGAAAAGGATTATCCGGGCGATGTGTTGGCGGGAATCGATCTGCAGCGCAGATTGGAGTCTCGTGCCTTCGAGCTAGGCGGTGGCGATTACAGTGCACCCGTACAGCGGGTCGGAGATTTTCTGGCAAACAAACCCACCACGGAACTGGGAACTGTGCTGCCCTCATATCGCCCCGGTATAAAGTTGGTCAACCTCGCAGAATTGCTGCCAGCGTTTGCCATCGAAGCCATTCGCGAAGCCATTCCTGCTTTCGAGAAACAGATCAAAGGCTTCGCCATGGCAGACGCACTGCTGACTGGTGTTGAGACGCGTACTTCATCACCCATTTCGATTCGCCGTGGCAAGGATTGCCAGAGTATCAATACCAAGGGTCTATACCCAGCCGGTGAAGGTGCGGGCTATGCCGGCGGTATTTTGTCTGCGGGTATCGACGGCATAAAAGTGGCGGAAGCTATTGCCCTCGATCTGTTCCCAACTAGTAAACAAGGCTGATGCCAAACCCTGATTGTTGAAATATCGGATCGTTGGTGATCACCGGCAGATTACGGATCTTACCCTGAGCAATGATCATTCTATCGAAGGGGTCACGATGAGCATGATTCATTGATCCTGCCAACAGGCTGTCCTCTATTGTGATATCTAATGGTTGTATACAGCTACGGCGCAGATAGGAAGGTAGGTCATGCACCACGGACTCAGCTTCCGGCAGTTTGCCGATCCGGTGTTTCGTTGCGATTTCCCAGGCCGGGGCGGCGCTGATCAGCAAATCGTTTGCACTGTCTTGGATGATTTCTCTTGCCATATAGGACAGACGTATATCGTTGAATAACCACCAGAGGAACACATGTGT
>JAQWMV010000117.1 GCA_029246605.1 Pseudomonadales bacterium | reverse complement strand
GGATTTCTGTTCGAAACGCAGACAGACCACCTTCTTCTACACCAAACTGTTTAAAGAACTCATCATCTAAATCTGGCTGCTTCGGCTCAGAGACTTTATTGACTGTGGTTTTAAATACCGCTGCCTTCCCTGCCAGGTTTTCGGCCTGATAATCTTCAGGGAAACTCACATTTAGCTCAGGCGTATCACCGGCTTTTGAACCAACCAATCCCTCTTCAAATCCCGGAATCATGCTGCTGGAACCGATGATAATGTCAGAGCCTCCAGCTTTACCACCATCAAAAGGTTCATCGTCGATGAATCCCTCAAAATCAATATTGACCTTGTCCTTGTCGGCCGCAACGCGATCAACGTCGACATATTCAATGCGCTGTTCCTGCAGCTTGTCAGTCATCAAATCCAGATCATCATCGTTCACCGCGGAGACGGGTTGCTCGATAGTGACCTTGGAAAAATCTCCAGGTTCCACTTCAGGAAACACTTCGAAAATAGCGGTGTACTCTAGATCCTGCCCGGTCGCCAGCGTCACATCTTCAATCTTGGGACTGCCTGCCGGTACAACTGACTCCTGCTGCACTGCGCTATTAAAAGAACTTTGAATAACTTCGGAAGACACTTCCTGGCGAATACCTGCCCCGAAGCGTCTTTTGACCTCGCTTATAGGCACCTTACCGGGCCTGAAGCCTTTTAATTTAACCTGTTGCGCTGTCTGTTTTATTTTGACATCAACCTTGGTGTCGATTTCATCCGCAGGGACACTCACGCGCATTTTGCGCTCCAGTCCTGAAGTCGTCTCAAGTGATACTTGCATGCTTTTTTGCCTTTCAATAACAATTAATAATTGGTTTCGTAAGAAACCGGGGGTGGTGCGAAAGGAGAGACTCGAACTCTCACATCTTTCGATACTGGAACCTAAATCCAGCGCGTATACCAATTCCGCCACTTTCGCATTACCCAGAAATCCACAGATACCAGTAAAAACAGAGACTTACGGTACAGTACCACGGACTACTGAAGGCCGCGGATTATAGAGAGAAATTGATGATGAAACAAGAAGGCTCCTCTCCCTATTAGAAGCATGACCAGGATCGATTTAAACTATAATACACGCAACCTAAGTTACGACATACCGCCAATGGACTCTTTAAAACAGATACTCGAGTACCAAATCATCTCCTTTGGCGACCAAGCAGTGACTGCAGGACATGTGGCCGCTGTCCCTATCGTGTTTGTGGTCGGCTTTATCTTCCTGCAATGGCTCATACGCATCGTCTCAAAGATTTTGATTAGTCGAAACGCAAACGCGAACTTGGTTCATATGATCCGTCGCGCAATCAACGTTCTGGCTCTTGTGGTTCTGCTCATTACGATTCTGGATATGATCAATATGCCCATCGCGGCCTTCGCATTTATTTCAGGTGCCGTCGCGATTGGCGTTGGGGCCCAGAATATTATCAATAATTTTATCAGCGTTTGAATTTTGATTTGGGAAAGGCCAATAAGGATTAACGACTTTATTGAGCTCGGTGACACTGGGGGCACTGTATAGGAAATCAATACTCGCTCAACGCTTGTGAGACGTGCTGATGGCTTGCTGATGGCGTGCATATGCTAGTCCCTAACTCCACAATTGGACGTTGGTTGACAAGCTAATACGAAGCGTTGTGAGAGTGGGTATGGTTTATGGCTCACCTATTCAACAGGCTCGCAAACTGCTCGAAAGAGCATTAAAGGAGCAACCGGAAGTCTTGTCCGACCCCGAGCCACAGGTTATTTTCGAAGACTTCGGGGACAACGCTTTAATCTATATCTATAAATATGGGTTCACTCGGATGCCGAACGCGGCGCAAGACTTATGCGCAGCGACCTTCGTTACAAAATCAGTGCGTTGTTTGAAGAACACCAAATAGTTATCGCCTTCCCACAACGAGATGTCCACCTTGACGGTCAGATTTCAGTGATTAACAAGAAACAAACTTAAAACCAACGTTTAAATCTGAATAGCAGGGAAACGACGAAAACGACAGCCCCATGGTGACAATCACGTAGGAAAATGCGTCAGCATTTTCGACACCCAGTACGCCAGCAACGTTCATGCCAAACACACCGGTGATAAAAGTGATCGGCAGGAATATTGCTAAGACGATGGATAGGACAGATATCATCACTAACCTTACCCGAGGGGTGACTAATCTTATCATTTACACAAGGGGCTTTCTTCGCACTCAGTTGCTACTGATTACTGTCTTCATTTCAGCCAAAACTTAATGCGACTTAGCGCAGTAAAAGAACCGGTAGACATTGAAAACAATAAACAAACATAATGACCTTAACTAAAAGAAGCTTATAATGCGAATGATTATCAATTGGACAAACATCAATCATGCACAAGACATTATTATCGATATTTTTACTTTCCTTTTGCATAGATAGTTACTTATTAGCGCAAGAAGTCAATGTTTACAGTACTAGACATTATGATTCTGATTATGATCTCTATAAGCAATTTACTAACGATACCAACATCAAGGTTAATATTATTTCCGGTAAAGGTGGAGCTTTGCTGGAAAGATTGAAAGCCGAAGGTAAAAATTCGCCTGCAGATATATTCTTTACTGTAGATGCCGGCAATCTTTGGAAGGTTCAAAAAGAAGGTCTTTTCCAATCAATAATTTCCCCTAAAGTCCTTGACACGGTTCCGTCGAATCTTAGAGGTCCAAATGACGAATGGACCGCAATTGCTAAACGGGCTCGAGTCATTTTTTATAATCCAAGTTTCGTTTCAGAACAAGAAATCACTAACATTTCATATGAATCATTAGCTAATGAACAATGGCGTAGTAGGATCGTTATTAGAAGCTCGAGTAATATGTATAACCAATCTCTAGTTGCATCGTTGATCGCGAAAAATGGCGAGAAAGAAACAGAAGCTTGGGCAAAGAATTTAGTTAAAAATCTTGCTCGCAAACCTCAAGGGAACGACAGAGCACAAATAATCGCAGTTGCAAATGGTGAAGCAGATTTAGCGATCGCTAATAGTTACTATATAGGAATTATGCTATCTGGAAGTGCAGGTAAAGAACAGCTAGAGGCAGCGAAAAAAGTTCAAATGATTTTCCCAAATCAACAAGGAGTGGGCGCTCATATTAATATAAGTGGTGCTGGAATTCTTAAATATGCACCGAATCCAAAAAATGCAAATTTATTCCTAGAGTTCTTACTATCAGAGAAAGCTCAAGAATATATAGTGAACCGATCTTATGAGTATCCAATAGTTAATGTTGCAGTGAGTAAAGAGATGTCCACTTTCGGACTTGATTTCAAGGAAGATGCCACATCGATTAAGGTATATGGGGAGTTGAATCCAGATGCAATAAGGCTTATGGACAGGGTGGACTGGAAATAATAAAACTTTTCTTACCGCTCATTTATTAGCGTTCCTTTGAAAGCGCATACACGAATCAGCTGGAAGATTCTGCCCTTTTTTGTGGCGAGTATCTTCATCGTGCCAATCGTTATTGTTCTCTTCAGCCTCCTGGGGCCTTACTCGGAAAACTGGCATCACTTAGTTGACTACGTTCTCTTAGACTATGCATCTACATCCTTATGTCTTGCTGGAGGAGTTGCCTTATTGGCACTTTCCATAGGAGTAACAACGGCATGGGTGGTAACAAACTACAACTTCATCGGAAAAGCCGTCTTTGAGTGGGCCTTAATCCTGCCGTTAGCTATTCCCCCTTATATTCTTGCATATACATTTACTGGTTTGTTTGACTCTTATGGAGATGCGAATAATCTTCTAAGGAAGATATTTTATTTAGAGGACACTTATATATTTTTTCCAAACGTTAGGAATATCCCTGGGGCCATAATAGTTTTTGCATTTACATTATATCCTTACGTTTACCTAGTAACCCGAAACTCATTCCTAAATCAATCTAGGTCCTTAAAAGAAGCTGGAAGACTGCTAGGGCTTAGTCAATTTCAGGTCTTTTATAAAATCGCACTTCCTTTGGCACGCCCTGCTTTTATAGGCGGCCTAATGTTAGTGATGATGGAAACTCTATCCGACTTTGGAGCGGTTGACCATTTTGCAGTCCAAACATTCACAACGGGAATTTTTAGAACGTGGTATGGCTTATATGATCTAGATACAGCAATGCAGTTATCTTCACTGTTACTTCTCGTAATTGCTATGTTCTACTTTATTGAACGCAGAATGACGAAAGATATAAAACATACAACTAATAATTCCACATTTACAACTTCAGCAGAAATAGAAATTAAAGGTTTAAAAGGATTAGTCGCATTTCTTGTTTGTTTCATCCCCATTTTCGTAGGCTTTATTTTACCAATCACACAACTGGGCGTTTGGGCAATTGAGACTAATATGGATTTATTAAATGCCAGATTCCTTTCAACCTCGCTTAATACTATTGTTATAGCAGTCTTCTCAGGGATTATTTGCGCCTTTCTCGCACTAATAATTAATTTCTCAGTTCGTTTAAATATAAGTGCCTTGCTTAGTAGTCTTAAATCTTTTCTATCTATTGGTTATGCACTTCCTGGACTTGTTCTCGCAGTCGGAATAATGAAATTGTTCGTGTATTTGGATAGGAGTTTTGTTTCTGAATTCGGATTTGTAATAACGGGATCATTGGTTGGTTTACTACTAGCCTACATAATAAAGGCTTACGCACTTGCTAATTCTGCAATTGAATCAGGCTACACGCGAATAAGCACTTCTATTGATAACTCTGCACAACTATTAGGTTCTTCAGGATGGCGACTTCTAAGCAAGATCCATTTTCCTTTGATGAAAACAAGTTTTTTAACCGCTGTATTATTAGTAATCTCAGAAGTAGTAAAAGAACTTCCCGCTACTTTAGTCTTAAGGCCTTTCAATTTTGAGACACTTGCCGTAACAACATATATGTATGCTGCAGAAGAGAGAATGTATCAGGCGGCAGGACCTTCCATAGCGATAGTGCTAATTGGATTGATCCCGCTAATATTTTTAACGAAAATGATAAGGTCTTCTAGGACAACTTAATGATGAGTGATAATGTTCTTAAGATTGAAGGCTTATGGCATGCCTACAGAAATGAGGAGGTATTAAAAAATATCTATCTCGATTTAAATTCAGGCGAAAGAACAGCCGTCCTGGGTGAATCAGGTTCTGGGAAAAGTACTCTATTGAGGTGTATTGCAGGATTTGAAAGGATTAATCGAGGCAAAATCATGCTAGATGGACGGATCGTGTCCGATCATATCTTCAACGTCCCAACAGAAGATAGAAATTTAGGGATGGTTTTACAAGAGAGAGCTCTTTTCCCTCATCTAACCGTCAAAAACAACATTATGTTTGGCATCGATAAAGTTTCTAGCAGAAATAAGATCGTAGCTGACCTAGCTAAATTGTTTAAAATCACAAACATTCTTGATAAATTTCCAAGTGAAATATCGGGAGGAGAGCAACAGAGAGTCGCTTTTGCGAGATCATTAGCACCCGAACCGGAACTCTTGATGCTGGATGAGCCATTCAGCGCTCTAGACCAAGAG
>JAQWMV010000217.1 GCA_029246605.1 Pseudomonadales bacterium | reverse complement strand
CAATCATCGCACTTAGCCTTCCAAAGACATTACATCTCGATGTACAAAAAAAGCCCATCGCAGTACTTTGTGGCCTTGTGGTGACAACCGCGCAAATGCGTTCAGGTGTAGCGGGCCCACTACTTGATGTCTTTTACGTAAACAGCAGATTGACGAGCCAGGAGATACTGGGCACTAAAGCAATTACCCAAACACTGGGGCATATAATTAAGGTCAGCTACTATGGGGCGCTTCACGTTGCGATGGAAATCCCAAATTGGTTGTTTCCGGCAGTGACTATTGCCGCACTGCTTGGGAATGCTCTTGCTGCCAAGTTTGGCGAAAAAATGACAGATACTCAGTTCAGTATGGCGGGTAGGTATCTAATTTTTTTGATTGGCGTCGTATTCCTTATAAAAGGCGGATACGAGTTATGGCGCTGAGGTATCCTTTGCAACCGGTTTAATAACAAACAACAGGTCACCTTCATTGACCTGTTGACCAGTATTTAGGTTGATTCTCATCACTTCATATTTTTTCGATGATGAATAGACCTCCCCGGATTCGCTGGCAAAGGTACTCAAAGTGACCGGCGTAAACATCTTCATCGCTTCCAACTGACAGACAATGTCATCAGTTGAAATAATATCCCCGACGTTGATGTATTCCGGTTCAGAAGGCGACGGGGTTAAATAGAACACACCGGTTGATGGAGACAATACTTTCAGCTCGTCGCTACCCTCAATCTTCAGCATTTCCAGATCAAGTATGGCAGCTGTGCTACCGCTGGCTTCCTCTATTTCTTTGATCAATACTGGCGCATCAATTCGATTCAAAAACTCAGGCAGGTAACCGGTGTCGTAGATTCCTTTAACAAACGTTTCGTCCAATAGAATTTTCTTAATCAAACTAATATTGGTGCAAATACCATGGATCGTGACCTGCTCCAAGTAATCCGACATTTTTTTGATGGCATCTTCACGGTTGTCGCCCCGACAAATAGCCTGAACGATCAGGCTGTCGTAAAACGGCGACACTACCTTACCGGAGGCTGCCATCGATATAAGTTCTATATCGTCTGACTCAGGCAGCACACACTCGGTGATCTCTCCAGGAGTAGGCACGAATGTTACATTGCCATCTGCATCCTGCACCGCCTTTTCAGCGTTCACACGAACTTCCAAAGCGTATCCCTGTTCCGAAACTTCAAGCTCTTTTATCGACTCCCCACCGGCGATAGCAAACTGCTTTTGCACGATATCAATATTCGTGACCATTTCGGTCACCGGGTGCTCTACCTGCAGCCGTGTGTTCATTTCCATGAAATACACTGCGTTATTCGGTACGTCGTAGATAAACTCAACGGTTCCTGCGCCAGAGTAATCTACTGCATCGGCGATCTGTTCAGCATACCCATAGACGGATTTCTTCAGCTTAGCCGGCAACATGGTGGACCCGGACTCTTCCATCAATTTTTGATTGTTGCGTTGGACACTACAATCACGCAACCCAAGAATTTTCGTATTGCCATGGGTGTCACGAAGAATCTGTACCTCGATATGGCGCATGGACGTCACGAATTTCTCGATGTAGACGTCTCCATTACCAAAGGCATTTTTTGCTTCGCTGGTGACCTGATGGAACAGACCATGTACCTGTTCTGGTCTATCAACGACCTGGATACCTTTTCCACCACCACCATGGACCGCCTTTAGCAGCACAGGGAAACCAATGTTTTCTGAAATCTCCGCCGCGCGCTCTGCTGTTTCCACAATGCCGTAACTACCTGGGACTACCGGCACATCGAGACTTATCGTCGTGTTGATCGCATTCGACTTGTTGCCCATGGTCTCCATACTCTCGACCTTGGGACCAATAAAATTGACACTCCTTTGACGTACAATGCGAGCAAAATTAGGATCTTCAGATAAAAATCCGATTCCCGGGTGCAGTGAATCAACGCCTTCAACCTCACCGATGCTAAGCACACTAAGCGCATTCAAATAACTCTCGTCGGAAGTATTACCCCCTATACAAACCAAAGCATGCGCCGGTTCATCACGAACCATATCTGCTGCAACAGAATCCATATCCGGATCAGACTGAACGAGGACAACACTCACGCCGAGTTCCTTGGCTTTACGCACCAGCTTCACTGCAGTGCAACCCCGGGCGTGAATAAGGGTCTTCTTGATAGGCCGAATCAAATCCGCCTCATCAGTCTCGACTTTTACAACGACGGGCTCAACAGCCGTCAATACGCCCGACATGATTCGGTCAACAACTTCCTCGACAGTCTCCGTTGGTAAGGGGATCAAAGGGTCAACCTTGCGCAACTCGCGATCTATCTCATCAGCGAACGGGTGTTTTACTAACCCCTTCATCGCACCAGATTTTAATGACAAGTAGTTACTTAACAGGCACGTAAATGGCAGATTGGATTCAACAACCGCCTGGCCGGCAAATGGCATGCTGGTTCCAGAAAAGTAATAGCTTTGTACCAGAGGATGAGTCACAAAGCTGGCTTGCGCGCCACCCGTACAGTCTCCAAAACCAAACATAATGATTGGCAAGTCGTTGTCGCGCACAAATCTCGTGATTCGATCGTTGACGACTGCCATGGTAAATAGTGCGGCGGCTCCTTCCTTGGTCTGCATACCACCAGATGAAACAAAACAGATAACTGGTAAGCGCTGAATTGCGCACTCAACGAGCAACTTACAAAGGCGTGCACAGTCAGAGTTATCAATGCACCCAACCTGAAATGCGATATTCGAGACTACGATACCGGCACGGTAACATCCCTTTTCGGTCTCGAAGTCACCAATCCCCGTGATCAGTCCACAGGGTTGTACATTCTTATTTAAGGCTGATTCTATTGTTGGTCGAAATGTCGGGAAATTTACAGGATTAGCTGACATTAACGTGCCATTCATCTCTGCGAAATTGGACACATATTTATCGAGAATAATATCTTTCGATGTCCGATTTGATTTTTTCTCTTTGGTCAGCACCTCATGAAAGAGAATATCCCTATAAGCGATAGTCAATCGGTTCCAAAAATCTTTACGACGACCAATACGGACCGGCTCAATCTTACCTTCATAGCGTTTGTCAGATCTAACACTGGCATAGTATTCCGGTACCAATTTTTCAAAGAAAAAACTGATGACTACAAATAGTGTGTCAGATTTATCTTTGTGTACGACCCGAATCCATTCTTCTACAGATTTGAAGAATACCGCACTTCGAGAATGGCCAGCCAAGTGCTCCATCCAGGTTGCGAATTCATCGAGAATGTTCAGGACCCCGTCAAAATTTTCTTTGCTCGACAACGCTTTAACCGAACTTTCAAGCAACTGCGCGATGAATGAATCAGGTAATGTCCTTGACTCATGAGCGTGCCGGGCTACAGCGCCCAGATCGCCAATCAATTGATCATAGACTTCGGAAAAAACGATTAGATTGCGGCATTCCAAAATGAAGTCTTCTCGAATGTCCTCATCTAGAATGACATCAAGAATAGTAAGATCCTGCTCATCCCGCTTCGGAACAACATCTTGTTTGCTCCTAATGAACCCCCACAGTGAATCCTCCAGCAAGCGTCGGTTCAGTTTCAGATGGTTAACTTCATCCCTGGCGAGCAAGTCCTTAGTCGACCGTGACAAATCAAGGCCTTCGAGAAGATCCTCCAAAGCGAGAGAGTCACCCTCAAGTATCAGGTTCAGCTCGGAAACCAATAGTGCGCGTAACTGCTCTTCGTTTTTTGACTCGATAAACTCAAGGTCAAATAATTTTTTACCTTCGAAACTAAACAACGACTTCAAGTGCCCAGCAAAGCCATCATTGGTTGCAGACATCTGCGACAAGAGCTGTTTCACATCGTCAATATCATGTGTGCCGAGTAGAAAGGCGTTGGTTTCTGGATCTCGCAGATGAGTGATTAGCGCAGAAAGATTATCCGTTGCGCTGGCCTTCCAACGATTGTAAAGATGTAACCCGGTTACCAGACACAAATCTCGCTTTGCGTTGGCATAGTTTTCCTTCGGCTCACCAAAAATAAGTTGGGCTATGCGCCCCCTTTCATCACCGACTACAGCCTTTTTCTCTACATAATTTTTCCAGGCTTTGTTTAATACATCCTCATAGAGAATCTTATCTGGATCCTGAAACCATCCCAGAAATACTGAACGGCGTTCACGATCAATCCGCTCGGCTAATTCGCCCGCTGGTATTTCGCTATCAGCGAGACGCCCATATTGGGTTGTCGTGGTGCTTTTGATTCTTTTGCGCAGGCCCAAATATCTTAAATAGCGGAACGCAACGCCAAATACATTCGGATACTCCGTCGGTGCAGAACGCAGTTTTAGTGTCGAACTGGCATGAACAGCTGCAAGGGATTCCGATAGGTGTAGATAGCGATTAATATTGCGGCGATAGTGCTCAAGAATTTCCGGATGCTCAGCCACAAAGCTCCTGACGCCGTCTTCAATGGACGCGATACCCGTAACAATGACACTACGAAGATTTTCAATTGTTTCGGTCTCACCTGGATCATAATCCACAATGCCATCAATATTGCCCTGCTTATAGAGCTCAAATGGCGAAACGCCAACGAACTTGGCGCACTCCTGCCAGGATAGATTGTATCGCGTGACCAGATTTGCCAAGCCCTTCGGGTGGATCGTGTTAAACACGCCAGTGCGCAGCGACAGCAACAAATTGCTGGCAGCAAGTGGAATCGCACCACCAGAATAGCCCTGACCAATAATAATTCCCAGGGTCGGCACATCGACATTACAGAGCTCTGCAATAAGTCGCGAAATCGAATGCGCCTGATTGTTGGCGTTCGCTAGCTCGTTGGCATCCGCGCCGGGGGTATCCATTAATGTCACGATCGGCATAGAACGCGTCGCAAATCCGCTGGCAGCAAGGGCTGCAGCTTCATGATGCTCTGGCCCCCAGACACCCGAAGCATGACTACGATCCTGGGCAATGATGCCGATCATTCGTGGTGTGCCAAAGAAATCGAACTCACACTCGGCGGCATAAAACGGACCGTCACTAATTTCATTGATTGTCGGAACATCAAGATCTCTGATGATATCTCTTGCGCCAGGTCTGGATACTTCCTCGCAGGGTGCCACCGTGGCGGCAATATAGGCATCCACATCCATGTTGCGTAATCGATCAACCTGGATTTCAATGTCGCGATCGGTTAACGCACCCTGAATAACCGCTGAGGTTTCTCTTCGGGGGAACAGGGAAAAATCCTGTGCCAGGCGCTCCGCATTAACATAGAGCTGATCTACTGAAGGTGAACGCCCCATTTATTTAGAGTCCAAAAGTCGGGCGACTGTGAGGCGTTGTGCCATATAAGTATCAATCATGTATAACGATGGGATCATCAGTGTTAGCGTACTGTACTCAAATGCGAAATGCAATCAAATAACCCCTCTAAGCATATGATTTCAATGAGTTTTAACTTCCACCTTGATTGGATTATCTACAGCTAAAGAAACTAAAGTGCCTGCAATGGAATTTTGCCGATCTTGGCCTGCCATTCCCGAGGTCCCGTTACATGTACTGATTCACCGCGGCTATCGACAGCCACCGTCACCGGCATATCCTCGATTTCAAACTCGTGAATTGCCTCCATTCCCAGATCCTCAAACGCAACCACTCTCGACTTTCGAATAGCCTTCGACACCAGGTACGCGGCGCCGCCAACAGCCATCAGGTACACCGCCTGATGCTTTTTAATAGCATCAATGGCCACAGGCCCGCGTTCCGCTTTGCCAATCATGCCCAAAATACCAGTAGTTTCGAGCATCATCTCTGTAAAACTATCCATCCGTGTTGCAGTGGTTGGACCTGCTGGGCCAACCACCTCGTCCCGCACAGGGTCAACAGGACCGACGTAGTAGATAAACTTACCCTCAAGATCCACACCCTCCGGGAGAGATTCCCCCTTTGCCTTCATATCACGAATACGTTTGTGAGCCGCATCTCGGCCGGTCAGTATCTTTCCAGACAACAGTAACGTCTCACCCGGCTGCCATTGTTCAATGTCCTGCTGCGTTACCTGGTCAAGATTGACGCGACGAGAATTCGGCCCCGCTTCCCAAACAATATCCGGCCACACATTTGAGTCAGGAATTGCAAGCTCAGCAGCGCCCGATCCGTCAAGTACAAAGTGAGCATGTCTGGTCGCTGCACAATTGGGAATCATTGCCACCGGCAGGTTCGCCGCATGGGTTGGATAATCTAACACTTTAACGTCAAGAACCGTGGTCAAACCGCCAAGCCCCTGGGCACCAATACCCAGATCATTAACCCGTTCAAATATCTCAAGACGCAATTCTTCAGTCCGATCTTTCGCACCCCGGGCTTTTAACTCATGAATATCAATCGGCTCCATCAACGACCGTTTCGCAAGCAGCATCGCTTTCTCTGAAGTGCCTCCAATGCCTATACCCAACATACCCGGCGGACACCAACCTGCCCCCATGGTCGGTACTGTTTTGGTCACCCATTCCACGATGTCGTCGGAAGGATTCAACATGACAAACTTGGACTTCGCTTCCGAACCACCACCCTTAGCAGCGACTCGAACTTCCAGGGTGTCTCCTGGTACCAATTCCGTATGAATGACTGCAGGTGTATTGTCCTTGGTATTGATACGTCGTCCGGCGGGGTCGGCAAGAACAGATGCTCTTAGCACGTTATCCGGTAGCTGGTATGCGCGCCGCACGCCCTCGTTGACCATATCCTCCAGGGATACATCAGTCTCAAATCGTACGTCCATACCAACCGAGAGGAACACATTAACAATACCGGTATCCTGGCAGATGGGCCGGTGACCCTCCGCGCACATTTTCGAGTTAATCAGGATTTGTGCGATGGCATCTTTCGCAGCTATCGATTCTTCCCGCTCGTAGGCCTTAGTCACTGCCTGAATAAAGTCAGGTGGATGATAGTAAGAAATGTATTGCAATGAGTCGCATATACTTTGTATCAGGTCTTCTTTGGTGATCGTGGCCATCGGTCTTTATCGTTTATAAAAGTGGATCAGGATACCATAGGCGGAATGTCGGATATAATCGGAAGCTTCACAGTAAGACCAATTATTCATGCGTGAATTCCATTTCAGAATTTTGATTATCCTGGTTGGAGCATCCTTGGCCGTCACGAGTTGGTTCCGGCTCGAGCATCCGCGAATGCCAACATTTGTCACCGCACAAAGTTACGCCAAATCAACAGAGCCCTATTACGCTGAAACATCTGTATCGAGCCAACAGACAGCAAAGGTGCATGCCGCTGCAGTCCACGCCCAGACTGATGGCATTGCAGCGTACTGGTTTGGTGGCTCCAGAGAAGGTGCCAGTGACGTCGCGATCTATCAGGCGTTTTTTCGGGACAAAGGTTGGACTAAACCAAGCATGATCGCCAACAGGGAGACGCTACAGGAGGACCTCAATCGTTATATCAGGAAGCTCGGGAACCCGGTCAGCGTGCAATTCGATGACGGCACGATCTGGGTGTTTTTCGTATCCGTCTCACTGGGTGGCTGGGCGGGTAGCGCCATTAACCTCATTGAGTCAACGGACCAGGGCAAGAGCTTCTCACCAGCGCGACGTCTGGTAACCTCACCGTTTCTAAATGTGAGCACGTTGGTTCGCAGTC
>JAQWMV010000194.1 GCA_029246605.1 Pseudomonadales bacterium | reverse complement strand
GTATTAGTTCATCAATGGTTTTTTCAGGCAGAAATTCTGGAGTAAGCGCGAGAACTCCTCGGCCATTGGTGGCTGTGAGTACGCGCTCAACTGCCTTCCGAATCTCGTCAGTATCACTCACATAGTCGGGGGCATTACGGGACCATAAGACTGAAAGCAGCGGTGTATAAAAATCAGTACCGGTATCGTGTGCAACGATGTCACAGATTCGAAAGCTGTAATCAGCATGGGTGAAGCAGGAAGACGCATCCTGATATTGCATCATTCTGGATTTTGGTTTCTCAAGACTATGGTTAATCACGACCAGTGTCGTGCTTTCCTTGACGTACTCTGCAGCGTGGTTGAGTATCTGGTCAGCCACGGCATCTGCAAGTTCTTTTCGGATCAGGTTCCTGCTTAATCTCTTTTGTGTGGCATGTTGATTGATGTCTTCGTTCAGGACTGCCGCGATCTCAGTCAGGTTGACAGATCTAGCACTATGTATGCCGACAATCATGTCTCGCAGGAACTTTGCAGAAGGTTTGTGGTTGCCTTCTGATAACCACGCTGCGAAATCTTCGATAGTTTTGTACCTTGGTGGTACTTTCATCTGGTTTCGTTCGCCTCACGACTTATTACAACCATTTTTCGAGTATTGGTAGGTGAGTCAAGCAATGTGGAGTTTGAACCTGATCACTTTCACCCATTTTGACCACTTCCGGACACCGATGGGTTACCTTCAGCCTAGTATCGCGGGCGTAAGGCGTAGTTCGATAGCCCTGCCGGTCGTCACCCACACGACTCAACCATTTGGTTTGAGTTGTACCTTGATCGACTTGCTCGTTTTGTCGAGAGCCGTGGCGAAAGCGGTATTGACCTCGTCCAGCGAAAACCTATGCGTCACGAGGCATCGCGATTCTTCTGCATAGTCCTGAATAATGTTGAGGGCAATCTGGTAATCGGCGTGGCCTTCACTTCGCGCGTAGGTCATCGAACCAATGATTTCAACCTCGCGCGCCGCGAGATGTAAAGGGTTGATGTTCACGGGTCCACCGCTGAACACCCCGAGAACAACGACTTTGCCTTTCGGACGGACGATGAGTTGCGCTTGCATCAACGTATCGCCGTTACCGCCTACGGTCTCTACCGCAACGTCGACGACCCTGGCGCGGCGCAGTTCTTCCATGCGCGCAACGCCCGCTTCGTCTTCACCGATGACTTCGTCCGCCCCGAGCGAGCGGGCAGCAGCCTGCTGATGTGGATACCGCGCAAGCACAATCGTGTGCGCGCCGTTGGCGCGTGCAGCGAGAATGGCTGTCAGGCCGATCGATCCGGCACCCAGAATGAACACCGTCTCATGACCACGCAGACGCACTTTGTCGAAACCGTGCACCGAACATGCCAGCGGTTCAGCCAGGGCGACGAGCTCCGAATCAATACCTTGTGGCGCTTTGAATGCAACCAGCCCGGGAACGATAGTAAACTGCGCCATCCCACCGTTATGTTTTTCGCCAATCACAGCCCGATCCGCGCACACATGGTAGTCACCAGATATACAGAATGGGCACATTCCGCAACGTAACAGCGGTTCGACACCCACAAGATCACCTTCTTTGACATGTTTGACATCTGCGCCGACAGCGCTGACCGTACCGCCAAACTCGTGACCTGGCGTCCCTCCCATGCGAGCCGGGAAATCACCGCGAAAAAAATGCAGATCCGAGCCGCAGATTCCAGCACTGCCAATCTCGATCTGCACTTCATCGTGCGCCGGCGGCACTAGCGCCACATCCGCAACTTCCAGCTGACCAACATCACTCCACCGCGCTAAATGCATCGTTGCTCCTCCCAATGTACAAGTCGCCAGTGTAGACGAGAGTGATCAATAATACACTGTCGCTACTCTGATACATCGTTAGGATCGGCACTAGGATCGATCTTTCCGCCATGATTGGCTTCGTAGTTATTCCCCATTTTTCAAGTATTAGTATGGGCGTCCAGCAACGGTGGAGTTTGAACAAGATCTCTTTCACCCATTTCGACCACTTCCGGGCGCTGACGAGGTACCTGCAGCTTACGGCCTATGTATAGTGGCGCCCAACGATCTACAGGTTTCCCGAAATGGGTGAAACCGAAAAGCTACTTCCTTGTTGTTTGTTGATAGGTAGTTTCATACTATGCCCGTTACTTCCTTAGCTTCGCTTGAGAGTGTGCAAGAGACTGATGTTTAGTGCGTCCCTTTCCAGACCACACCAGTTAAATTCTAAGGGTAAACTGCAGGCTTCCATACTGGATCTTGTCAGAATCAGGATCCATGTATCAAGGAGTCAATGTTGAGCAGTCACCACGTTTTACCTTTCGCCGCGAAGATCGCCGATCTGGAGACAGTCGGCGGCAAAGGTTTGTCGCTGGCCAGCATGAGCCACGCCGGGTTTGATGTGCCCCCTGGTTTCACCATCGCCACTTCCGCCTACCGGGAGTTCGTTACCGCGGGCGACCTGCATCAGAAGATTATCGGGCTCGCGAGGCCGGAGCTCGTTGGTCGGATGGTCTCATTCGAGGCCGCTTCGGAACGTATTCAGGCCCTGTTCGCCGGTGTGGAACTTAGCAATTCGCTCAATACACAAATCGCCGATGCTTACCGCGAACTGGGGGAGCCGCGGGTAGCTGTGCGCTCTTCGGCCAACGCAGAAGATCTGCCGGACCTGTCCTTTGCCGGCCAGCAGGATACCTATCTGAACGTGCGCGGTATCGATGCGATCACGGCGGCTGTACTGAATTGTTGGGCTTCGCTGTGGACGGCGCGGGCGATAGGCTACCGCCACGAGAACGATATTGCCCAGGACGCGGTTGCCATGGCTGTTGTCATCCAGTGCATGGTGCCCTCGAAGGTCTCAGGCATCCTGTTTACCTCCAATCCGTCCACCGGTGAGCGTTCGGAGATGATCGTCAACGCTAGCTTTGGGCTGGGTGAGGCCGTAGTCGGTGGCATGGTGACACCCGACTCCTTCATCATCAAGAAGGACACGCTGGCCGTGAAGGAAACGATGATCGGCGGCAAGGAGTATATGATCGTCTCCGCCGATGGCCAGGGCACCGATACCCGGGAGCTGATGCCTTCCGAGCGTGAACAGGCGTCACTGTCGGCACCCCTGTTGAAAACCCTCGCGGCACTGGCCATAGAAGTCGAAGATCATTTTCAAGGCGTGCCCCAGGACATCGAGTGGGCGATGACTTTTTCATCGAGGGGTAGCCTCTCGAGCTCCCCCGCTGAGGGCTCCGAAACTCTTTTCTTGCTGCAGTCCCGCCCCATCACCAACCTACCGCCACAGCCACTAAAAGATGTGCTGTGGGAGAAACCCGAGCTGCCGGACTACGCTGACGAGGGACCGATGCTGCGAAAAAACCTGGTGGAACATATCCCAGGGCCGGTCTCGCCGCTGTTTGAAGACATTTACGTGTACGACGCCGTTGCGCTCGGCAGCGTGCACGCCGTAGTTAACGGCTATGCTTATTGGGTCTTCGGTAAACCCCCGGGTTTTAAACCGCTACCGGGTGTCGCTAAGGTGCAGCCGGGGTCGCGAGCCCGTGGGGCCTTGAAAGACGCGCTTGCTGACCCGACGTTGAGAGGTACGGTTGTCGACCTGGGCACCGACGTATTTGCCCGAATGTACGCCTTCAGGCTGAAGCTTTGGCGCGATGAAGTCATACCTGCCTATCAGGCAGTCGTAGACATATGGCGCCAGCTGGACCTGGTGACTGCATCCAATGAAACCCTGCTGGAAGGAATGGTCGCCCTCGCACGGGCGGATGGTGAAACCTGGTTTTCCCGGAACCTCGGGGGTACGGTGATGCTGATGAACGCAATACGAGGCGCTGAAGGTACATTCCAGTT
>JAQWMV010000192.1 GCA_029246605.1 Pseudomonadales bacterium | reverse complement strand
TTAAAGTCACCATAGCCCATACCTTCTTTTCCAGTTACCAATTTGAATCCCTGGAACACAACCCAAAGTGACAGGTAACCAACGCAGGCACCGATGAACGCATGTTCGAAACTCACAAAGACATCAAAGTAGTTGATGGTCAAACCAAACCAAAGAAAGGGCAGGGTGATGTCGTCAGGTAGTAACTTAGTGTCGTAGTCAATAACAGCAAGTGTAATCAGTGCCCATGTGAGTAAACATCCGAATAGTCCCTGCGGAGTCAGACCCAGAAAATGGATAACGATGACGGTTGCGATGCCGGTAGCGATTTCCACTACTGGATATCGTAATGGGATGCCGATTCCACAGTTCGCACACTTGCCACTAAGTATTAAGTAACTGATAACAGGTATGTTTTGGCAGGGCTTGATGACGGTATTACATTTTGGGCAATGCGAGTTGGGAAATATCAGGTTAAAAGTTGCCGTTGCTTCATCATGAGGCAAATCGAGAATATCTTCAGCCTGGATACGCCATTCCTTCTCCAGCATTACAGGTAACCGTAGGATCACAATATTAAGAAAACTGCCGATGACGAGGCCAAATATCATCGACAGAAGAAGAGTCAGTACTGGATACTGCCCCTGGACTAGTGACAGGTAGTCAAACATAGAAAAAATAATTCAGTTAGTGGCCACTACCACCAATGGCATCACCCATTGAGAAGATAGGCAGATACATTGCAATGATCAAACCGCCGATCACGACTCCGAGAAAGGACATAATAATGGGTTCGATCAAACTAGTGAGGCCATCGACCAGGTTGTCGACCATTTCTTCATAGTAGGTCGCTGCTTTGTCTAGCATCCCATCAAGAGAGCCAGATTCCTCACCAATAGCTACCATTTGAACCACCATGTTGGGGAAGACATTCACCTCTTTCATCGAAGTGTTCAGTTGGCCACCGCTTTCGACATCTTCCTTAATCTGAAGAATGGCTTCTTGTTATACAACATTTCCTGCCGTTCCTGAGACAGACTCCAGTGCATCTCAGCCAACGCATTAGCAATATCAATAGCACTCACCAGTTCACGATCGACCAGGTGTTTGACGAAAGGAGTACGGTCTTTTTGCGCCTGTTCTGAAGCTTCTTTTACCGCGTCCCCGTCGAGAAGTTCATCAACGACGAGTCTGCGTGCCAGTCCGCCTAATGAGATCGAATTTGCGGCCATATCATTTATCCTGAAGCAGTTATAGATGAAGGCTGGAGTCCCTGATTTCTTTCAAACATCAGATAACAGGGGTGTCCACGAAAAAGTTTACTCGTCACCCGGAGAGGTGTCGACTGGCACTAGTATAAAACGAGCAGCGAGTGAATTGGTAACTTAAAAGTGACAAAAATGGTCACTTTTTACCTTGGTTGTGAACTAATTCACTAAGATATGACCTTTAATGTCACATTTTTCAATATGAGCGGTATTGATCCCTTGGCATGTATGTTGCATATTTAGCCGTGAAGCTTTGAAATTGTTCTCCGGTGCTTTTGAAGCCTTACACAATACGAGTATTCTAATGGAGCTTGCGCTATGAAGAAACTACAAAAAGGTTTTACACTAATTGAGTTGATGATCGTTGTTGCGATCATCGGTATTCTCGCTGCAGTTGCCTTGCCTGCTTATCAGGATTACATCAAGACAGCTAATATGACGAAAGTAAACTCACACTTTGAAGAGGCTGTTCGACTTGCTCGTACTACCTTTGTAAAAGGTAACACACAAGTTGCGCTTGGTCTTACCCCTACGGTCCCAACAGATAGCTCTGGTTGGATTGATATTTTCAATCCTGGCGGTAACCTCGCTCCCGGCGGTGGTGCTGCATATCAAACAGAAGAAGATGCTGATGATGGTGTTGTTGGTGTTAGTGGTGATGCCGATACAGTTACCATTACGAAGCCTGCCTATCAGGATTTGACTGCAGATACGTCAACGATCATAGCTGCTTCAGAAATGTAAGCGAAGTTTGCTTGCGGAAAAGCCGGGCTTGACCCGGCTTTTTTTCTGCGTGGTCGAAATCGATCGGATGATGTAAAAAGTGTGTTTTGGAAACACATCGACGTTAGTATAAGGCCCCTGTGACATTGTGAAGGGTTGGTTATGGAAGACGAAAACCAAGGTGTGACGTTGATTGAGCTGATGATTGCAGTCGCGATACTGGGGATTATTACAGTAATCGCATTACCGATGTACAACGATTATATCGTTACCGCCCGGGCCAGTGTGATGGTCAGCAACATACAATCAATACTTCTTTTTCAGGAGGAACGACGTCTGGATAGAGGAGTCTATGTAGAGGGTACTTACAGCCCTGCTGTGCCCACTCTTGGGCTGGCAGCTTCACTTAACTGGACTCCGAATACCGATGCAGATTTGATCACCTTTGTAGCAGTTTGCGATACAGACGGTGCGATTTCCCCTGAGTGTGCAAGAGGCAGTGGTTATACTATTACAGCGACACATGTACAGCGACACATGCTAATGGCGGGGATGACGTAGTGGGAATTTTTAGTCCGCCATAATTTATCATTTCGCAGTTTG
Organism: Pseudomonadales bacterium; assembly: GCA_029246605.1. GTDB lineage: Bacteria > Pseudomonadota > Gammaproteobacteria > Pseudomonadales > Azotimanducaceae > UBA7455. The sequence continues at coordinate 916 of JAQWMV010000192.1, read as the reverse complement.
TCGAACGCCCAGCATGGATGCTGGCGCGGATAGCGCACCATGGATGGTTTGTACGATATACTCACGTTTTTTTCTTTTTTTTAATAGCTCAGTTGGTAGAGCAGTAGCTTCGTAAGTTATTGGTCGGTGGTTCGAGTCCACTTTCCGGCACCATTATTATCTTAATGCCGCTATAACCTATTGTTTTAGTGGCCTTAATATAACCTAAATTCACATATTCTGTAACTTTTTCTGTAACTCTCCACCAAGAAGTCACTACATAATCTAAATTAAACAAGCTTCTGGTCTCAGTTCAGCAAAAGCAGCAGTGTTGGTTTTGTCTTTTGGTGACATTATTTCTTTGTTACTAACAAAAAAAAGACCAAAGTTTACAGAACAGTCACTACATTAGTTAATCTATAGTCACTGCAAAGAGGGGAGCGTCAGTACAGCAGAGGAAGGAAGCAGTTGATGCGTTTGAGGCCCTGATGATAGAAAGAGAAGCGGTGAGATTATCAGTGAAGGGAGTTGGTTAATGCAGGAGTATTTTATTTGGGTAATTGTGTTTCTTTTAGCTATCTACAGCATAAGAGCATTAATTCGTGATTTTAAGAAAATGAAGACGCCTACCTGTGCTTCTTGTGGCTCAACTAACATAAATGCCAATATGTTCAAAAGGTATGGGTATTGCAAAGATTGCGGTCATAAGTGGAAGATTTTTAAATTTCCATTTAGTAGCGGAGGTGGGGGTGGACATGCCTAAGTTCAAAGTCTTCTTTCGCTTTAAACTTAAGTAGTGCTTATTCTTTTTTTGAAGACTCCTAAGAAAAACCAAGCCCCCATAAGAAGCCAGTAATAAAAAGAATAAACAACAAAAGAAAATACATAAGTTAATCTATCTTCACGCCAAGGGCAGCGACGGGAATGTGAATAACAC
>JAQWMV010000183.1 GCA_029246605.1 Pseudomonadales bacterium | reverse complement strand
CCCCTTGATTCAAGCTGGAATACCGCTGTCGTTTTCGCCTGTTGCAGATCGGCATAAATGGCCGGGTCGTCGAGGGGGATTTCATCGATATCGATTTCTGGCTGACCGGTTGCGATACGCTGGTTATTGATGCTCGTGAGCGCATGATCAATGATGGTCAACGTTCTTAGCCCTAGAAAGTCGAACTTAACCAGACCAACCTGTTCCACGTCGACCATGTCCAATTGCGTCATCATGCCACCGCCAGTGGCATCGCAATACACCGGTGTAAAATCGGTCAATCTGGTGGGCGCAATGACAACCCCACCGGCATGTTTTCCGACATTGCGCGCCAAGCCCTCCAGCTTGAAAGCCATTTCCATGATTTCGTCCGCCTCTTCATTGCCGGCAATGAATTCCACAAGCTCAGGCTCTTGCTCCAGCGCCCGCTCAAGGGTCATGCCCGGCTCAAAGGGAATCAGCTTGGATAGTCGGTCCGCAAGGCCATAGGGCTTACCCTGCACCCGCGCGACGTCACGCACCACAGCCTTGGCTGCCATGGTGCCAAAGGTAATAATTTGCGATACGGCTTCTTTGCCATAAAGTTCAGTGACATGGTGGATAACGCTATCCCGGCCATCCATACAGAAATCTATATCAAAGTCCGGTAAGGACACGCGTTCCGGGTTAAGAAAACGCTCAAACAGCAGGTCGTACTCAAGCGGATCAATATTGGTAATCAGCAGCGAGAACGCAACCAACGAACCAGCGCCGGAGCCTCTACCAGGCCCAACCGGCACATCGTGTTCCCTCGCCCACTGAATAAATTCCATCACGATCAAAAAATATCCGGCAAAACCCATGTCGTTGATGACCGACAATTCATAGTCCAGCCGTTCCTGATAGGCGGGCCGATTAATCTCCCCTGAAATCTTCGAAAGCCTGTCTTCCAAACCTGCCTGAGCCACTTTTGTAAGATGGGATTCAGGTGTCTCGTCTTGGGGCACTGGATAGTCCGGGAGATAGTAATTACCTAGATCAACATCGACGCTACAACGTTGCGCGATGGCGACAGTATTCGCGATCGCCTCGGGAATATCGGCAAACAATTCTGCCATCTGAGCCGGCGTTTTAAAGTACTGCTCGGGACTATAGCGCCGTTCTCGGCGCGGATCATCCAAGGTTCGTCCATCCTGGATACACACACGCGCTTCATGGGCTTCGAACTCATCCATGGCGAGGAAACGTACGTCGTTAGTAGCGACTACCGGGCAGGACAGATCAACGGCAAGATCGATGACCTTATCGATATAGTCTTCTTCGCCATCTCGGCCGGTTCGATGTAGTTCCAGATAAAAAGCATCGGGAAATATCTGCATCCACTCTTTTGCGTACTCTGCCGCCGCTTCAAGATGTGAGTTTGCAAGCGCAAGACCAATATCACCGTCTTTGCCACCCGACAATGCCAGCAAGCCTTCTGCTCTTTCTGCGATCCATTCCCGCTGTAAGCAGACGCTCCGGGCATCCTGACCCTCCGTGTAGGATTTCGATATCAGCTCGCTTAAATTCCGATAACCTTTCTCGTTTCTAGCAATAAGCACCATGGTGGTTGGGTCATCGTTTTCCTTGCGAGGTGCAACCAACACATCGGCGGCGATAATCGGCTTGATACCGGTTTTCTGCGCTGCATTGTAAAATTTAACGAGCGCAAACATGTTGTTACTGTCTGTGATGGCAACGGCAGGCATTGCATTGTTTGCACTGGCTTCGACTAGAGGAGCAATTCGAACGATACCGTCAATCAAAGAGTATTCGGAGTGAACTCGTAGGTGAACGAACGAAGGATTCATTTCGGTGCGTCGGGTTTCCTGAAAATCTGCTGAAGTCAGTTTATACGATCACGGTGAAACGCTAAAGCAATATACTTCACTCTTTAAGAATTAGTGACGATCGGTACCCGCTCAGATTCTGTTTCCGGAAAATGTGGAGTCCCCGAAACCACCCAGCTTTATGCTGCCACTGATCGCATCGCCAGCGACAATCGCTTCACAGGTCAGGTGCATCGGTATAGGCATGGAAATATCCATCCCCCAGGTCACCCGATCACCATCCACAATACCATCAGTAAATGTTGGCGAATCTTCCTTATATGCCAGCATCCCCGAAGCACTATCGCCATCAACGTTGAGCGTTAACGTAACCTCTCTTGAACCAAACGGTGTATCTACCATTACTTTGTAGTTGCCTGTCACACTCATCGTATTCCTTGTTTTCTAGTCATTAATTACCTGGATAACACACACCGTAATGCATCTCTTTGTACAAAGATACAGGCTCATTTTCGCACCAATCTCTTGTAATATCACGCTACCCCATGCAAAAGTGTCTGCCATGGACATCATGGATTCGAGCCCTTGGAATTAATTATTTTTGGCGTTGGTTTAGGTGGCCTGATTGGCCTGGGGATCTTTTTTTGTTTGTTCTCCCTGCACTGCGCGAGACAAAAGACACTAACCGCGACGATTCGCAATAATCAGTTTAATGACTGACTGCTCCTTGGTCATATCGATCGATTGGGAGACCACTTCATAGTCATCCGGTGATGCATTGGCCAACCCACTTTTAGATATCCGTGCGACCAACTGGACGGTATCAACATCGTCAAGGCTCATACCCTGCATCATTGCCTGACCCGCTGTCAGTGTTACCAGAACCGGAAGTGCGCTGACTGTTAGACGCTCCACCGCCAGTGGCATGGGCGGCCCCTGAAAAGCCCGCGCATAGACATACACTGTTGCATTTGCTGGACTGCTAACACTGTCTGCAAGCTCTACCAAAACCTTTAAAGCTCTTCCTGCCGGTAGCGCAGCTTCAAGAGGCACCCCATCTGCTTCCGCACTAATTCGGGATATTGCCTGCTGCAATAACGTGGCACGCTCACCATCGGCGCCGGACAAAGCACGGCGAAATAACGAGAGCGCCGTCTTCATATCACCGGACCGATAGGCATCCATTGCAGTGAATTCAAGCATCAGTATGTTGTTGGGATTGAGTTTGAGCGCCTGTTCCACGGCCAATTTTACCCGCGGGGTGAAACGCTGATTGTCTGCTAAGAACAGTGCCTCGGCATAGTAGGATGCCAGAGAAGCATCGCCCGGGTATTTCTGAAGCAGATGACCAAAGGCGTCCGCTGATTTGTCATGCACCGACAGACTGCGCCAGGACTGCCCGAGCAGAAACCAACCCTGATCGTTGTCCGGTTGATTCTGCAGACTAGCGCTCAGCTTCTCTACCGCTGCCAGCATGTCAGCCGCATCGTGGGGTGCAGTTTCATGAATCTCTTCGGACACCACCCAATCGTTCAGGGCACCAAAAGACAGACCAAAATCACTGTAGGCAAAAATGCTGAAAATAACGACCGCAGCTGCAAATACTATGGGCAAACGACTTTGGCCAGACAGTGTCGTCCATTCTTCCCCGGCATCCTGGAGCAGTGCCAACTGTAGTTCCTGTTCCAGCTCTACATATTCCGCTTCGGTTATCTCCCCCCGCGTGCGACTTTCTTCGAGCTCTTGCAGTCGAGCCCTATACAGCTGCACGTTAAGATCAGTTCGATCTGCGGATTCGCTGCGACGACGGCGCCACACCGGCCATAAAATAAACGCTGCCGCGAGCCCACACATCAGCGATGCAATAATCCAGAAAGTAGCGACCACTAGTGTTGCTCTCCTTTTCGCTTACCGAGCAATGCATTGAGCTGCTCGACATCAACTTCCTGCTTACTTAACACTCGCCGGCGTCTAACAATTGAAACCAATATCACCATCGCAATCACCACAAATAGCAGCGGGCCAAACCACAACACGGCTGTACCACCGGTCACTCGGGGGTTGTAGAGAATAAAATCGCCATAGCGATCACGCATAAAATCCAGTATTTCGTGATCGGTCTTACCGTCAAGCAACAACCGATGAGTTTCGCTCCGTAAACCCTTGGCAATCATGGCATCAGACCCGGCGATATTGGTGTTGAGACACTGCGGACAGCGTAGCTCAGCAATTAACTTGTGATAGCGCACCGACAACTCGTCGTTCGGGAACTGATAAGCATCGATTGCAGCCGAGACTATCGGTGAAATGATCAGCTGTATGAGAAGAGGAAGCAGTGACTTCATTACGCACCACTTCCCAGAAGGTCAATGACCGGTGCCAGTGTTCGCTGCCAGACATCCCGTGTCACTGGGCCGACGTGCCGGTAGCGAATCACACCCTGTTGATCTACCACGAAGGTCTCCGGTGCTCCGTAAACACCGAGATCAATAGCGAGCCTGCCGTCGTTGTCCACGATATGAAATGAATACGGATCACCGTGCCGGCGAAGCCAGTTTCTTGCTTTAGCGGATTCGTCGTTGTAGTTAACACCAACCAGTGTGACGCCCTCGTGTGCAGCAATTCTGGTTAGCTCCGGATGTTCTATTAAGCAATTCGGACACCAGGTAGCCCATACGTTGACTAGAACGATGTCACCTATCACATCCTCTCTGGTCCGGGTCTTTGCACTATATAAATCCGACAGGGAAAATTCCGGGAAAGGCTTATCAATGAGTTCGGATGGCAAAAAATGTGGATCTTTGAGCGTAAACCCTAATGCCAACAACAGGATCAGCAATATAAAAACCACGAGCGGAATCAGCAGGCTTTTATTCAGGGTCATACAACGCTCGCTCCGACCACGGATTCAGAGGTTCGCCGCGATAAGCGATAGCGCTTATCAAGAACAGCTAATATCCCTCCGAGCGCCACCAGCAAGCCACCAAACCATATCCATCTTACAAAGGGTTTCACGTGCACTCGGACGGCCCACGCTGACTCTCCTACGGGCTCGCCTAACGCGACATACAAATCCCGAAAGAAGCCAGGATCCATATCCGCTTCCGTCATCACACTCTGTGACGCAGTATAGAGTCGTTTTTCCGGAAACAGCGTGGTCACTGGTTCACCATCCCGACTGACTTTAATCTCCCCTTGATCAGCGACATAGTTAGGTCCCTGAACCTTTTTCATACGATGAAACTCAAATTCATAGCCACCCAAAGAAACAACCTCCCCTGGTAACATCCGCACATCTTTCTCAGTACTGAAGTAGACGGTACAACACACACCGATCATGCTGACTACTATGCCCAGGTGGCCAAAGAGCATGCCGTAATAGGACAGCGGCTGCGATACCAGCGCACGCAGTTTTGCACGCTTATTGCGTAGTCGGGTGAGGACATCGTCGGCAAGGTTAATGGTGATCCAAAGCGCAATACTGGTGACCAGAATGACCGGAAACACCAAGGTTGCCAGCAGCGCCGACAACAACGAGACAATCGCCACAGCAGCCGCGAAGTACACTGCCTGACGGCGGGGTGAAAAACCAGCAGACGTATCCTTCCACCTAGATCGCGTGCTAATCGCCATAAAAGCAAAGAGCACCATCACAATGGGCACAAAGACACTGGCGAAATAGGGTGGGCCCACTGATATTTTGTCACCACCGGTAAAAGCTTCATAGGCAAGTGGATACAAAGTACCCAGCAGAACAGCACCAGTCGCGACTGCCAGCAGCAAGTTGTTAACGAGTATCAGTGCTTCACGCGAGGACCAGGTAAATAGGGCATTGCTCTTGATGCCCTGCGCCCGGACCGCATACAACGTGAGCGAGCTGCCAATGACCAAAACCAAAAACACCAGGATATACAAGCCCCGCTCCGGGTCCTGCGCAAAAGCGTGCACGGATGTGAGTACGCCGGAGCGCACCAAAAACCCTCCCAGCAAACTCAAGGAAAAGGCAGCAATCGCGAGCAGCACCGTCCAGCTCTTAAAGACACCGCGCTTTTCTGTGGAAGCAAGCGAATGAACCAACGCGGTGCCAATAAGCCAGGGCATGAAGGACGCATTTTCTACAGCATCCCAGAACCACCAACCACCCCAACCGAGTTCGTAATATGCCCACCAACTACCTAACGTAATGCCCAGAGTTAAAAATGCCCAGGCAATATTGGTCCAGGGTCGAGACCAGCGTGCCCATGCTGTATCCAATCGGCCACTCCACAGCGTTGCAATTGCAAAGGCAAAGGGCACCGCGAACCCGACATAACCTACATAGAGCATCGGCGGATGAACAATGAGACCGAAATCCTGTAGCAATGGATTTAGGTCACTGCCTTCTGTGGGATAGACAGGTAATGATCGATCGAAAGGATTAGAAGTCAGTAGCAAAAACAGAATAAAGCCAACAGCCAGCACACCCAACACAGATAACACCCGGGCCCGCATGTCCACCGTCAGGTCCCGACTAAAAAGTGCAACTGCAAACGTCCAGGTACCCAATACCAGGGTCCACAACAAAAAGGATCCTTCATGGGCGCCCCACACTGCAGAAATTTTATACGCTACGGGTAACGCGGTATTTGAGTTACGGGCGACATAACTCACAGAAAAGTCATCCGTAATAAAGGCATAGCCGAGACACAAAAACGAGGTCAGTAAAAACACGAACAGCCCCGCGGCCATAGAGCCGCCGGTATGCATTAACGTCAGGTTGCGCGAATAGACCCCCCAGGAGGGCAACACCATGAGGCAAAATGAAATCCCGAGCGCCAGAATTAAACTAAAATGTCCCAGTTCAGCGATCATTTAGCGGCTTCCGAATGCGCCTGCTCAATCACATCGTTAAGTTCAGGAGGCATATACTCTTCATCGTGTTTCGCCAACACTTCCTCGGCTACGAATTCACCGTCATCGCGCAAAATACCACGGGCAATAACACCCTGCCCCTCCCGAAACAGGTCCGGCAGGATCCCTTCAAAATGCACCGTGAACTCAGCGTTCTTTAGATCACTCACACGAAAACTCACTGTAAGGTCCGTATCAGAACGTACCACGCTACCCTCCCGGACCATGCCGCCAGCACGGATTAACTGACCCACGGGCGCCTTACCATCAACAATTTCCTGCGGTGAATAAAACAGATTAATGTTTTCATTTAGCGCCAACAACGCCATGGCTATACCGGACCCCGACATCACCACCACAAAAATGACTAGCAGCAGCCGATTCCGGCGATGTGTTTTCATCTTGCCAAACTTCACTGGGCTTCCCTGTCTAGGCGCTGGCGGACTTCACGCAGCATACTTGTTCGGTGCCGGATGGGCGCTACAACATTGTAGCCAAACACAATTAGAGCAATGCCATAGGCACTCCACACAAACGCACCATGGCCGCCCATGTGCATGAACGCAGACAAGCTTTCAAACATCATTGCACCAGCTCCCGCACCCATCGACTGCGATATTCACGATTAAGAATCTCCGTTCTGATACGCAGCATCCAAACACAAAAGAAGAACAGGTAGAAGCCGAGAACCATAACCAGTAGCGGCATCCACATTTCCGGCGGCATACTCGGTTTCTCCGTTAATGAAAAACTTGATGGCTGATGTAGCGTAAACCACCAGTCAACGGAATATTTAATGATTGGCAGATTCATCACACCGACCAGCACCAGCATGGCCGTTGCCCTACCCGCAGAGGCCTTGCCGCTCATCGCAGATCGCAATGCCATCACGCCAACAAACAGAAACAACAGCACCAGAGTCGACGTTAATCGCGCATCCCAAACCCACCAGGTACCCCAGGTCGGTTTTCCCCAAATGGCGCCGGTAATAAGCGCCAGAAAGGTCAATCCGGTACCGATAGGCGCTGCACACTGTAGAGCGATATCCGCAAGTTTGATACGCCAGACAAGATACACAACGCCCGCTGCCGCCATCATCATATAACTCGATTGCGCAAGGATTGCAGAGGGCACATGAACATACATGATGCGCACGGTATGTCCCTGCTGATAGTCAGGTGGCACAAAGCCAAGCGCCCAGACAACACCCGCCACCAGCATGATGCCGGCAAGGACACAGAAATACGGTAACAGCGATCCACTGATAGCGTAAAAAGTCTTCGGTGAACCTAGCTTATGGAACCAATTCCACACCTTACATGGGCCTCTTATCAAAATGGAGCTGACGCATTTGATCACAAAAAAAATGAATATTATAAGGCATTGCTGACTATTGGCTCAACGAGATGCGAATACTTGCCTGCGTCGCGATTGGCGCCAGACCGATCGTCACCAACAACAACGCACCGAGCCAAAGCATATGCCCCGTGTAGCTACTACCACCGACGGCGGCGTCCACCATCGCCGTACCTAGTATCAGTACTGGGATATATAGCGGCAGCACTAGAATAGCGATTAGTACACCGCCGTTTTTGAGCCCCAGCGTCAGTGCAGCGCCAATGGAACCAAGGAGTACCATCGTCGGCGTCCCGAGGAGCAGCGCCATGGCTATCGCCAAAATGCCATCGCTGCTGACGAAGAACATCAAAGCAAACAATGGACTCATCAATGTCATCAGCAAGCCGCTGACCAGCCATTGCGCAATGAGTTTGCCCAGCACCACTAGAATCAAAGGCTGTTTACTGAGCACCATCTGCTCCAGGGCGCCATCCTCATAATCTGACTTGAACATCACATCAATCGATAGCAAGGTGGCAAGTAGTACCGCCACCCAAATAACACCGGCAGCGATTTCGTTGAATGTACCTGCTGATGGACCAATTCCGAGAGGAAACAAACTGATAACAATCAGGAAAAACACCAGAGGATTTACGATATCCGCAGGCCTGCGAACATGCTGCAGCAAATCTCGACGAATGGTGGCCAGTAAGATATTCACGATAACGTTAAACTTTGAATGTTAGGGAACTCCACTGTCTGGTGGGACGTCAAAATAACCGTACCCGCGTCGGACAGGTGTTCTTTAATACGATCAGTAATACACGCCACACCCTCTTTATCGATAGCACTAAATGGTTCATCGAGTATCCACACCGGATTATGCAATAAGAACAATCGCGCCAGATTGACGCGCTTACGCTGCCCCTCAGACATCTCTCCACAGAGAACATCCTCATACCCCGCCAATGAAACCTTGGCCAGCGCCGAGTCAATGTCGCCCTGCGATACCTCAGTTGCCTGCAGATCCGCCAACCACATGAGATTTTCGCGTGCAGACATAGCATCTTTCACACCGACCTTGTGTCCGATATAGAGCGGGTAATCCTCCACCTGCCACATTACTTCACCTTCAAAATCTTCATAGAGGCCAGCCAGGATCTTAAGCAAGGTACTCTTTCCAGCACCATTCGCACCATCAACCTGTAAAACCTCACCTTTATTGAGGCTGATTGACAAATCCTGAAACAGGAAGCGGTGATTCCGTTCGCAGGTAAGTTGCTGCGTTTCCAGCATAGTTTTGTTCATTTGCGTATTTAGCACCATTATACCTTGACCGGTTCAACATGCTGCCGAGATAATCGCGCTTCGCTAATCGCTGTGGAATTTATCATGCTGTTCAAGAATGCCTTTGTTTATCGACTCGCCCAGGACCTTGAACAGGATAGCGAATCGCTTGCTGCACAACTTGCAGTACATGAATTCTCGCCCTGTACCGGTATCAGACCGAGCAGTTTCGGCTGGATTTCACCCCTTGGCAAGGAAGGGTCTTTAGTCCATGAAGTCCACGGCTGTATGTTGCTGCGCGCACGACGTGAAGAAAAAGTCGTACCCACCAGTACCATCAACGACCTGATGCTGGAGAAAATCGAGCGTCTGGAGGGCATTGAAGGCAGAAAACTAAACACTAAAGAAAAGCAGCGCATTAAAGAGGATTGCACCACAGAACTCATTCCGCGTGCTTTGCCACGGTCGAAACAGATCATGGGTTATCTCGCACCACGGGACAGGCTACTGGTCATAGATACCGCGTCGGCCGCAGAAGCAGAGTTATTTATTGACTGTATTCGCAGTTCACTCGGGTCATTCCGCGTCGTGCCGCCACAAGTTAAAGAAAAACCAACAGATCACTTCACGCAATGGCTACTCAATAGGCAACTACCGGACAATCTAGGATTCGGTGAACAGTGCGATCTCATGGATGCCGAAACCGGTGCAACTGTCACCTGCCGAAGACAGGAGCTTGACACACGGGAGATCAGAAACCATATCGAAGCTGGAAAGATGTGCACAAAAATCGGCTTACGCTGGCACGGAGATTTACAGGTCACCGTTGACAAGGATCTGGCATTGCGACAATTGAAAATGGATGCCAGCGATATCCCTGATGACGAGGACCCGATTGCTCAGCTGGATGCGGCGCTCGTTGACATGTCCATGACCCTAGCGAGGTTTTTGCCTGAATTGTTTTCTGCACTGGGTGGAGAGTCACTACCGGAGTAATCATTCTCTTTAGCGGGCTCTAATGTAAGACAAGGAGATCAAAAATGGCGATCAATGTTGTCCAACTTGGCAGCCCACGGGCTAAGAATTAAGGTCTGCGTATTGGTACAGCAAGGCGCCCGCGAAGGGGAATTCGTAAAGAAGATTACGCCAGCAAGGATATCCACGATGTCTGATTTCCGAACCTGTCACCCAGCGATGCTCTACTAAAAGAAGTCATGCCCGTTGATGAAAAAACCTGGAAAACTCTGCAACGAAAATTTCTAACTGAAATGAAAACCCCGATTGCACGCCGGGAATTGGCACTATTAAGTGCATTATCAAAAGAAATAGATTTTGCGATCGGCTGTTACTGCGAAGATGAAACTTGCTGCCACCGGTCCATCCTAAGAGAGTTACTTGAGGACCTTGGTGCTAGCTTCGTCAAAAGTTAACCTAGCCCTCAGTACCTGGCCCGTCTTCGATTGGCTTGTACTTAAACTTCTGCCCACCAACCGCTGCTTCGAGCATAAGTCCGCCCAGGGCATGCACAAACACAGCGGTGCCCCGGTTATAGGAGGTCTCGGCATGGGCGCCAGTGGATGGGCCGGCACTTGCACCAGCGGTATCGCCTACGGTACCTGTCTGCGCTTGCGCACCTGCGGTAATCGCGACGGCGGACGCGCTGGCATCAAACTCATAGGTATTACCGGTAAATTCATTGAAGGCTCGTTCATCCTTGAGAAAGATAATTTCACTAAAGGCCTGACCGCCTACCTGAAAGCCCACTGATAGCTTTCGTAATGTAATCGTACCGACAATTTTATGATCGACGTAGACCTGCCCTTTACCATATGCACCACCGATGCCAATTGCCCCTTTACCAACAGTCGGAAACACAGCATAGCCATAAGCATTTTCAAAAAACGGTTTAACGCTGGGGGATGCCTCAAATAGATCGATGGTACTGTTGAAGCTATCTCCGTATGCAGGTAGTGCAAATATTAGAGATACCAGAAGCGCTCGACATAACATCATAAGATTGCCCTTTTTAATAATCTGTTCCAAAACTTTCTATGACACAAATTTTAACAGTAATGCTGTCACTCGGTGACATTGATCTCAAGCTGACTCAAGCCTGCAACCGTCGCGGTAATCCGATCACCTTTGTTGATTGGACCAACGCCCGCTGGAGTACCAGTAAAGATCAAATCACCTGAACGGAGACTGAATAAAGTCGACAGACGGGAAATCACTTCAGGCACCTTCCAGATCATCTGATTAATGTCACCATTCTGGCGCACGTCACCGTTAACGCTAAGAGAAATGGCACCACTATTGATTTCGCCACAGGCTGCAATCGGTAACAGTTCAGAACATGGAGCCGCATGCAGGAACGACTTACCTGCTTCCCATGGCCTGGATTTTTCCTTGGCCTCTGCCTGTAGGTCGCGGCGGGTCATATCAATGCCCACCCCATAGCCATACACCAAATCCATAGCGTCCTCGACAGCAACATCCCGACCACCCTGGCCGATGGCAATGACCAGTTCCACCTCATGATGCACATCTGAAGACAAGGCCGGATACTGCATATCCTGGCCACTATGTAAGATTGAGTAGGAGGGCTTCATAAAGAAAAACGGTGGTTCCTTATCCGGGTCATGCCCCATTTCAACGGCGTGGTCCGCATAGTTTCGACCCACACAATAGATTTGCTGCACCGGAAACTGGCCCCCTCCCTGCACAGGAAGTTCCATCGCCTCGGGTATATCAATTACATAACTCATCATCGCTCCACTGCTTTTGGCGAACGTAGTTTACCAGACAATGGGCATGAATCAGGTGGTGACCTTTTGCGCCAGGACTGGTGGTCAAATTGGAATGCTTGCCACACAGCGACGCAACAGATAGGCGCGGGTATCCCGTGACCGTATCGATATGAGTTTTGACTGTGGGTAACAAGTACTTCATTGCGTGAACAAACCTTACTTTTGGTGCCGCGCATCCTATGCCTGCCAGCACAAATATCAAGTCATTTTCGGTTTGTGCTCAAGTTAACTCGAAACGATAACCAGCCTTCCTTGCGGTTTGAATATAACGAGGCTTCGCAGGGTCTGGTTCCAGCTTGCGGCGTAACTCAGCAATATGGGTATCCACGGTACGCGTCACCACCTGGCCAGAATGGCCCCATACGTCAGTTAACAACTCCTGGCGTGACACCACCTTGCCTTGATGCTCAATAAGCGCCAGTAACAAGTCCAGCTCTCGGGGTGCAAGATCGACCCGTTCACCACTTTTCGTCACGGTGCGAGCATCGACATCTATTTGCACTTCACCAATCTGAATCAGGTGCCGTGCTTCTAACCCGGTCGTACGTCGCAGTAAGGCTTCGACTCTTGCCAACAACTCCATTAAGCCGAAAGGTTTGGTCACGTAATCATCAGCACCAAGTTTTAAACCTCGGACCTTGTCGATTTCCTCATGCCTTGCCGTCAGCACGAGAACTGGCACTTTATTACCAGCGGACCGCAGATGCTCCAGGACCTCCAGACCATCAAGTTCTGGCAGCGTAAGATCAAGAATAATCAAATCCGGCTGCTTTTGGGTTGCCAGTTCAAGTCCCGTTTTACCATCGCCGGCGACCAGCACCTCGTAGCCTTCAAACTCCAGGTTGTTGCGCAGACCAAAGGCCAAGTCTTCGCTGTCTTCAACAACCAGGATAAGGGTCATACAGCATGCCCTGCGATATTAAAGCCGATCACAAACCGAGAACCGCCACCCTGGCGCTCGGTCATGCCAACGTCTGCCGCCTGTAATCGTGCCAATTCATTGACTACGGCGAGTCCAATCCCGGTGCCCCCGACGGCATTGTGCGCTACATCCGTTGCTCGATAGTAGGGTTCCCAAATTCGTCGCTGTTCCTTTTTCGGAACGCCGGGTCCACGATCTTCAATGGCCACATCTATTCGGTCTTCGGTTTTCGACAGAGATATATCAACATCTTCACCGTTGGGACTGTATTTCACCGCGTTATCCAACAGGTTCACAAACATCTGGCGGAACGCATCAACATCCATCTGGACTTCAACGTCATCGTTCACGTCGCTGCTAATCACCAGACGACCTTCCTTCATCATAGGCCGGAACTGATCGGCAATTTCACGCACCAGCGGATATAACGGCTTACGCACCAGGTTGACATCAACCTGTCCACGTTCGACCCGTGAAAACTGCAAAATGTTGTCAACCAGGTGAGATAAACGCTGCGCCTCTTTGTCGATCACCACCAGGGATCGCTTGCGATCTTCATCGTTGCGCACCCGATCCAATAACAGAGTTTGCGCGAACATCATGATCTGCGCGAGTGGTGTGCGCAGTTCATGAGACACACGGGACACAAAGTCAGATCGCAGGTAAGCAAGCGATCGTTCGCGATACAACAACACCAGAGCAACAATCATGAGCAGCGCCGACAATATCCAAAGACTGCCAAACACACCGACTGCGCTGCCGTAAATCAGTGGCAGGCGAGCTTCAGGGACACCACCGATAATGAGGGACGCGCCTACATCAGGATCAATGCCAAGCACCAGCTCCATATCACCATAGATAACATTTTGATCCTCACTGAACTCTCGGCTCACCAACACCCCCCCTGGACGCAAGTTACCCTGGCTATAGATCATGTCCTTCCCGCTCATGAGTTTTACAAACACACTTTCGTTTTCGAGCTTACCGTCGGTTAACGAGCTGGGTAGCAGCGGTTTACTGGTAACAAAATAATTGAGCCACTCCAATGCTTTCGCATTGTTGATCCAGATACCCGTCGTAAAGAAATCGTTTGCTGTTGCCGACAGTTTTGATTCACGCTCAATGATGACGTAAACAAAGCTGAAATGTTCTTTGCCCATCCTGGTATGGAACGTGTAAATCCGTTTTTCGTGAGATTCCCTGGCATGGTAAAAAGACTGGAGATCCGTCAACAACTGTTTGCGTACGGCTTCCGGAAGTTGCTGGTCGCTGATTTCTAGTTGATTTGAACCAGGCAGAAAGCGAAAAAAACCGTTGGCCAGGTCAACTGCCTGTTTGAGTTCATCGCGTTCCCTGTCTTGCCATTTTCTGACCAACCCCATCAGTTTTTTACGGTCCGGCAGGTCTTTTTCTGGCGAGATGCGCGCCAGATAGCCTAACAGCGGATAGAACCCATAGTTCATCACCTGCGTACTGCGACGGATAAACTCCTCCGCCGCCAGTGACGAGTAATCCTTTAATACATCATCAACGAGCTGCTTCTGAGAGGTCACCGCAATATAGGTCTGGTGGCTCAAGAGCCCCATCATCAACAGGCTCACCAGCATTAAGCCGGTGATCACCATCGTACGAAGGCGCTCTCTGATGCGTAACGAAGCAATCATGATAGTCGGGGACAAGTGTGTGGGCTGACAATGACAAAAAAGACGGGGTCATGACAAGTACTTTGACAAAACCCTGACACGATTTATGGAGGCTTAATATTGCAGCTTACACTTGCGCCTAATCACTGGCCCCTACAAATTGGTAGTCAGAATAGACAACGCTAACTCGCTCATCCACATCCATCATCCCAAACGCTTTCGCCTTAATCCTAAAAAGCATAGATTGCGGTACAACAAGACCTGCTTCATTTACAGGTGTGAATTCAAGGCGGGTTAGAAACTCCTTAACGCGCACCCCAAATCGTGGTTTAAAAGAATCGGTACTTCGAATATTAATAAACTGGATGGTGGTACCCGACTTATTGATCATCATTTCGCCATTCAGATATTCCATAAATTTTTGGTCTTCCCCCGCCGGTAGGAAATCAAACAGCCAATAGTTCTCGGTTTCCTCGATCAAGGATAGAGACTCAGGGTTCATCATGGCTTCCGGACTGTTTTTTCCAACACCTCTGCCATTCCCTTCTTTCGACTTGTCTTCCCGGTAGGTGCTAATTTCTTTTTCCGTCGGCGTACGACCATCTACAGTTAAAAGCGACCACCGATCCTCTGACCGTGGATCATATCGACCACGCGAGGTCACCTCCCTGACTATCCGCTCCTCGGTGAACGCCCATTCTTCCCGGTAGCTATCGTCGAACCGTGCGAAGGCCTGCTGCAAAATATCCGTATAATTATCTGCGATGCAGAGCGCTGGAAAACACAAAAATAAAAGACAACAATTTATTCGCAATCTAGCGTCCTTTTTCTATAAAAGTACCAAAAACTACAAGTTATATTAACTGTTAGTCCTTAGGATCACTAAAAGGTATCATTGCGCGATCAAAAAAAACGAGTAGAGAGTAACAATGTCAGACCAAAAAGATCGTAGTGGTGCGGAAAGCCTGGTAAAGGCACTTGTAGATTCAAAGGCGGACGTCTGCTTCGCGAACCCAGGGACCTCAGAGATGCACTTTGTTGCTGCCCTCGACAATAATCCAGAAATGCGTTGTGTCCTGGGTCTATTTGAAGGCATTGTGACAGGCGCCGCCGATGGCTACGGACGCATGACGCGCCGACCCGCGGTCACACTGACCCACCTTGGACCTGGCCTCGGAAACGGCCTGGCTAATCTTCACAACGCTAAGAAAGGAAGGACACCCGTCGTCAACATTGTCGGCGATCATGCCACCTATCACAGAAAATATGACGCACCACTGACTTCGGATGTGGCAGGTTTTGCTGCCCCAGTCTCCGGCTGGGTCAAGTCATCCGAGTCTGCCGACGAAGTTGCCGCTGATGGGGCTGCTGCTGTACAGGCCGCCATGGCACCTCCCGGTCAGGTCGCTACATTGATATTACCGGCGGATACGGCGTGGAACAGGACGACCG
>JAQWMV010000181.1 GCA_029246605.1 Pseudomonadales bacterium | reverse complement strand
TGAAGTGCGATGTGTAAATCGAAATCATGTTGCTGTTTGAAGTCGAATGGCTCATCGGGGGCTTCAAAAAAAGCCAGGCAGGAGCCATCAGCCATGGCATAAAAAGTATGTAATACATTATTTATTGGACAAGGCTGCGGGCGATGAATTAAGTGTCACGCTGTCACCGGCACAGGCCTATGGACTCAGGCTGCAAAATTCAGTCCAACGGGTACCCATCAAGCATCTGGTCACTAAGCACAAGCGCTACCAGCCTGGCATGGTTGTTCAGGTAAACGCTGAAAATGGTGTGCGCGATGTGGTGATTATCAAAGTGGGAAAGTTCAATGTTGATGTGGATACTAACCATCCACTAGCCGGTAAAACGTTGACCTTCAACATTGCCATTCAGGAAGTGCGTGCCGCGACCGCTGAGGAAATTGCTCATGGTCACAGCCATGGCGTTCATGGTCATAGCTATCACTAGAGCGCTTATTCGTTGGAATGGTATGAAACACCGATAGAAAAACGGGGTTCCATTCTTGCGACAATGTGATTAGGAAAGGTTTGCCCATCTTTGAAATCGATATCATGAAATGAGACGCCGAGGGTGGTGCTCAGAGAGTCGCTAATCTTGTAACTACCCGTAATATCGATGGTCGTAATCTCTGCGGCGCCGCCGTTCTGAAAGGGTACAAATGCAGAAGCGTTAAGTGTCAGTTGCGGCGTGAGGCTATAGTTGATCGCTCCGCCGAGTCGATAACCCCCTTTGTCGTAACGCCGATCAACCTGTAGCGTGCCATTGGTGAGTTGATAGTGAAATGCAAACAGGGTCACATCAGCACCCAAATCGTAAGTGAGCCGGTCACTTACCTGAAAGCGTCTGAGATAGCCCAGTTGGTGCCAGTCCAACTGAATATTGGTATCTACTACATCACCTGTGCTGAACTGCTGCCATTGCGAAAGCAGGTCCATCGGTAAGACTGTGTGTTCGGACTTGCGAATGGCATGTGCAGCGAGAAAGATTCGGTGTTTGCCTTTGCGCACGCCGACTTCGAGAGCAAAGCTGGTTAGATGATCTATGCCCAGTTCGGCAAAGGTTGGACGTGCCAGATCAGATCGATTGGGCTGCCCGCCTGCTGGTGTCTGCAGCTGGCCCTCAATGTCACTTGTTGCAACGGCGCCAGAAAAATCAAACTGTAGTGAGTCTGCGAATGCAACTTGAGTGAAAACAAGGCTAAAAATTAGCGAGAGTAGAACCAGTTTGTTCATGGTGCTGTGACGTCCTCACCGATGACAATATTTCTGCCATTTTCCTTGCCTTTATAGAGGTTCCGGTCGGCGCGGTCCATCCAGGTACTGGTAGAGTCTTCGTCTATCAGTGTCGCAACACCCAGGCTGGCGGTAACGTTTCTATCTGGTAACAAAGGCAGTGTCTCTATCCCGTGACGTAGTTCCTCAGCGAGTCGCATGCCCGTTTCGGCATCAGCATCATTAAGAAGTATCAGAAATTCCTCACCACCTAATCTAAATGCCTTGTCTGATATTCTGACCCTGGTGCGGAAAAAATCGCTTATCCCGCGCAGGACATTGTCCCCGCTTTCGTGACCGTAGTTGTCGTTAACGGCTTTGAAGTGATCGAGGTCAATTGCGATGAGTGTCATGGGTTCTTTCGTTCGGGCGCGTCGAATGATTGCCTGCTCCAGAGATTCCTGCAGTAATACGCGATTCGAAAGACCCGTCAGGGCGTCGGTCAACGCTTGTTCTTCCAGTTTGCTTTGTAAGTCACTAAAGATCCGGATATAGAGTGCAGAAAAGAAAGTGACGGTTGTTAATGTGGCGACGACCCGGAGCATCAATCCAGTATCCAGAATAATCCACGCTAAAGGCACAACGACAATGACCAACATGGCATTGGCGACCCATGCCTGTTTCTCAGGCAGGATAATGTAGAACGCGAGTAGCGCAGGGTATGCCCACAGAAATCCAATGATCTCTTGTGTCCAAATGGATATTGCCAGGAACAGCAGGATAATTGGAACCAGTAGCAACAGCGTCATCATAGGTGAATATTCGCCGCGCATAATCATCCATGAATTCGCCAGAAGTACCGTGATGATTGCAATTGAACTGATACCCAGAAGTATTCGCTCATTGATCAAATTGTTAACGGCGAAGGGCGTTAGGACCAGCAACCCAACGATGCCGATAGCAAACATCGACCTAGCTCGAAAATCCAGTCTGTTCCAGTGCTCCCTTAACTGCATAAAATCTGCTTCTTTTTTCTAGATATTAACTTAATATCCATGCATCGATGAATAGACTTTTAAATCGCTTGTATGCAAGAGAGAATCGATGCCTGAGTTCATCCGAAACGACATTTCATTGACTTACGAGATCCATGACGAGGGATACCCTGTGCTGTTATTCGCCCCTGGGGGAATGCGTTCCTCGATTAGTATCTGGACTTCTGGTTCCGAATGGAATCCGATTACTGAATATGTGGGCTAAAAAATCTTTCCTGGATTCATCAGATTGTTGGGATCAAAGACTTTCTTAACCTGTCGCATGAGTTCGATCTCGTTATCTGATCTGGTCCAGTTCAAGTACTCTTTTCGTTTAAGGCCAATGCCGTGTTCGGCGGATATTGAACCACCCCTTTTGCGAATAGCACGATAGATAATTTCACCCATTTCCTTCGACTTTGGCCTGTCGGGTCCTATAGCGCAGGGATTAACGTGTAGATTGCCATCACCCAGATGCCCAAAGACAAATACATAGGAATTTTGATCTGCTCCAGGGAGTTCCTCGCAGATTTCCTTGACGAAGTCATCCATGTCCGTGATCGCAAGTGATATGTCACTGGAGTAGAAAGACATATTTTTAGTATCGAGGAAGCCGTTCTCAAAGAGCAGCGTAACATCATCGCGGATGCCCCACATGGTTTTGCGTTCCGCTTCCGACTGCGCAATAGCGGCGTCGGCAACCAGTCCGCTTTCATAAGCTTGCACTATGATTTCCTCGAATCGCGCCTGGTCACGCTCTTGATTGCTCCCTTGTAACTCGATCAATACATAGAAGGGGTATTCGTGTGGGACCGGCGGTGCATACGGTGTACTGTCACCGGTCATCGCTTCATAGTATTCCTTCCACATGACTTCGAATGAAGACAACGTGCCAGAAGATTCGGCGTCCATAAACCGCAGCAGTTTTGTGAGTGATTCCCAATCGTTAACGCCAACCCAGGCACAGTTTTGGCTGATGGGAAAGTTGCGCATTCGCAAAATTGCCCGGGTCACTACACCAAGTGTGCCTTCACCGCCGATGGCCAGGTGTTTCAGGTCATAACCGGTATTGTTCTTGATGGATTTTCCCTGCATAGGAATGATGGTGCCGTCCGCCAGGACCATTTCCAGGGAAATAATTTGATCCCTAGTCATGCCATAGCGGATAACACGATTGCCGCCTGCATTGGTTGAAATGTTTCCGCCGATAGTTGCTGTGCCGCGGCCACCGAGATCTAGCGGGTAAAGAAAGCCATGAGCCTCGGCGGTTTCCTGCACGGTTTGCAGAACAGCGCCCGCCTGTACAGTCATCGTGCGAGAGTGGACATCAATTTCTTCGATTTCACGCATCAACTCCATGGATAGCGCTAACTCGGAGCCATCACGCTGGGTTCCCATGACGAGACCTGTGTTTCCGCCCACGGTGACAACAGGACAGCTAAATTCCGTGCAGAGCTTCATGATAGCGGACACGTCCTCAGTGGATCGTGGCCGTGCGATTGGGCCGGGTCCTCTTGCGGGGTCCTCGATGACACCATTGCTGCCAACGATATCTGACAGTCGTTTTAGGAATTCCGTGTCGGAAATGCTCACGCTTACTCCTCTGAAAATTAATATGACACTGGGCACCTAGATACTCTAATGCAAGGACCTTGTAAAGTGCGGGGCCCGGTGAACGGTTCCAAACACCTCGGCATACGAGCTAGGAGTAGGCGGAAAAAATGGACATCAATGGACCCGCGGAACAATTCATAGTATGTTCGCGGGCAATCTATCAAAGGGTAATCAATATGGAAAACATAGAACTAAAGTCATTGGTAACCGAGGACGGTTATCTGGAACTATTTCTTGAATCAGGAGAGTTGCCAGAACCCGGGGATGAGCACGTCATTATCGAGATGCAGGCGTCACCGATAAATCCTTCTGATATGGGACCTTTGCTTGGCCCAGCTGATATGTCGACTGCCGAACAGATCGGTACAGACGAGAACCCTAGAATCAGGGCAGCCATACCCGAGGCAATGCGTGGAGTGGTTGCACCTCGAGTGGGCAAAGCGCTGACCTTCGGTAATGAAGGGGCAGGCATTGTTGTTGCTGCGGGCGCATCTGAGCTTGCCCAGTCTCTGCTTGGTAAGACCGTAGCGGTTCTGGGCGGGGCTATGTATTCGAAATATCGCATGATGAAGGCCAAGGTTTGCCTGATCATGCCAGAGGGCACAACACCAGCGGAAGCGGCCTCCTGTTTTGTTAACCCACTGACGGCGATGGGTATGGTTGAGACCATGCGCGCCGAAGGCCACACGGCTCTGGTACATACCGCCGCCGCATCGAATCTCGGGCAGATGCTGCAAAAACACTGCATCAACGAAGGCGTCCAGTTGGTCAACATCGTGCGTAAACAGGAACAGGTCGATATTCTTAAGAGTATCGGTGCGAAACATGTCTGCAATTCCTCCGATGATGATTTCACGGAAAAGTTGATTGATGCACTGGCAGAAACCGGTGCCACCGTAGCCTTTGATGCGACCGGAGGGGGAACCCTGGCGGGTCAGATTCTCGCTGCGATGGAAGTCGCCGCGAGCAGGCAAGGTGGTGGAAATGCCTATGGTTCCACTGTACATAAGCAGGTCTATATCTATGGTGGCCTGGACACTTCACCGACGACATTCAAGCGCGCCTTTGGCATGGCCTGGGGAATGGGTGGCTGGTTGCTCACCCCGTTTTTGCAAAAAATTGGTTTTGAAGCCGCACAGAAACTGCGTGAAAAAGTGGCGGCAGAGATCAAGACGACCTTTGCCAGTACTTATGTCAGCGAGGCATCTCTAGAGGACGTACTCAGCGTTGAAGCCGTCCAAGTTTACAGCAAGATGGCGACCGGTGAAAAGTACCTGATTAACCCCAGCAAATAACCTTACGGTCGATTAATAATCCACGTCATTTTTTGATGCGATCAATAACGTTTAACAAACCTTCCTGACGAAACCTGTCACAGATCCTCAAAAATGGGGTCTATACACATCTTGCCGAACTGTTGCTTAGTGATCTTAAGGGCTGCCGGGTCATCGGGATACTGACCTTTATCGTCGGTATCCTCGATCCAATCCTGCACCCGGCCACGTAAGATCGATAGGGTTTGCTGGTGCTCCGGTAGTTCAGCCAGATTGACCAATTCGTGTGGGTCTTCGATTAAATCGTAGAGCTCTTCAGCAGGTCGTGGACCATAAGGCAGTGCCTGGGCGGTTGTCAGTTCCCCCCGATCATACATTTCCTGGATCTTCACAAAAGCAGGCCACACTGAGCGATAGTTAATTTGGGCCAGCGGCCGATCAGTCATGAAATTTTTGATGTAGTGATAGCGTTCGTTGATCACGCTTCGCGTTCTATCAACCACCCATTCACAACGATCTCTGGCGGAAAATATATATTCCCGTGAGGCACCCGAGAATAAACTGGTGGAATCCATGTACTCGGGCACGGTAATGCCGGCGAGTTCGAGAGATGTCGCAGCTACATCTAGTAATGCCGTTTGCTCATTACGGCGGCTTCCAGCAGGAATGGTTTCAGCGAGGTCATCCATGCCTGGTGCGGCCACAATGAGCGGAATATGCAGGCCTTCCTCATAGCACATCTGTTTCGCCCGTGGGAAATAAGCACCGTGGTCGCTGATAAGAAAAATCACGGTATTACCCCAGTGCCCTGTTTCCTTGAGGTGCGTGACCATCTGCGCAACCTCAATATCACTGATTAGCATGGTACTTAGCTGGGCTGCGACCAGATCGCGCATTTCCGGTAGGTCTGGATATTGCGGTGGCACTGTTACGTCATCTGGATTCACCAGCGTTGGATTCTCCACACCGAGTTTGCACAGCATGTCGGCTGCTGCATCCAGTGAATAGCCGTTTTTGCCACCGTTTGTTTGTATCTGTGCAAAGAACGGCATGTCTGCTGGACACTCACTCCAGTCACCACCACCAGCCTGCACGCCTTTGTTGGCACCGGGATCTTTGCTGTTGTTTCCGACTGAATACAGGTCGGATCGATCATAGGCGAAATTATAGTCGTCCTTGCCGCGGTTGAATGTAAAGTAACCCGCATCGCGAAATAATTCCGGTACGGTTTTGGTGCCGGTCGGTAGGTAGATTTCTTCACCGGGAAAACGGCTTGAACGCTGTACATGCGTACCATTTCGAATCGCGTAACTGCCAGTGATTACCGCTGAACGGCTCGGGCTACACACCGGCGCTGGCGAGTAGGCTCGTTCAAACACAACCCCCTGATCGGCGAGCGCATCAATATTCAGGGTGTCTACCAGGGGCTCGCCATAGCAGCCATATCGTGGATCCTGATCTTCAATATAGATCCAGAGAATGTTAGGTCTTTTGTCGCTCATATCTGTCGCCCAATAATTGCTCAGGAGTCGACCATAGATCATTCATCTTTTCTGTGCCAGCCAGAGATCCTGTGTTTTAATTCTGAGTAGTTCACATATGATTGGTGCAAACAAGATGAGATATCCAGAGAACGAAAAACTGGAAGAATGGTTAGCGCAGGAGACGCAGGAAGCAGTACTTGAGCCGGAGCGCCCGATTATCGATCCACACCATCATCTGTGGGATATTCGTTCAGCCACGGAGGAACCCTTCGCAAGATTTCAACAGAAGGCGTATTTGTGTGAGGAAGTCTGCAACGACATTAGAGAATCGGGTCATAATATTGTGCAGACGGTGTTTGCACAATGTAACGCCTTTGATAAAGCAGACGGTCCGGAAGAGATGCGCTGTGTTGGTGAGACTGAATTCGTCGCCGGTATTGCGGCAATGAGTCGATCTGGTCTCTATGGCCCAGTACGGGTTTGTACTGGAATTTTCAGCACAGCGAACCTTAATCTGGGGCAGGCTGTTGAGCCGGTTCTGCAGGCACATCTGGCGGCCTCGCCCAACTTTCGAGGTATTCGCAGTGCGTTTCCCAGTGATCTGAATGACGAGTTCATGGCAGGCTATGCCGTGCTCGACGAATACCATCTTAGCTTCGATAACTACTCACCTAACTATGAACGACTGCCAGCACTGGCGAACCTGGCCAATGCTTATCCGGATGTGCCTGTTATCGTTAATCACCTCGGCGGTAAGATAGATCCAAACGCAACGCCAGACGAGATTGTGAAGTGGCAAGGCTGTATAGATGTAATCGCAGGCAGTCCCAATGCGTTGATCAAGGTAGGTGGCGCCCAGCAGCGGGTGGGGTCCTGGGAGCCCCCGTTTCACATGCACCAACGGGCAACGCCCATAGGCTCTGTTGAACTGTGCGATCTGTTATATCCCTACTATAGTTACGTCATCGAAGCCTTCGGGCCTGAGCGCTGTATGTTTGAAAGCAATTTTCCGGTTGATAAAGAGTGTATCTCCTATCGAACGCTATGGAATGCATTTAAACGTATTGCTGATAGGGCTGGATTAAGTGAGAGTGAAAAGAAGGCAATTTTTGGGGGAACTGCGGCGAGGGCTTACCGACTGAGCCCGTTATAGAAAGTGCTCAATCGTGAAAGTGTGTTATGTTCTTACACTTACCATTAAAAACAACTAAACGGGAAAGTTATGTACGTCATTGATATGTCAACATTAGAACCGGTAGGTGAATTTGGCTCCAAGGAATGGGGTGAGGCCTGCGCTGCAGCATCCGTAAAAATTCTTGAAGCGGCTAATCTGCCCAAGGATTTCGAATGGGCATTTACCGAATGCTATACCCATCCACCTGCTCGGTTGATGGAAGGTGGCCGCAAGCAAGCGGGTTACTACATCCTGGTGAAGAATGGCAAGATTAGCGGTGGTGACGGTGAGCCGGAAGAAGCACTGGCAGTTCCCGGTTTTCATATTAGGGCACGTTGGGCTGCACTGTGTAATCAGTCAGGTGCATTTTACGGCAAAGAAGGCGGGGCCAAGCGCCGTGAAGGTGAGCAGGTCATGCGCGCGGCCATTGAAAAATACGTCGGTAGAGAAAATCCTTACGGTGAAAAACAGCCGTCCGAGATGTATTGGCCGGAAACAATCAGTGGACCTCTGATGGCGGGCTCTGAGGAAGGCAATGGTCTGCACAATATCGCGGCAACCATGCAAATTCAATCGCCGGAATTCGTTGATTTTCCTGTGACTGAAATGCGCGTGCCGATCTTTGATGAGATGACTGAAGAGCAAAAACAGGCCTTCATCAAATTGTTGGCGATAGATATGTAGAGGTCACCCTTACAGGGTGAGGCGGGTAAGCTGCTGATATAACTTCTGTTCCTAGACTGACTTGTCGTAGTCCCTGGCTCTCTGAAGAAATAGCGTACCAGTGCCCGAGTCTTTGTAAATTTTTAGTGCCATTTCGGCAATCATCAGAAACACGTTTAATGTGTTCGGGTGATTGGGAAAATCTTGGTCAAAATTCTGTAGCGTCTCGTGCAGGCGTTTTCGGAGCGGGAATCTTTGGCGCGCTCCATCAGTAGTAGCGCGGTTTGCCATTGATAGAATTCTACCTCTTAATCGTACGGCCAATAACAAAGGCACCTATGCCGGTCGGCGGATTAGCGAGCAGCCATCGATCCAGCCGAAAATAATTCAGCATCATCCACCCAACCCATGGATGGGGTGGTTCAAATCCCGATCTGATGATTTTTTCTCTATCACGCACAAAGAAGGCAAGGAGCTTTATTACTTCAACCAACTTGGCTTGCTACCCATTGACACCTACATAGAGAGTCATGGCAAAACATCTCGCACTACATTAGACCTGGGCGTGCAATACAACCTGTCCATCTACGATGCAGCTTATCTGGAGTTAGCATTACGCAAGGGCGGTCTCATAGCGACCGATGATGGGCAACTGATTAGTGCGGCGAAGGCTGCCGGCATCGCGCTGCTCGCCCGCTAGCTGTTAAGTTTAAACGCTCGATACCAGTTCTGATCTGCCCCAGCACCGACGTTGGTAATATGTACGTCTAGCAAATACGGTTCGCCTGCTGCCTGTACTTCCCGTGCCCGTTTTAGTGCACCATCGAGTTCGCTCGGTTCGTATACATGCTGTCCCTCGATACCCTGGGCTTTTGCCAGCATCACGAAGTCGATGGCCGGATCGCCTAGATAGGTTTCCGGGTACTTATTCTGATCTTCCATATTGCCACCCCAGCGTGCGAAGTTTACGCGGACGGTCTGGTAGTGCAGGTTGTTCCACACGATAGTGATAATTGGCAGGCCATATCGCGCCATGGTCCAGAATCCTGATGAGCTATACATCACTGAGCCATCGCCCAGGCTGAGCACCACGGGTCGGTCGGGTGTTGCCAGTTGTGCACCTACTGCTGCCCCCACGCCGTAACCCAGACTGCCACCGTACGCACGCACGTAGCGCCAGTCATTGTCGCAGTAGCCGAAGGGCATTAAGTGATCAGCAGCATTAAAATTTTCCGACACCACCATGGTATTCGGCGCCAGATTGTCGACCATACGTTGGCCGAGAAAGTTGGGATGAATCGGATTGTCTTTGCCGTGGGCCAGTGCGCTATCTCGTTGTTCGGTGAGGCGCGCTTCGCTTTGTGTGATGAGTTCAGCCCGGCGTTGTGATAAATGATGCAGGTTGGCGTCTGCGGGGTTCCACTTTGAATTGAGTGCAGCCATCGCATGTTTAACGTTCGACCAGATATTGAGATCGAGGGCGAAGGTGTTACCGAGCATGGCCGGGTCATGGCCCAGGCCTATTTTAAGTGCATTAGGAAATCGATCATCGGAGGGGTTGGCGCGTGTGTTGGGCCTATAACCTATACAGCAAACCACGTCATAGTCCTTGTCGTCCAGCGTATCCATTAAACCGACGAAATTTGGATTAGCCCGTGGAAATGTTCCATAGTCGAAAAAGCCGACA
The DNA here is from genome assembly GCA_029246605.1 of Pseudomonadales bacterium. Taxonomy (GTDB): domain Bacteria; phylum Pseudomonadota; class Gammaproteobacteria; order Pseudomonadales; family Azotimanducaceae; genus UBA7455. Next base: position 4,188 of record JAQWMV010000181.1, on the reverse strand, counting down.
GCGACGGGCAGGGCATAGTTTTCTGCGAGATCTAGTACTTCTTGCTGGGCGGATGCATTCGGTACGTCCGAGCCGACGACCAGAAGCGGTTTCTCGGCGTTCAGCAGTGCATCGTGTATAGCGTCAAGGGTGGTGTCGTCCGGGGTCTGCGCCATGTCGAGGCGGTCGCCGGTTTGGATGTTACCTTCAATCTCTTGGGCGCTCAAAGCTGACTCGGCATAGCCTACGTATACTGGACCGGTTGGCATTGATGAAGCTTCTTTAAAGGCACGACGAGTCGCCATCGGAATACCTCGCGGATCGCGAACTTCCCAACGATTCTTAGTGACATCCTGAACTGCGCTGAGCTGTGAGTAGCCACCTGGCATCCCAAGCGTATTGTGATCGCCGAAAGATCCAGCATCCCGCGTGGCAGCTGTGACCACCATCGGCGTACCGTCAAAGTAAGAATTGTAGAGCTGTCCGGAGCCCTGCCTTGTGCCAGCCGCCAGATGCACGTTAACAAACGCCGTTTTTCGGCTGGCCCTTGCATACCCGTCAGCTGCAGATAGTACCAATGATTCGTTGAGTAACAGTACGGGCTGGACCCCCGGTACCGATAGAAAAGCATCGAAGAAACCAGCTTCAGCGCTGCCTGTATTGGTAAAAGCGTATTCAACATCCTGGGCGATTAACTGGTGCATGAGCAATTCACCACCGGTGCCTACTACTTTTTTACTGTTACTCATGACGCCCTCTTTTATATGCAGACGTTTACAGACGTTTGGAATTTATATTGCCTCACGTAGATATCAAAACCAAATTTATCTTCGTCTATAAGACTTAATACTGACCAATTGGGGTTAGGTTCAAAGATACGATATGCCCATCATGTTCTACTGTTAGATTCTTTTAGGACATATATAGTGATTTCTACATTGGCAGTGATAGATTATATCAGGGATGCGTAAAGCATCTTTTCAGGACAAACAGAGGATATTGTTAGATGCCACAGGCTCGTATTGGCGTTGATATTGGTGGGACGTTTACCGATGTTGTCCTTGAGCGTGCTGATGGGTCCCGTATTACCACTAAACTGCTGACCACATACGAGCATCCCGGTGCTGCCGTTTTAGCGGGTGTTGCTGAGGTTATCGCGAAGGGAGGCGTGGCGCCGGATGATGTGGGTGTCATTATTCACGGCACTACCCTTGCAACCAACGCGTTGATTAGTCGTAGCGGCGCAACAACAGCTCTCCTGACTACTGCGGGCCACCGCGACACGCTCGCAATAGCGCACGAGGAACGCTTCGAACAGTACGATATTAATATCGATCGGCCCACGCCTTTGGTACCACGATACCTTCGCTTGCCTATTGGCGAGCGCATGGATCGGGATGGCAGTGTCTTGATACCACTAGCCGAGGCAGACGTGATAGCAACACTGGCGGTGCTGGATCAGCATCACGTTGAAAGTGTCGCCATTGGTTATCTACATGCCTTCGTGAATCCACAACATGAAATTCGTACTGCGGAACTGTTGCAGCTTGAGCGGCCCGACCTGTCGCTCACGCTCGCCTCGGAAGTGGCACCGGAGATTCGCGAATTCGAACGACTGTCCACGGCCTGTGCTAACGCCTATGTTCGCCCGCTGATGGCGAACTACCTGGAAAGACTGGCCGGCGAATTGCGCAACCTCGGTTTTGATTGCCCATTTTTTATGATGACCTCTGGCGGTGGGATAACGACGCTTGAGACCGCGGCAAAGTTTCCCATTAGATTAGTAGAGTCAGGACCCGCAGGTGGTGCAATTTTGGCGCAGCGATTAGCAAAGGAGCTCGGTCTTGATCGGCTGTTGTCCTTCGATATGGGTGGGACGACGGCAAAGTTGTGCTTAATTGATGACGGCCAGCCATTGAAGTCCCGTAGTTTTGAGGTTGATCGCGTGTACCGATTCAAAAAAGGCAGCGGTCTGCCGGTCAGGATTCCCGTGATAGAAATGGTTGAGATTGGTGCCGGTGGTGGCTCGATTGCTAGCATTGATAAGTTACAGAGGCTTCAGGTTGGCCCGGAAAGTGCCGGTTCGGAACCCGGTCCTGCTGCCTATGGGCGAGGTGGAACTCGACCCACGGTCACAGATGCTGACGTGCACCTCGGTAGGATATTTCCTGATAAGTTCGCCGGTGGTAGCTTTTCGCTGGATATCAAAGCGTCAGCGACTGTCATCACCAAGGCATTGGGCGATAAACTCAGCGCCGATATGGTCGCGTTTGGAATCAGTGAGGTCGTTGACGAAAATATGGCCGCAGCCTCTCGAGCACATGCAGCTGAGTTCGGTATCGATCTCGGACAGCGTGACATCGTTGCCTTTGGTGGCGCGGCACCGTTACATGCAGCAAGGCTCGGTGAAAAATTAGGTGTGCGAAAAATCATCGTACCCACTGAAGCAGGTGTTGGATCTGCGGTTGGTTTTTTGCTGGCCCCCGTTGCTTATGAAGTCGTACGTAGCCGTCAACAAAATTTGTCTGCCTTACAGATTGATGTAGTGAATGCACTTTATGACGAGATGCGCGACGAAGCTCTGACGGTAGTACTCGAAGGGGCAGGTAAAAATGATTTAACAGAGTCGCGAGAAGCCTATATGCGCTATGTTGGTCAGGGCCATGAAATATGTATCAGTCTCCCCGTAGAACGCTACTCCCAAGATCATGATGCAGTGTTGCGTGCAGCCTTTGAGGATTCATATCGGACCCTCTACGGGCGCATCATCGAAGGCATTGATATTGAAGTGCTAAGTTGGACATTGACTATTTCGGCGTCGGTCCCGGAAGTCGATGTCAGTCGTGCTGAGGTTGCTCAGCCGATATTACCTGAACCCATTGCGACGCAGTCGGTGTTTGATCCGGCTACAGCAGAACGCATGATGGTACCGGTATACTTGCGGGAAGCTCTATTGCCCGGCAGCCAACTTGAGGGTCCCGCGCTGATTACAGAGGACCAGACCACCACCGTGGTCACCACGTCATACCGCGCTCATATAGACCAGCGTTCCTATATCGTACTTACCCGGAGGGAACCATCGTGAACGACGCGCTACACCGTATCCAGATGCAGATTCTTTGGGATCGTCTACTAGCGATTGTCGAAGAACAAGCCCAGGTATTAGTGCGTACAGCGTTTTCGACCACAGTACGTGAAGCCGGCGACCTGTCTGCTGGTATTTTTGATGAGACCGGGGAAATGCTCGCTCAAGCCATCACGGGTACGCCGGGCCATGTGAATGCGATGGCCGCAAGTATCGGCTTTTTCCTCGAGCGATATCCACTAAGTCAGCTTAAACCAGGGGATGTGTTGGTTACCAATGATCCCTGGCATGGTACTGGACACCTAAATGATTTCACTGTGGTGACGCCGGTCTTTAAAGCGGATCGTATCGTTGCACTCTTTGCCGCCACATCGCATCTCGCCGATGTGGGGGGGCTGGGGTTTGGCCCTGATGGCAGGCAGGTGTTTGAAGAGGGTATTAACTTCCCCATTGGTTATTTGTTTAGAGAAGGCCAGCGCAATGACACACTATTTGAGATTCTACGGGCCAACGTACGTGACCCGAGGTCGGCGGAAGGTGATCTCTACTCGCTTACTGCCTGTAACCAGGCGGGTGCTGATCGCCTGTTATACACGTTGGATGAGTTCCAACTAGATGACCTCGCTGCCGTTGGCCAGATGATCATTGATCATTCCCGCGATGCCATGTTGGCGGAGATTCGCAAGCTACCTCAAGGTACCTGGCACAACAGTATGTGGGTCGATGGCTATGATGAAGAGATTGAACTTAAGTGTGCGCTAACGATTGCAGACGATGGCATCAACGTGGACTGGCAGGGAACCTCAGCAATGATTGATCGGGGTATTAATGTACCGCTGACCTATGCCCAGGCGTATACCTCTTTCGGTGTGCGCTGTGTCATTGGTAATGGCGTACCCAACAACGCGGGTTCTCTGAGCGTGGTCCGAGTGACGGCACCTGCCGGTTCAATCTTGAATGCCACTCGGCCTGCCGCCGTATCTGCACGCCATGCTATTGGCCAGATGCTGCCGGATGTGATCCTCGGATGCCTCGATGAACCGCTCGATGGTCAGGTACCGACGGAGGGCGCAGCCTGTCTCTTTGGGCCTGTTTTACTGGGTGGGCGAGGGTTGATCCCCGGT
>JAQWMV010000139.1 GCA_029246605.1 Pseudomonadales bacterium | reverse complement strand
ACCGCCGTACCGCATTAGACAGGACCAATCGGGAAGATCAGATGGGCTGGCAGCAACGGCTTGCCGCAAAGGGCTGGGCCGCGGTCAACTGGCCCGTTGAACACGGTGGGGCAGGGTTCACAGACACCCAGAAATACTTTTTCGATCTGGAAATGACCAAAGCCGGTGCGCCCCGTATGTTGCCATTCGGTATGTCGATGGTGGCACACGTTCTCATGAAATTTGGCACAGAAGAACAAAAGCAGAAATATTTACCTGACATCCTCAATAGCCGTGCCTGGTGGTGCCAGGGATATTCGGAGCCCGGTTCCGGTTCGGATTTGGCATCACTCCGAACTAAAGCTGAGGATGGTGGTGATCATTATGTGGTCAATGGGGTGAAAACCTGGAATACCTTAGGCCAGCACGCCGATATGATCTTCTGTCTAGTGCGGACCAGTGAGGAAGCCAGGCGACAAATGGGCATTAGCTTTTTGCTGATTGATATGAAAAGTCCAGGCATTACGGTCGAACCGATTATCACCATGGATCAACCGAAACCTGGTTTCCAGGAAATCAACACGATTTACTTTGAGGATGTGCAGGTACCGAAAGAGAACCTGGTGGGTGAAGAGGGCAAGGGCTGGACCTACGCGAAATACCTCCTTGAATTTGAACGGGGCAATGCACATTCGCCGGGATTATATGAAACGCTAAACCAAGTCGAAGGGATGGCGCGCGAGACGCCGAGTGGCGCCGGTGCGTTATTCGATGATGGTGATTTTCGCGATCGTTTCAATGAATTGAAAATTCAGACCATGGCAATGGAAGCCACCGAAATGCGGATTCTGGGTTCATTATCCGCAGGTCAGAACGTTGGCCCGGAGTCATCGCTGTTGAAGACGCGCGGCTCAGAAATCGGGCAGGCTATTTCAGAACTAGCCGGCGAAGTTGCAGGCTACTATGGGTTGCCATTGGATCAGTCTGTGCCCCTTGACGATGATGACTTTGTGCCGGTGGGGCCGACACACTTCAACGGCGTGTCACAGAAGTATTTCAACCTACGAAAAACTTCGATCTATGCAGGTTCTAATGAGATCCAGCGGAACATTATGGCGAAGTTGGTGCTTGGTTTAGAGTGACCGGGTCAGGTCGACTAAATATTTTCGTTAGGCTCCCACACTCGATTTTTTTGCGCATCTAGAAACCCCTGGTTTGTAGGATTCAAGTGCCAGATATCGAGCTGCGTGATGGTAGTTTTCGTGCCGACAGTGAAAGCGTCAAGGCCCTGGTTGCCCGTGCAATCGAGATGCACTCCTAGCAACGCCTGGCGGTCGTTGACGAATACTTCTACCAGGTATTTGTCGATAAATATTCTGAGTTCCACATCTTCATCATCTGGTAGATCGGCAACAGCGAATGGCGCTTCTGTAGTGCCAACCCGCAGCGTTCCGGTTTCCGGTCGAAAAACAATGGACAGCCCACCGTCTGCGCTGTCGCCAAAAAGAGTGAAGCCAAAGAGTTTCCGCGCCGCCTGGTTGCGGGGTACTGTAATACGGATCTCAACCGCATCCCCGTCGAAATCTACAATACGCTGCAGGTTGGGTGCGCCTGTAGGGGGCATGGGTGTACCGTAGCCGTGTTTCACAATCGGATTGCTAATGGTTACATCGGTGAGGGTAACCCCATCGAAACGTTGCTCTTCAAGTTCAGCAAGCGGTTTGATACGCAGGGTCCCGTCGCTTGCCAGACTTAACTCCCGAGGCATAGATTGAATGGTTTTGTTCAGCAATGCGTCATCAGGGCCGGCGGAGGTTAGCCAGGCCCACATGACACGACGACCGTCCGCGGTAAGAACGCTTTCTGGTGCAAAGAAGTCCGTACGTTGGAACAATCCAAACAGGGGTTGCTCATCCCGCCGCCAGTTCATACGACCGTGCACTTTCGGGACGAATTGCTCTGCCTTCGCATCCCAGTCACCAATATAATAGCGGCAGCCGAGGGGATGACTAATGCACAGCAACATCCACCGATCACCCAGCCTGAAGAAGTTAGGACAAGAGATGTCTTCACCGATCGTTGTATCCGGAAGATGGTGATGCATGAAGTCACCAATCAACGTCCAGTTCTTCAGGTTATCGGACTTAAAGATTGGCGGCTGCGGGCCACCGGAAATGGCGTAGTAGGTATCATCGATAAGAAAGCAATCCGGATCCCAGTGATACATATTCACCTCACTGCCGTTTGGGTTTTTCACCTCTACTGCATAAGGTTTTTGCCAGTCGGACAGTTGCGGGTTTTCTGCAATCGCAATTTGGTTTCTATCCGAAGCCTGCCCATGGTATATGACAGCTGGTTGGCCTTCCTTGGTCATGAATCCCGTTCCGCTGTACATACCGTGACCCGTAAAAGAGGGCTGAAGTTTTGTCGGTTGCCAGGTCCAGTGCAGCATATCGGGGCTGGTGACGTGAATAAAACAGAAGGATTCCTTACCTTGCCACTGTTGTTTGATGATGTAGTGCAGGTGATATACACCATCGAGATAGAAAGCTGCGTTCGGATCACCCGGTAGACTGTCTTCACCCGGATGCATCAGATGGTAGTTTAGTGTCATGTCATCCATAGGTATTCTCTCTCATGGTGTTTACTGCCGGTAACCGGATGTAGATGATCTCAGTTTTCGACACCGTTTCACAAGCGGGTTGAAATATCAGGAGATTTGTTTGAGTATGCCGGACGACACCCCAATCAGGAATCACCGATGGCGGAATTACCAATTGACACCTGCGGAGACAATCTTCGTGCCTGGTTGGCTCAAACCCCAGAAGATGCGATCGATGTTGAGCAACCGATTATTGATCCCCATCATCACCTATGGGATCGGCGCCCTCGTCCAGCACAACCGGAAGATTCTCGTGCGAATCTGAGATATCTCGCCGATGACCTCATTGAGGATATCCGCGGTGGGGGTCACAATGTGGTTGATATGGTATTCGTCGAGTGTGGCTCGATGTACCGACTAAACGATGACTCGAAACGTGCAACGGGGGAAACAGAATTTGTGCAGGGTATCGCCGCAATGGCGGCGAGTGGATTGTACGGTGAAAATGTCCGCTGTTGTGGTGCAATCGTCGGTTTTACCAACCTGACAAAGGGCGTAGCGGATGTGGAATCCGTACTGCGAGCACACATAGCCGCCGGCGCCAATTTTCGTGGCATCAGACACGCCCACGGCTGGCATGAGTCACCCGATATTCCGAATTCACATCACCCTACCCGGGATATTGCAGGGTTACTCGCGCGGGATGACTTCCGCGCTGGTTTCGCTATTCTGGATAAACTGAATCTCAGCTTCGATTGCTGGGGTTTTCACACGCAGCTCAGTGAAGTCGCTGATCTGGCGAATGCGTTCCCGAACGTTACCGTGATACTCAACCATATCGGCGGGCCCATGGCCATTGGACCGTATGCTGGATTACGAGAAACACAGGTGTTTAACGACTGGCGAGCAGAGATCCTGCCCCTAGCTGCCCACTCTAACATCGTTGTAAAAATCGGTGGCCTAGGTATGCCAACCTATGGCTTCGCCCATGAAACCCTGGCAGCACCGCCTACCTCAGAACAGCTTCAGAAAGACTGGCAACCGTACTTTGATGTGCTGATCAATGCATTTGGGCCCGTGCGTTGCATGTTTGAATCAAATTTCCCGGTCGATAAAGTTTCCTGCAGCTATACCAGCATGTGGAATGCGTTCAAGCGGATCAGTGATCAACTGGGTATGTCAGAGACAGAGAAGAACGATCTTTTTTATGGTACGGCGGCCCGTGCCTACAGGATGTCATTGTCTGATGCTCTGAACACTGGTATCTCATAGACAACTTAAAAGTAACATGCTTGATGGTATGGTATGAGAGCGTCATTACTCACCCCGAGGCAACCGAGGAAAGGTACCAACCGGCATGAACAAACTACCGTTAGCAGGATACACCGTATTGGATCTCACGCTGGCAAGGGCCGGTCCTACTGCAGTAAGACTGCTGGCAGACTGGGGTGCCAATATCGTTCGCATCGAACCGCCGACTGTTGGCGAAGGCATGGCGGGTAGAGATACCCCTGATTCCCAGAATCTGCATCGAAATAAGCGTGGCCTAACCATCAACCTGAAAACCGAGGAAGGACTGGCACTTTTTATGAAGCTGGCGGGTCAGGCAGATATTATTGTCGAGAATTTTCGCAAGGACGTGAAGCATCGTCTTGGTATCGACTATGAATCCGTAAAGAAATTTAACCCCGCCATTATCTACGCCAGCATTTCTGGTTTCGGTCAAGAGGGTCCCTATAGTGAACGCCCCGGCGTCGATCAGATCGTGCAGGGCACGTGTGGTCTTATGTCCGTCACCGGTGAACCGGGGCAGGGTCCAATGAGAGTTGGCATTGCTATTAGCGATACCTCAGCGGGAATGTTTTTGGGGCAGGGCATACTGCTGGCGCTGCTGCACCGGGAGAAAACCGGCGAGGGGCAATGGGTGCACACCTCACTACTCGAAGCCATGTTGTGCAAATTGGATTTCCAGGGTGCGCGCTATACGATGAATGGCGAGATACCCGGTCAGGAAGGTAACAACCATCCCTATGTGTCACCGATGGGCGTGTTCGACTCAGCGGATGGCAAGGTCAATCTCGCCGCCAGCAGCAATAAGATGTTCAAGGCGGTAACGCTTGCCCTGGGGATCCCAGTACTGGCAGAAGATGAGCGGTTTTCTTCCTTTGCCGGCCGTCTGCAATACCGACACGAACTCTGGACGTTGATAAACGCGGAAACCAGTAAGTGGTCGACAAAGGAACTGGTCGAGCTGATAAACAATGAAGCGGGTTGCCCTTGCGGTCCGATTTACAATATCGGTGAAGCCTTTGAAGACGATCATGCGAAAGCGCTGCGTATGACCAAGGTTGCCCATCACGACCGCTTAGGTGACATCAACCTGATCCGGTCGCCGATCAATATGTCGGCGTTTGAGCGGCGTGACGAATTTGACCGACCGGGCCCTGATGCCGGACAGCACAACTAAGAAATTCTTATTGAGATGGGGCTGTCCAACGACGAAATTGAGTCGTTGCGAAATCAGGGCGCCATCTAAAATTCATGAGCTCCAACATGCTCATGCTCGTTATAAACAAATGTCATGCAATACAATATGCTATTGCAAGTAAGAAAATCATATACCTGAACTTAATAGCCCTAACTGAGAGGATTACATAGATGACCGCGGACCCTGCACTACGCCTTCGCCAGATCTGTTTGCTTACGAAAGATCTTGAATGGACCTCCAGCGTACTTTGCGCGGCGTTTGACACACCGGTAGTGTTTCGCGACTCGCGTATGGCGGCCGGCGGTGATCTCACGAATACGCATATTCGTCTGGGTGATTCGTTTCTCGAGACAGTTTGCCCATCGGACTTGGCGTGGCAGCGTTCAACCACGCAAACTCGATTGCTTGAGCGCAACGGTGACTGCGGCTACATGGCCATTGTGCAGGTTCCTGATGTGGCAGTGGCGTCCCGGTCGATGGCTATACAGGGTTCAGGAGTAGGGATTGTATCCGGTGCTTGGAATGTTTGTCCTGGCGCTCCGGGTTCGGGTCTGGCTGGTATTGAATCAGGGCACTACGTACTTGGCGAACCGTTACCCAAGGATCCAGGCACGGTTTCCGGGGCGAACGTTCAGTACCATCCAAGGGACTTCGGTACCTTAGCTGAGATTCAGGAGAACTGGCCAGGCCAGGTTGATTATCCAGGGAATAAAGGAACCTACTACCCGGCCGGAAACACCTGGCAGAATGGGGTTGATGCAAGGCCTTACGGTGGTGTGACAAGTGGCTTTGCAGCCGTTGAAATCGCTCTGCGTGATGCTGACCCTCAAGAAGTTTGTCAACGCTGGATGAATGGTCTCGGTGCCGGCTGCTCGATTGACCCGGCGCAACCAACAACCCTTAAGTTGTCAGCCGGGCAGACCATGCGATTTGTTGCACCAGGAGCCGACGGTAAAACTGGCGTTGTTGGCGTCGATCTGTGGGTGGCCCCCGGCGCCGATAAGAAATTTGACGCAATAGAAGTCTGCGGGGTGAAGTGGACCTTGGTAGTGGCATCGTAAGGAACCGACATTGGATGCCTACTGTAGTGTTCGATCAAAGTACCATAGCAGGATAGCGTATGGTCGTCTGCCTGGCGCTAGGCGCTGGACATGGTGACCGCAACGGCGTTTAGCATGTCACAGCAGCGTGCTGTTTTGTCTAGATCCACCGCCTCAGGCCAAACGTCCGCCGGATGGTGGAATAAGGGATTCCCGCCCAGGATGGACAGATAACGGCCACCGGCATCGTACACAGCTCTTGCTTCACCACCTGGTCGGTGGCCGAGGACCTCATCGTATTCCCGAACCCCTGCGATATTCGCAGCGGTTTGCGCCAACATCTGGATTTCATCATCCGAATACTGCAGGCGAACTTCTCCATCCTTCGCCGCAAAGTTGGCACCAAGATCCAGCCAGGCGTGGGCGGCACTTTCGAGGTCAGGATGTTCGGCAACAAAATAGTCGTAGCCGGTGTGACCGAGTTCGTGTCCGGTGTTTGCAGTGAAGATGACGTCACGGTCGGATCCCCGTGCATGTAAAAGGCGCATGATTTCCAGCCATCCCGCGATGCCACCGCCACGTTCGGAAGCACTACGCCACCAGCTACTTCTGGGCGTCATCACTACCAGTGGAGCAAGCTCGGGCTCCCGGCCTACAATTTTCGTACCTACATTGATGCCTGTTGCTGTCTCGGTCGATGTCGAAATCGACAGTGTTGCCTCGTTACAAACAGACGATAACTGTTGCAATAGCGCACCCTGTTCGTTGGATACCTGGAGCACAGGAATGCCCATAGGGTTCCTGAACTGCTCGGCATTTAATAGTGCGATTCCGTCTGCAGGCATATGCGCGGGTTTGACAAGCACCAGAGCTATGCAACATGAATTGTTGCGTAGTTCATTCAATTTTTCGCGTGATTGGTCTGTCACTAAGACGATATCCCCGTCGCCATCAGGTGTTCCGAGATGCCCGGATATTGTTGAACGTTGCGGCAGACAGTCATAGCAGGGGATACCTTCTATCACCGTATTACCGATTTTAATGTTGGCTGGCTCGTAGACAAAACGATCGAACTCAAAGTTGAATAGCGCCGGTATCAAACCGATTGTTTCGACCTCGTTGGCAAGCCAATGGGCGCTGGCCCTATCGATGTCTGTACCTGTTCTATGTATGCCCTGTGCTGAATAGGCTGCAATCGCATTTGCGATTCTGTCTCGCACCTTTATATGTCCTCCGCGCTACCTGTGTTGCGTCCACTAAAGACGAATTATGAGTTTACTCTGTGCAGGTCATCCTAATACAGTCCGTTTACAAAACGTACCGCTCTCACGTGGCGGTGGACCCAAACTTTATGTGGCAATTGTTCAGCCACCTAATGGTAATATGCTGGCTGAAACCAGCGAATGAGAGATTTATGACACTTGAACTGAACGACCCCGAATTATTGAAAAGCCAGGCCTACATTGATGGCGCCTGGGTGGATGCTGACTATGGTGAGACCCTTGCGGTCACCAACCCTGCGGACGGCAGCACCATTGTTGAAATCGCGCGCTGTGGCAGCGCGGAAACGAGACGAGCGATAGATGCCGCACACATTGCTCAGCGCAGTTGGCGTAGGACGACGGCTAAAGAAAGAGCGCTGCTGTTACGCAACTGGTTTAACCTGATGATGGCAGCCCAGGAAGACCTTGCGCGGATTTTGACCGCAGAGCAGGGAAAACCACTCGCTGAGGCGAGTGGGGAAATCGCCTACGGGGCGAATTTTATCGAGTGGTTCGCAGAAGAAGCTAAACGTATCTATGGTGACACCATTCCCCAGCCGTCCAATGACAAACGTATTGTAGTCCTGAAAGAACCCGTTGGGGTTGTCGCATGTATTACACCTTGGAATTTCCCCAATGCCATGCTGACCCGTAAGGTCGGTGCAGCACTGGCTTCCGGATGCACGGTGGTTTGCAAACCTGCGACGGCAACACCATTGTCGGCATTGGCCTTTACTGAACTTGCTGAGCGCGCGGGTATTCCAAAGGGGGTTATCAATGTGGTTGTTGGCAAGACCGGCGAAATTGGTAATGAGCTCTGTGATAACGCCAAAGTGCGCAAACTGACCTTTACGGGATCTACCGAGGTTGGCAAACAGCTCATTGAGCGCTGTGCCGGGACGGTCAAGCGGACTTCTATGGAGTTGGGTGGCAACGCGCCGTTCATTGTTTTTGATGATGCGGATATTGATGCAGCTATTGCGGGGTGCATCGCATCGAAATACCGCAACGCGGGTCAGACCTGTGTCTGTGCGAACAGATTGCTGGTCCAGGACGGCATCTATGATGAATTTACGGCGAAACTTACCGAGGCGGTGAAGCAATTCAAACTCGGTGATGGTACCGAGGATGGCGTTAATATGGGGCCATTGATCGACCAGAAGGCGGCCAACGACGTTATTGAATTTATCGATGACGCGGTGGAAAAAGGTGCCAAGGTCGTCGCCGGTGGTGGTTTGAGTCCCTTAGGTGGAAGTTTTGTCGAACCGACTATCCTGACGGACGTGACCACCGACATGCGTGTTTTCCGCGAAGAGATTTTTGGCCCGGTGGCGCCGATCTTTAGGTTCAGCACCGAGGAGGAGGCCATCGCTATGGCCAACGATACTGAGTTTGGGCTTGCCTCCTACTTTTATGCACGGGATATTGGACGTATCTGGCGCGTCAGTGAAGGCCTTGAATACGGCATCGTCGGCGTCAATGAGGGCGTCATCTCCAATGAAATGGCACCCTTTGGTGGTATGAAAGAGTCGGGCAACGGCCGGGAAGGTTCGAAATACGGACTTGATGAATACGTTGAGGTTAAATATCTCTGCCTGGGTGGTATTGAGTAACAATTAGGCTAGACGATGACTCCAACTCCCAAATCCTGGTCAGTAACTCGTCTTGCGGGTGCCCTGGGTGCTGAAATCCGGGGGCTGCAAATCACGAGTGCGAGTGCCGATGACATCGACGCCATTAAGGCATTGCTGTTGGAGCATATGGTGATCTTTTTTCCGGATCAGGAAATCAATCCTGGTGAGCACGTAGAGTTTGGTCGGCATTTCGGCGATCTGGAAGGCCATCCGAATCTGCAGAAAAATTCACAGCTACCGCCAGAGATGTTTGAGCTTAAAGCTACGACCGGTGGTGTTGCCGATGAGTGGCACACCGATTTAACCTTCCAGGAACGGCCTGCCCTAATGTCTATACTACATATGGTTGCCTGCCCCGAAGCCGGTGGCGATACATTATGGACAAGCCTGTACGCTGCTTATGATGAACTCTCTGACCCCATGAAATCCCTCTGTGATGGCTTAACTGCGCTGCACGATGCCTTACCCCATAACCACCCTGAGCAGACAACTATCCACCCGGTCGTTCGCGTACATCCTTTGACTGGTAAGAAGGTGCTTTACGTTAATGAGCATTTCACCCGGCGCATTGTAGAAATGAACGCCACGGAAAGCGCTACGTTACTTGATTATCTGACGAGGTGGGTCAGCAATCCCAGGTTCACGGTTCGTTATCACTGGACCCCCGGCACCATCGCGATCTGCGATAACCGATGCACGCAACATTTTGTGTTGAATGGTTTCGATGGCGAGCGGATGCTTTCAAGACCTCGGGTTCCGAGGATTGAGTTTATTGGAGCGCGGCTTTAACCCGAGCAGCTTTAGCTCCATCAATCCACCAACCATCAGGGTAGGCGGGCCGGTACTGAGGATGGGGTGGACGACCAAATTTATTCCAATGCACGGTGCGTCGTGCATCATAGGCATACAGGGGGATCAGGTAGTATCCCCACATCAATACGCGATCCAACGCGCGACTGGCCGTGACCAGCTCTTCAAGTGACTCAGCAGCCTCTGCTCGTTCAATGAGATGATCAACGACAGGTTCGCTAACACCAACGTAGTTGCGAGAGCCTTGCGTAGATACCGCACTGGAGTGAAAATTGTTTCGCGCTGACAGGGTGGGTGGTATCACGAAATCATAGGTACTCGCGTACACCTCGTAATCGTGTGACCGCAGGCGGTTTGTATACTGGCTAATATCGACGAGTCGCATCTTCGCCGCAATGCCAAGGCGCTGCAGGGTTTTGAACCAGGGTAACAATATACGAGCGTGCCCCGGGTCGAATGACATAAGCTCAAGCGTGAAGTGCTCCCCTTGAGCGTTTCGCAATTCACCATCTTCTATTCGCCATCCAGCAGATTCGAGCAGTTGTTTAGCTTCGGTCAGGTTGCGTCTGAGCGCCTCGTCAGTACCCGACTTTGGGAAATCAAAGGGTTGGCCAAAAAGCTCGGGTGGCAGGGAATAACGATATTCAGATAGTAATGCCAGTTCGCCTTCGCTAGGCATACTTTCATTTTCAAGGATCGTTCCCGGCCAAAAACTCTTCGCCCGTACGCGTTCGCCGTGGTAGAACTTCTGGTTGATCCATTCGAAGTCGAGGGCCAGCGTGAGCGCTTTTCGGACGCGTCTATCAGCCAGTCTTGGTACACGGCTGTTGAGTACAAATGTTCTTCCGATACCCACCCATATGCCATAGTTTCGTCGCACCTTACCGATCAGCCCCTGTTCCATTTCAGGGCCTTCGAATGCACCTACCCAGTGTCGGATGTCGTCCACATCCAGCATGTCAATGAGCCCTTTTCGGAACGCTTCTCTTGCGACGGTACCGTCACGGTATACCTCGAAACGCACCGTATCGAAGTTATACCGGCCTTGATTAATGGGCAGGTGCCATCCCCAATAGTCTTCTCGTCGTTCATACTCAGCATAGCGCCCCAACTTGACCTCTTTCAGGCGGTAGGGGCCGCTGTAAACGGGGGGGATCATGGTATGTGCTGTCGGGTCTTTGTCTCGCCAATAGTGCTCTGGCAGGATTCCCTGGTATTGCATCGAAGCGACGTGATCGTAGGTGAGGGGAACAGTCAGGTGGAACACCACGTGTCGGTCATCGAATGCTTTTACCGATTGAATATAATCGAAGTAGAGTTCGGCACCAATCTGGCTGCTATTGAGATCAAAGGTATAGACTACATCGTGGGCGGTGACCTGCACGCCGTCATCCCATTTTGCATCTGGATGGATCCGGAAAACGATCCGCCGTTTATCCTCAGTCACTGCGATGCCATCGGCAAGACGGCCATAGAATGCTGCGAACTCATCGCCGCCGCGTACGATCAATGGCTCGTCGCGAAAATGGTAACCGGATGGAGCCCCGGTTTCACCGAGCGATAGCGGTGCCAGCGTGTCAAACGAAAATGACCATGACAGAACCAGTTCGCCCCCCGTTGGAGCGTCCGGGTTCAAATACTCCTTGTGGGTGTAGTCGGCCGGATATTTCAGGTCCTCAAAAAAAGCGATACCATGCTTGAATTCCAGGGTGTCCAGGAAATCGGCTAAAGCCGTGCCGGGCAATATGGATATCAGAATGAAAAAACAAAATCGCTGCATATGATCTGGCCTAATGGGCTGGAGGAAACGTCCTAACCTGCGGCAACGGGATAGTTCGGTATTTACTGTCGTGTTTTGCAATAGAAGTGATCAATAGTGGCATGTCTCAAAATTATACATTTATCGTCAGTCTAAAAACTGCATCTGTAGAAAAAATCGAGTCAGTCGACGCCGAGGATGACACGTGCCCATCACTAAAAGACACGAAGTTCTTTCGCAAGGGTGTCATCCCAGCGATGGGCCTTCAGGAATGCTATCACTGACTGTAGCGCTTCTGCGCTACCCTCGCGGGTAAGCGCCTCGACCGCCAAAGCGGGAACGTACCCATTAGGATCATCGAATGTATGTATCAGCAGGTCTTCGATTTCGATGACGGGAATATCCGAATTTAATAACGCACACATCGCGTTGAAGCGCACCTGATTCTCGCCCGTCCAGCCGCGCATTAAGATCTCCTGCCAGGCAGGGTTGTCTTCGGATAGCAGACGTTGGATAGCAGGTAGCGCAACACCGGCATTGACACCGATGCAGGCGATGGCATCGAGCACGGCGCGAACAACCTGATGGTGCTCATTGTACAGTTGCTGAGTCAGGGCAGGCATGGCGACACTGGCCTCGGGGCCCACTTCACCCAAAGCAAATGCCGCGTTGATCTTGATCCAGGGATCATCATGTTGCAGGAGGGTAACCAACGCATCAATCGCTGGAGCACCCATAGCGCCTAATGCGTACGCTTCATCCTGCAGAGCGAATGCGCCTTCATTCCATTCTCGGGGTCGGTGTTCGCCTGATCGTTTAGTTTTATCAGCTTTGTATCGCTCCAGTTTCCACCCGGCGTGGGAGAGCAAACTTTTGACCAGCGGATCAACCGCAGGGACTCCGATAAGCGCAAGTTCGTATATTGCATTAAGACCAGAATCTGGTTTCGCCCCATTCAGATGACTGATTAGTTTCGCGACATCGCTGCCCTCCGACGGCACGGTGCCTTGACGCTGTCCCCGCATCCAGTCCCAAATATAAGCCCAGGCTTTCGTGTGTTCGTACTGACCTAAGCGAGTCTCTGGCGCGTGCCATGTTGCCTTACCGCCGTCCCAAGTAGGCGCGGTCGGGTTGCTCTTGCGCATGAACACAAACTTGAACATATAGCGGCTCATATCTGTGTTATTGGGAAAGGCTGCGTGGGCGATGTCGAATGCCAATAGGAAACAGGTGCCGGCTTTGATCGTGTCACTGACAAAAGCGAACGGATAATTGCTGTCCTGCAGGCCTGCCTGTAGATGTGTACCCGGAATCACGCGGGTCGGACCTCGTTCAACCGGCGTATCCTGAGGGAAGTACAAAATCATTGCTAATCGCGGTACATGATATCGCGCGCGGGACAATGGACTTTGAGAATCCTGGTGCCAGTGGCTCGATCCCGACGAGCCCTTACCCATCACAGGTGCGTGTTCGTCACCGGCCAAGTCAATTTCCCGCATTTCTTCTTCCACCGGCTCACTTGCATGCATAAACCGATGCGGGTGCAGGATGTAATCATCCCCAAGCACACTCTGCATGGCGCCATGGATTACGGGTGAATCTAATACCTTTTGCAGCTCAGGAATGCGCGGTAGCACATTGTTGCCCATGTTAAATTCAACTGTGTTGTTCCACTGGATTTTGTCAAAGATTCTTTGATGAATGCTTGCTGAAATATTGCTATCTAAAACGATTACACCATCGCAGATAAACCTGCGTATCTGTTCATCGTTTAGTTTAAATCCGTCGTTCATTTCACTCTTTTCTTTCTGCGCTATGTAAATTGCATTGTCTAAATTCTGACGAGAATGATTTATCTAAACAGATTTGAGCTCCTGGGAAAAGTTCCCGCTGGCTAAGACTAACGGATGCTCTGTCGGTTAGCCGCGGCTCGCCTGCAGCGCCACGAATCGGCTGTAGTAACCATCAGCCTTCTCGAGCAGTTGCTGATGGCTACCCTGTTCCATAACCTGGCCGTTCTCCAGAAACACAATGTTGTCCGCATGGGCAATTGTCGATAAGCGATGTGCGATGATGATGACAAGCTTGTCTTTGGCGGCTTCATGTAGAGAGTTGACAAGATAGGTCTCGGTTTCGGGATCAAGCGCCGATGTTGGTTCGTCCAGAATCAGTACACTGGCCTCTTTTAACAGTCCCCGTGCAATAGAAATTCGCTGTTTCTGACCAACCGAGAGTTTACTAGTAACAGTACCGAGCTTCGATTGATATCCATTGGGCAACGATGTGATGAAGTCGTGGGCGCCCGCTATTTTCGCGACGCGCTCGACGTCTTCCTGGGAAGCGTCGGTATTACCATAGCGGATGTTGTCGAGGATGGAGTCTGAGAACAACTGGGTTTCCTGAAACACATAAGAGACCTGGGAACGCAGGTTCTGCAGCGAGATGTCGTTGACATTGTGGCCATCGATCAGCACTTCACCCTCGGTCGCGTCGTAAAACCCGGGGACCAGATAGGCTAGCGTGGTCTTACCGGCGCCGGTTGGTCCAACGAGGGCTAGAATCTCACCCACATTCGCGGTCAGGTTTACTTGTTCCAGCGCCCGGCGACCATCGGGATAATCGTAGTTCACATTCTTAAACTCGATGCCGTTTGTGATCCTGCCCAGGGTAAGGCCTGCTCGTGCCGACTCTGTTGGCAGGTCCATCAGGAAAAACACTCGTCGAATACCAGGTATGCTGTGCTGAATGCGATACCACACGTAAGGCAGGGCCCGCATGGTACCGGCGAGCCAATTGTAATAATAGATCAGTACGCCGTAATCACCGGGTGTCAGTTTGCCTTCGATGACCAGCGAACTGATCACGTAAAACGCTACTAACCCAAGCGATGCCGTTCCGACCCATACGCAGACCTGGAACAGTAGCTGGACAAAAAACTGTACGCGAAAACGCCGGAATGATTCGTTACTGTCTTTGTCGAAGCGCTCCCGTTCGCGCTTATTGCCACCCAGGCTTTGCACCGCCAGAACGTTGCTCATGCCTTCTTCGATGTTGCCGGTAGTGACTGAACCGGCCTCCCGGCTGGCCTGACTTTTCTCGCGCGTAATCTTAGCCCAGGGTAACATGGCGAGTATCTGCACCGGCAGAGTCAGGAGTGCGATCCAGATGATTTCCGGTGCCTCGCCGTAACTGTAGGACATGACAGCGAGGATAATAAACGCCGTCGCGAGCGCCACTGTCGGTGAGATAATGACCTGGTAAAACACGTTGGTGATCGATGGTGTGTCGTACATCATACGGTAGACGCTGTCGCCGATATGCTGGTCGTTCAGCAGGCGCATGGGCAGATGATTAATACGTTCGAACAACTGGGCGCGCATCAGATGATTAAGCGATTGGGTCAGGCGCAGATTGATTTGGTATTCCAGCATCCCCATCAGACCGGCGACTTTACTGAATCCCTCATTCGCCTCGTTCTCAGTAGTTGTTGCGGTATCGTGGCCCTCGGCAAGAAATCCGTCGGTCTGGTCGCTGGCGCCACCGCCGGAACCAAATGCACCGAACAGGATGACCCAACTCGCCCCAAGTAACAGCACCCAGGCCATGATTTCGATCGGTGATCGACCTTCAAGAAACGACACAAAGGGCATGAAATAGGGCGGAAAAACGGTACCTTCCCCAATCGGCATGCCCAGGATCACGTTGTCGATGACAATTTTAACCGGCCAGGGCAGGATCAGTGGTGACAGCAGGGACAACCACATTAGGAGAAATTTCGCCCCAAAGCGCATTTTGAAAAACCGGATGTATCTGAGACCCCGAACGACAAGGCCGAAGGTTTGGCGAAAATTCAGATCCGTATCGAGATCAAGTGCGTTGGGTGTCTGATTTGTATCAGTCATCAGCTGGCCCCACAGGTCCCTGCGACAGCAGCTCTTCGGCCTCGACAAAACTTCGATAACGACCATCGTTAATGGTCATCAGTTCTGCGTGCGAACCACGTTCGATGATCTCACCCTGGTCCAGATACAGGATCTGGTCGGCACGCTGGATGGTAGAAATCCGGTGTGTGATCAGGAAAATCGCACGGCCTTTCCCCCAGAGGGCAAGTCGTTCGAGTACCTCGTGTTCGGTGCTCGCGTCGAGTGCTGCGGTGGGTTCATCAAGGATAAGGATTGGTGCGTCCCTGACCACAGCCCGTGCAATGGAAAGACGCTGGCGCTGGCCCGTGGAGAGTCTGCCGCCGCGATCACCGAGTAGCGTATCGAGCCCTTCTGGCAGCCCCTCGATGTAGTCATCAACACAGGCGACCCGGGCAGCTTCCCGAACGCTGGCGTCATCTGCGTTTGGCACCACGTAGCGGATGTTGTCCCGAACGGACATGGCAAACAGTACGTTCTCCTGTAAGGCAATGGAGACGTTGGCGCGCAGGCTATCCACCTCTAACTGCCGCAGATCGTTACCATCAATCAGTACGCGACCACTATCTGGGTCGAAAATACGAGTGAGTAAACCTACCAGCGTACTTTTACCGGACCCAGTCGGCCCGACAATGGCCGTAATCGAGCCTGGTGTCGCTGTAAAGCTGATGTGTTTGAGAATTGGCTGATCTTCTTCATAGGCGAACCCCACATCCTCAAACCGGATTTCGTCTGTAAACGCTGGCATCGGTATTGCGTCAGACGCATTTTTGACGTCGGGTTCGATATCTAAGATGTTAAATACTCGATCGAGCCCCATGGCCATGTCCTGAGCTAGGGTCCATTGTCGCAGGAGCCCCCGTACTTGATTGCTGGAATCGAGAAACTGTGTCTGCGCCCACTGAAATGCAGACAGATTCCAGTTCACGAAACTTAAGCCCACCAGTCCGATTAGTACGGCAGCAAAAGTTTCCCGGTTCTGATTGGCCCAGATGGCCATCATAAACTCACCACCAAGTAGAATGACCGCCGCAAGGGTGAACATCACGATGCCGATGACGGCAACTAACGATCGTACTCGATACGCGGCGTTAAAGGCCACCACCGAATCGGATTCGAACCGCGCCTGTTCACGATCTTCCGCTCCGTAGGCTTTGATGACTCGAATGGCTTCAAACGCTTCCTGAATTCTCGAGGTCAAATCCGAGTTGGTTTCACGAGCCGTTAGTGAACGACTGCGCATTCGCGGCGAAAACCAGCTGCCCCATATCAGCGCCAGGATCGCGATGGTCAATGCCATCAGACCTAGAAAAGGATCGAGCGCTGCAACGAAAACAACGGTCATGCCGTATTGCATAAGCTGCGTCATCACGGCGACGACCATGCCGATAATGGCCGTGACCTGGGCGCTGTCCTGATAAATACGATACACCGAGTCCCCGACTCGATGATCCGAATGGTAACGTAACGACAACTGATGCCAGCGCTCCACCAGCGCCAGACGCAGATCCTGATTGATTCGCTGCAGGATCCAGACGTTGTAATAGGGCAGGATAATGCTGAACGGAAACATTAGCATGCCGACTGCTACGATAAAAATAATGTAATACAGTTGCAGTTCTTTACGCTGATCTAGGGTCAATGTATCGGTGACGCCATTGGCGAGTTCGGCATGACCGATGAAGCCGGCAAGAAATGGTGTCAGGGGCTCTGCCTGTAGAATCGACTGATTGAGCAGGTCAATAGTGAACAGAGCAGTGACGATACCGATGAGGATTTTGAGCCAGTTAAGGATGTAATAGTAAACCAGATGGCTGCCGATGCGTAGTCGCACCTCAACCTCCCCGTTTGCGATTCGCAGTTGCAGCAACCAGATAAATAGACAGCCAAAGGAAACCAGCCCGACCTGAAAATTATCCGCCCAACCGGGTACGACAAGAATCGCCATCATGTTTGCCCCGGAGCCAAGCAAAACCAGGGCGACGGCAGTAACTGCGAACAAACGCCCGCGCACCAGGATCAGACTCCAGATCATCATCGCCATCAGTATGGTTGCGCCCAGCAGCAGGTCGAGCTGCCAGTTCACACCATAGCGCAGCAAGCCGGTGAGGGGGCCGATGGCAACCAGTGCGGTGACCAGGGGTGGTACGTAGCTGAAACTCCACTTGCCATCGCTGCTGGCAAATAAATGAGAGCGCACCAGCGGGAATACTCGCCAGTACCCGAAAACTTGGGTGATCAGAAAAGGCCAGGTGCGAATAAAGACCTTGATGACATCACGAAAGCCCTGCACGTCGGCTGAGTCAGTGTGATCGCGATCAGCCGGAATATGGGCGTCACCCCATGCCGGTAGCGCCCGTGATCTTTTCAGGTCGTTCAAGTCATCGATGTCCGTATTTCTAAGCCGCACAAGCTACGTTGTATAGGCCCGCGACACAAACTAATTGTGGATGGTAGTTCACCCAATTTTCGACTTCAGGGACTGGTGTTAGCGCTTGGCCTTACCAGCACGGGTACGATGACGATCATGAAACAAACGAACGCAGCGGACCAGGTCAGTCCCGTGATCAGAATTACTGTCGGCCCGGCAAGGATGGATGCACCGACTCTTAGTAGGGCCGACACCGTGATCAGTATGAATGCCAGGGTCAGCAAAGGTGGTGATGCCAGTGGCCGGCCGCTGTGACCCAAGGCTGCCCGCGACGATACCGCCATGATCATGGTGGTCATGGTGCCAACGGTCAGCGCATGTACACCCGCACTAGCGGGATACCCGGCGAGAACCGAAAGTCATAGCAATGCCAGACCTACAGGCAGCCAGGCATACGCCAGGTGCAACACAGCGAGGAGGGGCTCACGAAGGGTTCGAGACCCGCGCCAACGGGATAACCTGATGGCATGAAGAATT
>JAQWMV010000134.1 GCA_029246605.1 Pseudomonadales bacterium | reverse complement strand
CCTCGACCCAGGGCGCAAGGGAAGCCTGGCCAAAAATGCTTTGTAGCACTTCCTCGTAGGTAAAAAGAATATCTTCAGTTGTGATGGACACGCCATCATGCCATCGAGCGCTGTCATGAAGACGAACGTACAGCGACTTGTTATCGGCAGACAGCGCCATGCCGCTAGCCAGCCATCCGTAGTAAGCGGATAGTTCATCGCCGGTGCGAATGAACAGCCGGTCGTAGGTTTGTCCGAGGCCAGGCGCGGTTGGCAGTTCGCTGGAGCGATAGCCGGACAGATTACCGACTCTCGATTCCGATGAGAGAACAATACGTCCGCCTTTTGGGGCAT
Source organism: Pseudomonadales bacterium (assembly GCA_029246605.1). GTDB lineage: Bacteria > Pseudomonadota > Gammaproteobacteria > Pseudomonadales > Azotimanducaceae > UBA7455. Next base: position 13,171 of record JAQWMV010000134.1, on the reverse strand, counting down.
TGGGGTTCGCGTACTCAAAGTGCGTGAAGTCTTCGGAATATTTCAGTGCGTGCAGTAGCGAGATGCCGTGCTGGTACGCTGGTTTTGCACTAGTAGTGGGTAGTGGCAGCAGTACCGCTGCCAGAATACACAACACTGGGATTCGGGATCGCACTCGATTAATACGCCGGATAGTCCTCGTGAATCGTCGTTGGGATACCGCCGGCCTCAGCAACTTCAAGTTGCGCCTTGTTAATATTGTTTAGCAATTTATCAAAGTGCTCGTTCTGCATTTCATCTCGCACGTGTGAAAGTGATGGCTCGTTCACCAGGTTCTTGAGTTCATTGGGATCGTTTTCCATATCGTAGAGTTCCTGGGGTTCCCGCGTGATCGAACCGATGGCCATTTTGTATTTCTCAGTACGCGCCATTGAAAAAAGATTAACCTCGCTGAAGGTTACGTCTTTTCCCTGCTGGGCATTGGTTGCGTCTTTGCCGGCCGCAATTTTCGGGATCAGGGAAACGCCGTGATCATTAGGCAGTGGTGCACCACCCGTCGCGTCGAGCAGGGTGTCGATGATATCAAAATGGTCCGTCAGACCGTTCGCGACCCATGGTGCGGTACCACCCGGGGGTCTGATAATCAGCGGAATATTTAACGCGCCTTCTTAAAAAACCACTTTTTGAACCATTCTATGGTCACCCAGCATTTCGCCGTGATCCGAGCTATAGATGATCCAGGTGTTGTCCATGAGTCCCTGATCGGTGAGCGACTGGATTACCCGTCCGATAACGTCGTCGTCGAAAGCGATTTTGGCGTAATAATGGCTGGTCATTAATCGACTCTGACTTTCAGTCATGTTGGTCACGCCTCTTCGCTCAAACATTCTTCTGACCTGAGGTGACATGGGTTCTGCCGGTGGCTCCATGATGGCGAGCGGCATGTCCTGAGGACGGAACATGTCGCGGTATCTGATCGGCGCGTCGTAGGGAGGATGCGGTCCGACCAGCGCAACCTGTAAATAGAAGGGACGAGCGTCATCGTATTGCTGTATCCACTCGATCGCTTTATCCGCGATGTAGGCATCGACATGTTCTTCTTCTTCAAGCTGACAAGGCAGATGTTCCCATGGCCGGAGGGTCTTGTTGCCCTGACCAAGTTTCCACATGGCCATGGTGTTTTCGTACACCTGCAGCTTTTTCCTTTCCGCGAGAAAGTCAGTGTAGTAGTTGCAGCTGGTGGCCGATGGGGTCTCTCCTATCTCGTGGGTGACCTCGTATCCCCAGTCATGCAAGTCATCAACACGGTCGCGCGTATGGCCCGAGTCGACCTGGGGTACTCGGAAATGGGTCTTACCGAACACCGCGGTACAGTAACCGGCATCGCGAATGTTTCTCACAGGGCTCTGGCCGAAACGATCCGCCTCGCTTCGATTTCCCCAGGCGCCGTGTTCATTGACATACTGCCCGGTAACGAGTGACGCCCGGGCGGGCATGCAAAGGGGTGAACTGGTGCTACAGTTTTTGAAGGTCACGCCGTCGGCAGCGAGACCATCCAAATTCGGCGTACGAACCGCGGTATTCCCGACACAGCCGAGGGCATCACCGCGGTGCTGGTCTGAAAATAAAAATACAATATTCGGACGATCGTTCGACATGTCGGTTTCCATTTCGGTTGGCGATTGCGGTCAGGCTATGATCGGGCGGTCAAACTTCTTCTCATAATCCTCATGTACCGCCTGCTCGTAACCGGTGATACCTTCAAGGGGTAATTGAATAGGCACCGTGCCGTTAAGCGATGACTCGTAAATCGCCATGGCCATCTCAACGTCCTTGCGCCCTTCTATACCGTATTCGGCCGGTTCATCGTTGAGCGCGGCATTGGCAATGCTCATGATCTCGGAAGCATGGCCGACGCACCAGTCGTTGATCGCGTAATCCCGAAACGGATTCTCGTAGACAATCTTGGTATCAGTGTGCACAACGATGCGTTGTAGTACATCGACGCCATCAATGTTACGACGCTCTGTTTCGACCGGGATATCTTTCCACTCGTCGCCATCAAGCAAACGTAACGGGATTTCAGGGCCATGAGGGTCGGTGTCGAGGATTCCACCCAGGGTTCCTGTGATCTGACAATACTTTTGTAACTCACCTACACGGGATGTCTCGTAGATACCCATAGCGCCGCTGTCGAACTCGATCATCGCGTGCGCCCAGTCTTCAGCAAGGATGCTGGGATCCGGACGGTATCTTCGTACTGTCGCGCTTATCTGTTTGGCATCACTCTGAACGTACGTGCGCAACTGTGACAACCGGTGTGCGCCCATGTCCATGACCATGCCGCCAGTTCTACCGAATCCCGAGATGGGTCGACCCAAATCGCTATACGCCACCTTTGGATCAAACGGTAGCTGTCGCTTGGGGTCGGAGTAGTGCACGCGAACGATATCCCCGAGGATGCCTTCTTTAACGAGCTTGACCATTAAACGCTGCTTGGGCCAGCGGAAGTAGTTTTCAGCCACTTCGAAGTGCACGCTGTTACGGCGGCAGGCATCAATGATCATGTCGCAGGCTGGCAGGGTCATCGCCATGGGTTTTTCCACCATGACGTGTACGCCGTGTTCTGCGACCTGTGCGGCAAGCACATGGTGGAGAGGATCGCTGGTGACCACGCAAACCGCTGTTAAGTCTTTGTGCTTGTCCAGCATCTCGTCGAGGCTTAGATAGTATGGCACGCCATATTTGGTGCCATGTTCTTCTGCAAGGTCCTTATCCATATCGCACAGCGCCACCCATTCGATCTCGCCACGTTTGGTTAATTCACTGAGTGTTGGCATGTACCAACTACGTGATGGGTTTCCACAGCCTAGAATACCGATTTTTGCTTTCATAAATGCTTCTCCTTATTGATAGGCTGCGGCGTGCTGTCTGAGCATTGCGGCGCTTTCGGGCAGTTGCTCTTCAGTGACGCCGTGCAGGATGACAGGTACATCGAAGGATAGACCGCACAGTAATTTAGCGTAGTGCGCGTAGTCTAGCTTGCCGGTGCCGGCAGCCAGGTGCCCGGCGTCACCACCGTGGTCCAGGTCTTTGCCGTGCGCGATGGCAATATGGTCACCCAATAGATCAAAGGCCTCGTCCAGCACTTCCGTCATGCGGGACAGATCATTTTTACCAAAAATATTGGCGGCATCCATCACCACCTTCAGGCTGGGTGAAGCCATTTCGTCAATCAGCTGCCGACTCTTGCGTGCGCTTTTGCAGACGTTGTTGTACTCGGGTTCAAATGCAACGGCAACACCGGCGGCCTCTGCTGCCGGTAACACCTGTTCCAGCGTGTTGCGTAATGTACGCCATGTTTCCTCGGACTCGTTATCGGGATGATCCTTCCACATGCTTTCCGGATGACGTGAACCAGTACAAGTCGCAATGACAGACGTTCCGATCTTGGCGCAGGCGGGGATAAGCATTAGTAGCTTATCGACGGCTTTCTGACGTTTTTCCGGGTCGATATCGACCATGTTGGCATTACCCGCGACAGCCGCGATCACCATATCGCGCTTTTCAAACTCTGCTCTGGCGTGGGCACAGACTTCGTCGATGACTTCGGGCAACGGACCGGACGGATGCGCCGAAGCCCAGTTAAACTGGAGGTGACGAATATCCTGTTCCAGACTGGCGTCGAGTGATTGCCCTAGCGTCGGCCGCTTGAAGGTGCCTGACATGGTACCTACTTGCATAGTATTTCCTCTTTTAAGTATCTCGAAGGTTTAAGTATTTCGAATTCTGCCGTCTTGGCAGTGTACGTTCTAAAGAGGACGTGTGGTGTCGCATTATCCTCACCGTCGCATCGCCATCAGCGGCGTAGAAGCATACTTGCAGGATCGAAGAGTCAGATCTTAAATCTGACGCCTAGCTGGAATCGACGGCCGGCATGGGATGCCTGCGCGAAGTGCTCCATCGTGCTTTTCCCGAGCCGGTCGTAGTAGTACACGATCTCGTCCGTCAGGTTGATACCTTCCAGCATAATCGAGATGTTATCGTTTACTGCATAGCCGAAGGACGCATCCCATTGAGCGTACTCGTCGACGAACCTGGGATTTGCGCCGCTGTTGAAACTTGAATCCAAGAAGTCATCCCGGAAGTTGTAAGATACCCGACCACTCCACGGCCCCTTTTCGTAGAACAATGTGAAGTTGATCGTGTTTTCCGATAATCCCGGAATACTATAGCTCGCACCGGTCAACTCGTTCTTGAAATCCGAACCGGATTTGATATGCGTATAGTTTGCGATTACGCCAAGACCATCCCACGGTGCCGGTAGCAGGTTTGCGAGCGTGCGCTGAAACGCGATTTCAAAACCTGTCAGGTCCGACTTCCCTTCGTTCAGCGGTCTGTAGGCAACTAACACAAGAGGCTGGTTGGTCTCAGGGTCCGTTACACCCGGAAACGGCTCAGGGGTTTGTTCCTGCTGAACGAATGCTTCGAGATCCTTCGTGAAAAGGCCAAATGAGGCAATCGAGTAGTCGTCAAAATACCATTCCACCGCCAGGTCGAACTGCACCGCGGTGGTGGGGTCCAGCTTAGCATTGCCAGCACGCGTAGTGCGGGCGTTTGCCTGAACGGTCTGCCTGGGACTCAGGTCTTTAAAACCTGGGCGACTAAGCACCTTTGCTACCGCAACCCGGACGACGATTTCGTCTGAGGGATCGAATCGTATATTCAGCGAGGGTAATGTCTCCGAGTACTCATGACCGATGTCGAGATACTCAGGTAGGGAGGTAATGATCTGAGGCGACGATGGATCGCTATAATCAATATCGATGGGCACCGAGATTTCCCCCCTTGACCCAGTGCTATTATCCACATGGCGCACGCCGAAGTTGCCTGTATACGGCGTATTACCGAGTTCACCGGCAAACGTCACCATGGCGTAAATCGCGTTGCCATCGTCATCGTGATTCAGGTCTTCATTAAACGGCTTGCTCCAATCCGGGAAGTTGGCTATGGACTCCGCCGTATGCCCCTGCCAGCCCATAGTTTGCGACGCGTCGATGCTTCCAAGCGCATTTATCAGAAACTCACGGTTTGGGGTAGGCGTGTTCTCCGGAACACTCAGCCCGATCCCGGAAAGGAAGTTTCCTTCTGCCGGGTGCACAACGCCACCGCCGTGCTGTGATATCGGATTCCCTCGCCAAGCGGTGGTGCCCAGATATCGAGACCTGTCACGGCGATCCTGCCGGTAGGTTCTGGCACCAACCTGGATGGTATCCAGCCAGTCCCCGTCAAACTCGTAAGTGACGTCCATTCGGAATTGAGAATTCCGATCATCAATTAAATGACCTGCTTTCGAGGCCCAAACAACGGTATACCAGTCGGGGTCTGTTATCGGGTCAGTCGAGGTTATCGACGGTAATTTACCGTTACCAAACTTCTCCCAAGTCATCTGCGTCCTGGTGTTTCTCATCAAAGCACCCGAAAGGAGAATGGGCGCTTCCGTTTCAGATAGCGATGCATCGATATTGATGGCAAGGTTATCAGTAGCCTGGAACTTCAGATTGACACCCATATTCACGTTTTCTGTATCGGCCACCTCTTCCTGGTTCGAAATAAAGAGCCCCGCACCGGATGTAGAAAGCTTGGTGAATATAGTCTCACCATTGTCTTGTATGGACTCTGCTTCGGTCATCCTTGAGTTCCCCTGACGGAGACGGTAATCCCTCCAGTAATCAGTCTCACGCTCCTTGTTGTCGGTTAACAGCAGATCGAAGGTGATATCGAGTTGGTCTGACGGTTGCCATTGCAGAGCCGAGGAGATGTTCAGGCGATCACGATCAGTGGTATGCAATTCCCCATTGATCTGGTTAATGTACCAACCGGATACTCCGTTGACTGTCCTAAGACCATGCCCCCATCCCTGATAGTTGTCTGTCCGATAGACTCGATTGTCCCACTGTGCTGAGACCATGAAGCCTAGGTTGTCGGTTAACACGTCGCTGAACAAGGCGAAGACGCCGGGAGCTGTGTCTTCCGCCAGGTCATTCCGCGTGACGTCGGCAGAGAAGGCGATTTGCCGCTCGCCTATGTCAAGGGGTCTACGTGGTTGCACATCGACGAAACCGCCGAGGCCACCCTCCACGTGATCCGCCCGCGGTGATTTATGCACCTCAACAGCCTGCACGAGCCCGGACTGGAATTGGTTAAAGCCGACGGCACGTGACTTGGCGTTATTCGTACCCATGCCGCTAAAGTCGCCCGGCGCGACGTTGGATACCGATACACGCCCATGGACTGTTGTTTGCACGAATTGCGGTCCGAGTCCGCGAACACTGACATAGGCACCCTCGCCGGACTTGCGGTCGATGGCAACGCCGCTGATGCGCTGCAGGGATTCAGCCAGGTTCTGGTCAGGAAATGCACCGATGTCTTCCGCGGTAATCGCATCGACAAAATGGTCAGCGTTTCTTTTACGTTCCAGTGACTGTTGCATGCTGCCACGGATACCCGTAACAACAATTTCTTCAATCAGGTCAGCATCTTCGTCTGCGGCATATGCGGTACCCGCAGATACGACACTACCTAGTAATGTGGCAGCGAACACAGTTGCGCATCGCTGTTTCACATTTTTAGATTTCTGTTTCAACATCGCGAATTTCTCCACTAAATTTATAACTTAACGAGGTGGTATTGAGCTATCACCCAATCCTATGCAGCTATTTGTGCACAATATACGTTTTTATGATTGTGTACTGCTTACCCTAGACGGGTAAAAATATTATTTCCTCAACTAACATCCATCCGTTTTTTTTTCCAATTATCATGATCCAGCCAGTTACGGGCCGCTTGGAACTAAGGGTAGTTTGCATAATTTAGGAGTTAATTCATAATATTCAATGGCTTAGATATCTATTCTCCCAATAGAAACTTTAAAAATCGCGGATGCATCAGGAAAGAACTTTACCTTCGACAGCCACTTACAGCGCACAGACGGCTTTTTTCAGGTTTTTGTAGGCCATAACGTCTTAATAATGGATAAGTTTAGAGTACATAATGGAACACGATAGATATTTCAACGGGGAGATCGGCCGGACCGAAAAGGACTCAAGGGCCTCCTGGGCCGCGCGTCCAAGGGAGCTTTCGCGGTCACCTAATATCGTGATGATCGTGCTGGACGACGTGGGCTATTCACAGTTGGGCTGCTATGGCTCGGATATCGAGACACCGGCGCTGGACAGTCTGGCGCATGATGGCCTGCGTTATGCCAATTTCCATGTAACACCGCTGTGCTCCCCCACTCGTGCCTGCCTGCTGACGGGTCGAAACCATCACAGTGTTGGTGTGGGCCGTGTGGCCGAAAGTAACAATGGTTATCCGAATACCCGTGGCTTTGTTGCCCGGGATGCCGCTAATCTCGCCGAAATGTTACGACCGCAGGGTTATCAGACCCTTTGCGCAGGGAAATGGCACCTGGCGTCATGCGATGACACAAGCCCGGCCGGGCCCTATGACCACTGGCCCCTGCAGCGCGGCTTTGATCGGTTCTATGGATTCCTCGCTGGTGAGACTAACCAATGGAATCCCGAACTCATCATGGGCAACGAGCGTATTGAACAGCCACCGGTTAAGGACTATCACCTGTCGGAAGGTATCGTAGATCAGTCCTGTAAATGGCTGCGCCAGTTGGCATCTGCAGCGCCAGATAAACCATTTTTTCTGTATACGGCCTTTGCGGCGGGTCATTCACCACACCATGTACCCCGGGCGTTCGCGGATAAATATAAGGGCAATTTCGACAATGGTTGGGATGCGGCGCGGGAGAAGATTCTACACCAGCAGAAGGCATCGGGTCTACTACCTGCCGATCAGCGCCTGGCACCCCGCAATGCCGGCGTGCAGGACTGGGACGAATTAAGCGTGGAGGAACAACAGACCGCAGCCAGGTTTGAAGAAGTCTTTGCCGGCTTCATGGAACACACCGACGTCCAGATCGGCCGTTTGCTGGCGCAACTGGACGCACTCGGTAAGCGTGACGATACCATCGTCATCGCCATGTCAGATAATGGTGCCGCAGCCCTGGGTGGCCCCCACGGCAGCTACGACCATCATCGTTCACGCTCCGGAAATCGCCCCACGGTCGAGGAGAATCTGGCACACCTCGATGAGCTGGGCGGGCCTATGAGCTATGGCATTTATCCTTTCGGCTGGGCCATGGCGGGTAACTCGCCGTTTAAGCGTTACAAGGGAAATACTTACGCTGGCGGAATCCGCGCGCCCCTTTTAATCCGTTGGCCAGAAGGCATTAAAGCCAGGGGAGAGACGCGTCGACAGTTTCATCACGTCGTGGATGTAACTCCAACACTGATAGATCTGCTGGGGCTCGATCTGCCCGTTCAGGTAAATGGTGTAGAACAAATGCCACTACATGGCACATCGATGGCCCACACGCTAAACGACAACGAGGCGGACACGGGTAAGAAGATCCAATATTTTGAAACAACCGGCCACCGGGCGATATGGCACGAAGGCTGGAAGGCACTGACATTTCACACCCGGGGTGACGATTTCGAGACGGAAGACTGGGAACTCTATCATCTGGATCAGGATCTGGCCGAGATTGATAACCTTGCCGATAAGCATCCAGAGAGATTGAAGGAGATGATTGATCTCTGGTGGCAGGAGGCGGAGCAATACGGCGTACTGCCTCTGGATGATATGGGCGGCAAGAATGGTGTCGGCTGGTGGCCTGAACCCAAAAATCGCTGGGTGCTGTACCAGGACGCAGTGTTACCGCACCACTTTAAGGCCGGCCCAAGAGTTCGCGGTATCTCACATCGTATTACCGCGCGAATCCAGCGAGCATCGACTGACCTTGAGGGGGTCATTGTCTCAGACGGCGGGCGGTTCGGTGGCTGGTGCCTGTTCATACAAGACAACCGCCTGATCTATACCACCAATGATTTTCAGCATCGCTGCCGGGTCGCATCAAACGTGGCACTCCCGTCAGGCGCGGTGACGCTGCGCATTGATGTCGTAAAGGTTGGCGAGGACGAAGGCCATGCGCGTTTTTTTATGGATGACAAACCATCCGGCGAAGGCGTACTTTCACCATTTCGTCAGCTTAACTTTGCTAACGAGCCTTTTGAGGTAGGACGAGACAGCCAAACACCGGTTGACGATTACTACGAATCACCGTATGTCTTCGAAGGTAAAATCGACCAGGTAGTGATTGAAGCCGCCGGTGAAGAGGTGGTTGATCAGGATGTTCTGTGGGAAGAACTGATGGGAAATCAGTAAAAGACCGCAATGCTAGGATGCTATCCGGCGTATGAGTATCTAACGCGATGCAATAGGGTCCATGCCAATAACGTCATCGATAAAGAGCTCGCCGAGTTCTTCATCGCTCACGTCGGCTTCCTGGGTGAGCACTTCAAGACAATGCTCGCCCAGCAAAGGAGCGCGCATGTTGGGGGGTATCATCGCATTGCGGAACCGATAGGGTTGATTGGGATAGTGCATCTCTCGAAGACCCGGGCGGTCCTGGACTAACAGGCTGCCGCGCGCTTTTAGCTGAGGGTCTCGGAGCAGGTCAGGACCGTTCTGTACAACACCTGCTGCGATGCCAAATGCCTGCAGTTCAGACATCAGCGCGTCAGCGTCGCGCTCGATCGTCCAGCCACCAATAATAGAATCGAGTTCCTTTTGCTGCCGCGTCTCAACATCTGGAAAGCGCGGCGCAAGTTCCGGATCGATAAGATTTGCGAGGTTCTGCCATTCATCGGTCGTTCGGCAACTGATGCCTATCCAGCGATCAGCAAGACAGGGATATATCCCCTGAGGCGCAAACAACGCATGCTTATTTCCCGTTCGTCCTGGATCAACACCCGCCAGGGACAAACCCGTCATGGCATCCCCAATGTATAGATTACACGCCTCCATCTGGCTCAGATTAATGTGTTGTCCCTTTCCGGTTACACGCCGTTCATGAAGAGCGGCCAGTAACACGTGCGCCCCCATGACACCTGAGTAAATGTCGCCACCTGTAGTGCCAGTAAAGAGAGGACCTTCACCTTCATAGCCAGTGAGGTTGGATAACCCAGACATCTGCTCTGTCGACATGCCAAAGGCCACATAGTCGCGCCAGGTGACGTCAGAGCCGAAGCCCCCAAGCGATATCATAATAATATCCGGTTTAATTTCACGCAGGGTTTCGAAACCCAAACCGAACTTATCCATAACGCGGGGTGTGTAGTTCTCCATCACCACGTCTGCATCACGCACCAACCGCTTGAGAATTTTGACGCCACGTGGATCGGTAAGATTTAACGTAATATCGCGCTTGTTACGGTTCACCCAGTTGAAGTGTGGTGCCGACTCCCACGCTGGCGCAGTGAAGCCTTCCCTTGCGATACTGGCGCGCCAACCATCAATGCGCTGGACCGACTCAACCTTGATCACGTCGGCACCGGCATCGGCAAGAATCTGGGAACAGACAGGTCCCGCGAAAAACATGGAGAGATCCAATACTCTCAATCCCTTAAGCGGGAGTGGGGACGGTTCATCTAAAGTGTTCGGATCATTTTCAGGAATCGGCGTCACCGAATCCAACGCGCCCAGAATCTCATCATTGTGCTCGCCTAAAAGCGGTGGCCGCTGGATGGTGAGCTGATCGTCACGTCCCGCGATATTAAACGGTATACCTGGGATCGTGACAGGTCCCGCCACCGGATGGCTGATCTTCTGAAAAAATTTGCGTTCGAGATGAGGTGGAAGTGAGAACACACCCGACAGATCTGGAACCAGGCCGAACGGTACACGGTCACCCTGCGCTTCGTGGAAAAGGTCCGCAGCAGTTCTATCTTTGACCGCTTCACAAAATGCCGCACGGATTTCTTCCAGCCGCTCATCGGGCTTATTCCACGAGACGTCTTCAAAATAGGGGTCCGTCGCAATGTACTCCAGGTCAAGAAATCGGCACATCATGTCCCACTGCGCACGAGTCAACGCGTTCAGCCCTATGTAGCCCTCTCGCGTCGGTACCATGTAACACGCACCTGCCCCGCCGCCAACACTGGAATAACGATCACGTAGCAGGCCGGCATACTCATAGGTCAGGGTAGGAAAAGACGCACATACAAGCACGGCTTCCTGAATGCTTACATCGACATGTTCACCACCACCATGCTGAGCACGACCCGCCACAGCGAGGGACGTGGCCACTGCTGCGAACGCACCAGTCAATGTCTCACTGGTCGCCCCGCCTGTCTGGAGTGGTTCCCGGTCGGGGACGCCACAATAGGTCGAAAAGCCACCCATAGCACCGGCCACCAAATGTGAACTCTGATATTCGGAATGTGGGCCAAAGGAGCCAAAACCGGAAATCGTGGTCAAGATGATGTTGGGATTCCATCCACGAAAATCCTCGTAAGACAGTCCACGCCCGCGCAATATTTCTTCAGACTCACCTGCGATAACGACGTCATACTCGGTGACCAGGCGCGCAAGGGCATCTTTGCCGTCGGCGCTTTCAAGGTCCAGCACCACGCCACGTTTGCTGGTGTTAAAAAAGAAAAAGCTCGCGCTCTTTTCGGGATCGGCCGTGCCATCGGGAAAGGGCCCGTATTGACGGCTGATATCGCCCTCGGGAGGCTCAATTTTTACGACATCGGCACCAAGATCACCCAGTAGCTTGGCGCAGAATGGACCGGCCACGCCCTGGGAGATGTCCAGAACCTTCAGATTGTTGAGATAGCTGTTTTGCATAATGGCGCGATTGTCTCATAAAAAGAATTCATTGCCAGTGGTGAACAGCCGCAAAGTGATTACCATCCGTTTGAATTCGCTGCTTTTCCTGAATCAAACCACCAGCTGTCCAGAATACGTAGACTGCTGCCGACCAGATACTCGTAACGAGCAACTGATTCGTGCGTTGGGCGTCCGAACTTGTCCCACAGCAGGAACCGTTCCCCTTCGGGGGCGTGTAGGGGAATGTTGTAGAAGTTCCACAATAGCACCCGGTCCAGCGCTTTTAGTAAACTGGTCGCAGCATCAATATCAACCGCTCGCTCTGTTTCCATGATCAGGGTATCGATGACGGGATTACGAACGTCGGCCATGTTGTAGCTCATCTGAACTTCTGCCGTCTGCGAGCTAAACGCGCCGCGCAATTCCGCGCCGGGCGGATTAAGAAAATCATGACCGCGCACGTAGGCATCGTAGTCGCGCTCGCGCAGCAGATTGATGGCGAGCACGCTATCAACAAGGCGTAGATTAGCGTCGATACCCAGCAATTTCAGGCCCTGGACGTAGGGTAGCAACATTCGCTGGTCGGCAGGGTTCTGGGTGAGCAGGCCCAGCTTGAACCGCTCGCCGTCGTCGTTCACCAATAGCTCTTCCTTAATCCGCCAGCCGGCCTCAGCCAGTAGCGCCTGTGCTCGCTCCAGCCCGTGACGATGTAGTCCCCTGCCCGGTGAGGCGGGTAATCTGAACGGCTGAGTGAATACCCGGGGGTCAAGCTGATCGCGAAACCGGGACAGATGTTCCAGTTCTTCGCCCATCGGGATTCCGCTTGCCGCGAACTGTGAACCGGCGAAGTAGCTCGTTGCGCGCTCCCGGGAATCATAGTGGAACACCCGATTCTGCCATTCAAAGTCGAGCGCCATGGTCAGTGCCTCTCGAACGCGGACGTCCCTCAGGTGTTCACGCCGGGTGTTCAGTGCAATTGCAGTTTGCATGCCAATAAATTTAGTGATGGGCCGTGTATCTTTTTTCAGATATCCCTGCTCAAGTGCAGAGATATCATAGGAACTGAACCATTGACCCATATTACTCTCGAAGTGCACATCGAAAAGCCCCTTGCGAAATCCCTCCCGCGCCACCGTGGCATCGCGGTACACGTCATAGCGAATCTCGTCGAAATTGAAGCGGCCACGGTTGATTGGTATATCACGTCCCCAGTAGTCGTCAACACGCTCGTAGACAATGTAATCCCGATCAAACTCTTTAATCCGGTAAGGACCGCTTGCGACAGGAGAAATCAGGGTTGCCTTGGTCGGATCACGATCTTTCCAGTAATGCGCCGGCCGGACGCGGAACGCCATCATGGACTGAAGACTAGAGGCAGTGAATTCACCCTTATGGTGCACAATGAATTCGTGGGTCCCGGTGATCTCAAGTTCCTCGACCCAGGGCG
>JAQWMV010000133.1 GCA_029246605.1 Pseudomonadales bacterium | reverse complement strand
TACGCCGTGTGTAATGCGATGGAGACCTTGTTGGTTAATGATGCTGTTGCATCAGCGATATTGCCCGGCCTAGCAAAGCGCTATGTCGAGGAAGGTGTCGAACTCAGAGGTTGCGCAACAACTGTAAAATTGTTGTCGAATGTTTGTGAAGTTAAACCGGCGACCGAAGATGATTGGTACGAGGAGTATCTATCGCCTGTATTGGCAATCAGAGTGCTTCCGAACGTCGATGCAGCCATTGCTCACATTAACGACTACGGATCTAAACATACCGATACGATCGTCACAGAGAATTTCACCAAGGCAAGACGCTTTATCAACGAGGTTGATTCGAGTTCAGTCATGGTCAATACCTCGACGAGATTTTCAGATGGTTTTGAGTATGGGCTTGGTGCTGAGATTGGGATTTCTACGAACAAACTACATGCCAGGGGGCCGGTCGGTCTAGAGGGGCTGACTTCTCAGAAGTATGTCGTTTTTGGAGATGGACAGATTCGGCAATGACGTCAGGCATCGCCGTTCTTGGTGGAACATTTGATCCGGTCCATTACGGTCATTTACGGTCTGCAGTCGCTGTAAGGGATGCGCTCTTAGCCAAGGAAGTCAGAATGATTCCTTCACTTTCCCCGCCGCACCGCGATCCACCCGAGTCATCAGCGGATCATCGCGTGGCGATGTTGAAAGCTGCAGTAGAGGATGAGCCGGGCATAGTAGTGGACGATAGAGAGTTATACCGCGATGGACCGTCTTATACGGTTGATACACTTAGATCGTTAAGATCGGAGGTGGGTACTGATACCACTATATACTTTGTGATGGGAGCGGATGCTTTTTGCACGCTCGATCAATGGTACCGATGGCAGGAAATCATCGAGCAGGCCCATATCGTCGTATTAAAAAGGCCAGGGTTCCTACTGGGGATACCCGATGAAATGCAGTCATGGATGAATGATAAAACGGTAGTATCGGGGGCCTCACCGTCCGATAGTCCGCATGGAAACGTGATTTTCCTGGAGCTGGAGCAGGTGCCGGTATCTTCCACTTTAGTCAGGCGAGCGATCCATCAGGGAAGTTCAACCGAGGAAATGCTACCAGCTGCAGTGATTCAATACATAAGATGTAACAGCTTATATGAGCAAGGGTTTAGTAATGCCGAACGATAAGTTAAGAGATGTGGTGATTGAAGCGTTAGAAGACAAGAAGGGTTCGGATATCCAGTGCCTGGACGTCTTGAATCAAACCGATATTACCGACTACATGGTGGTGGCCAGCGGTTCATCAAATAGACAGGTTAAGGCTCTGGCAACCAGTGTTATCGACCAGGCCCGGGCGATTGAAGTTAAACCTTACGGTATAGAAGGGATGGAGCAGGGCGAGTGGGTACTGATAGACCTTGTCGATGTGGTTGTGCATCTTATGCTGCCAAAGGTTAGAGAGTTTTACGACCTTGAACGGTTATGGAGCATGACACCGAATAAAGAGAAGGAAGATGTAGGCGGGAATGATCAGTGAAACTCGAACTCATCACGGTGGGTAACAAACCCCCTGGTTGGATTCGTGAAGGCGTTACAGAATACCAAAAGAGAATGCCGCGTGAGTGCACTTTGGAAATCAGAGACATCGCGCTGCCCAAGCGTACAAAGCACAGTGAACCCGAATTTTGTCGAAAGGCGGAGGCACAAAAAATCCAGGCAGCACAGGTAGCAGGAGCCCGCACGATTGCCCTGGATGTCGATGGTAAAATGTGGACAACCGAGGACCTTTCCTCCAAGCTGACGCACTGGATGGCTGAATATCCCCTGGTGCAGTTTGTTATCGGCGGACCGGACGGTTTGGACAAAACTGTGATAACAGGTGTCGATGATGTGTGGTCACTGTCTCGATTAACCTTTCCGCATGCACTTGTTCCAGTATTGATAGCAGAGCAGTTATATCGGGCCTGGACGATTATCACACACCACCCGTATCATCGGTGATTGTTGATGCCTGAGGCTCTCGCATTAAAAGATCACTCAGGCGAAAGCCGGGTTTTTTTGGAGCGAGCGGCTATTGGTTTTGCGTTTTTTGTATTTCTGACGTTGCTGTTGGTTGCGCGCCTGTTCTATCTGCAGATTATTCAGCACGATGTTTATGCAACGCTGTCCGATAAGAACAGGATCTCCGTTGAAGCAGTTCCTCCAGTTCGCGGTTTGATCTATGACCGTAACGGTGAGCTTATCGCGGATAACGTTCCCTCATTAAACCTGACCATCACGATTGAGTTGGTCGATAATCTTGACCAGACACTGGCAAAAATTGATGACCTGATTGGTTTATCGGAAGATGAGATCGCCGCGTTCTATAGAAGATTAAAGCGACAACATCGCCCTTACGAACCAATCCCTGTGCTGTTCAAACTATCTGCAGAAGAGCACGCGCGAATTGCCGTCAATGAATATAGTATCCCCGGGGTTCAGGTTGCAGCCAAACTTGTGCGCCACTACCCGAAGGGTGCCTTGATGGCTCATGCCGTAGGGTCTGTACGTCGCATGAACGAATCTGACGCCAGGCGTCTGGATTCGGTGGCTTATTCAGGAACTAACCATATCGGTAAGATTGGTGTCGAAAAGCACTACGAGAACCTTCTTCTAGGAAAAGTCGGCTACCAACGGGTCGAAAGCAACGCCCGTGGTGTTGTGATGCAGGAGATCGACTCATTGGATCCCGTGCCTGGAAAAAATCTTAAGTTACACGTTGATTCATCGCTGCAGGCAGCGGCAAGTGCTGCACTGGGTAATCGCCGAGGTACCATTGTTGCCATAGAACCTGCTACCGGTGGGATCTTAGCGCTGGTGAGTAAACCCTCTTACGACCCGAATCTGTTTGTCACTGGCATTGATCAAGCAACCTATGCAGAGTTACGAGATTCTCCCGACGTACCGTTGTTTAATCGTGCAGTTCAGGGACAGTACGAACCGGGATCGACCATTAAGCCCTTCCTGGGGCTGGCAGGCCTGGTGACGGGCATCGTGGATACTGACTATCACATCACCGACCCAGGTTGGTATCAGCTACCCAACGAAGAGCGTTTATACCGTGACTGGAACTGGCATGCTTCGGGTCTTGGCGGTCATGGGGAAGTCAATCTGGATAAAGCGATCTATCGCTCATGTAATGTCTATTTTTATAATCTAGCGGTGAAACTGGGTATTGATCATATTCATGATCACCTGACATTGTTTGGATTTGGTAAAAACACGGCATTGGATCTGCCCGAAGCACGATCAGGGCTATTGCCTTCAGCCCAATGGAAGCGGGAGAGCAGGGGGCTACCCTGGTACCCCGGAGATACCGTTAACATCGGCATTGGACAGGGAGATATGCTGGTGACACCGCTGCAGCTAGTGACCGCGGTAGCCCTTCTCGCGAACCGTGGACAGTGGCGGGCACCGCGTATGTTGATGGAAGGTGATGTCATCGTAAATAGCCGGTCAAATATGAAGGACGTCGATCTAGTGCCTCAGTTTGTTTGGGATTCAATTATTTCAGCAATGGAGAAGGTGGTTCATCGGGGAAACCAGGGGTTTGGTGAAAATGGGACAGCCTGGGCTTATATCGGCCAGGATATTCCATACCGCATGGCAGGCAAGTCCGGCACAGCACAGGTGGTTGGCATCAGGCAGGGCGAGGAATACGACGAAGAGGAATTGACGGAACGGCAACGTAAACATGCGTGGTTTGTTGCATTCGCACCCATCGAGAATCCACAGATTGCCCTGGCTGTGCTAATTGAGAATGGAGGTGGTGGTAGTGCAATGGCAGCACCGGTGGCCAGGCAAGTCATTGACCATTATTTGGAAGGGATTCAGACCAATCAGGTGAGCCAAAGATGAGTCAGGATTTTGTCAGACGACTCCCTGACTCTGGTTTCGTATTTCAGCGCGCCGCCGGTATTGGTGACAAAATTCACGTCGATTTCACGCTACTGCTCCTTTTGGTCAGTATATCTGCTTACGGTTTGTTGGTGCTTTACAGCGCCGTATACCCGGATCAGTCAGCGGTCATGTCGCAGCTGGCAAAAATTGGTGTGGCAACGTGTGTGATGCTGGTTGTGGCACAAATCCCACCGGTCTTCTTTTTACGATTAGCACCATGGCTGTATGCCATGGGGGATGCTATTGATTGCGGTGTATTTTTTTGGCGATGAGGTGAACGGATCAAAACGCTGGTTACGTATTCCTAATGTCATCGGCTTTCAACCCTCTGAAATCATGAAGCTGGTACTCCCTATGATATTGGCGTGGTACTTTCATGATCGTCATTTACCGCCAAAGAAAAGGCACGTGTTCTGGGCGGTCGTCATAATCCTGCTGCCTGCTGCCCTGATTGTCAGGCAACCGGACTTGGGTACCGCGCTAATCATCTGTGCTTCCGGTGTACTGGTGCTACTGCTGGCGGGAATTTCCTGGCGCTTTGTTTTCGGAACATTAGGGGTCGGCGTGCTTTCTGCCCCAGCTATATGGTTTCTGCTGCAGGACTACCAACAACGGAGAATACTTACCTTTCTAAACCCGGAACGCGATCCACTGGGTGACGGTTGGAACATTATCCAGTCTAAGACAGCCATCGGCTCGGGAGGCCTATCAGGAAAAGGCTTGTTTGAGGGCACCCAGTCCCATCTTGATTTCCTACCTGAAAGTCAGACTGATTTTATCATTGCGGTGCTGGCTGAAGAGTTGGGCTTGCTCGGTGTTGTTGTTTTACTGATCATGTATATTTTGCTGGTTGGTAGAGGGACAATTATGGCCATTCAAGCCCAGGATACATTTGGTCGTTTGCTGGGAGGTACCATCACATTCACGTTTTTTGTTTATGTTTTTGTCAACATCGGTATGGTGAGTGGTGTTCTGCCGGTGGTGGGCGTACCCTTGCCGCTTGTAAGTTCAGGGGGAACTTCAATACTGACGTTGTTTTCCGGATTCGGTATCCTAATGTCTATTCATACACACCGAAGAATCATGTTGTAGGAGATTCTATTGTTACGATTATTGCTAACGATTTTGCTGATGGCACATTCTTATGATGTTTACTGTCAAGACTATTCAGAGCGCAGCGAAGTCAAAGAATTTTCTGCAGAGCTCGCCGCGCAGGGAGAGTATACCTCTGCTGGTCTGTTGACTTTTTTTAAGCAGGCCGAATATAAACAGTCCATTATTGATGCGATATCCCGTCCAGCGGAAAAAACCCTGGAGTGGGATGGATACCAGGACATATTTTTGACCGAGCGACGCGTTACGGCCGGGGTTAAGTTTATGCTGGAGCATCACCAGGCGTTGGCAAGAGCAAATAAAATTTATGGCGTACCTCCCGTTATTATTACCGCGGTGATTGGTGTGGAAACTATGTATGGTAGGCATCGCGGTAACTATAGGGTGCTTGATGCATTGACGACGCTCGCCTTCGACTATCCACCCAGAGCAACTTTCTTCCGTAAAGAATTACAGGAATTTTTCCTGTTGGTTCGGGAAGAAAAGCAGATGATCACAGAGTTGAAGGGTTCCTATGCCGGTGCCATGGGGTACGGACAGTTTATTCCCAGCAGTTATCGTCATTATGCCGTGGATTTTGATGACGATGGGGTTCGTGATATTTGGAATAACCCGGTGGATGCCATTGGCAGTGTCGCCAACTATCTGGCAGAGCATGGCTGGGCAAATGGGCGGATTGCGGTCAAAGTGAATGGGGCCGGCATTGATGCTGAAGTTTACAATGTGGCGCTGCGGCCCAGTACGACGATTGGCGCTTTGCAGTCTCTTGGGCTTGATGTCGATGCTGCGTCTGATGCTGAGGTTTCGCCCATGAAGCTTATCGGTAAGGAAGGCGCAGAGTACTGGCTCGGTTTCAAAAATTTTTACGTCATTACCCGATATAACCATAGCAAGCTATACGCCATGGCAGTTTTTCAGTTAAGTGAGGCATTGCGGCAATCAGATAATCAACTTATCGGACTTTCTCGCTGAAACTGATGTCTGTTTGTGCTCAATCGAAACGTTGCGCTCTTCTGGTATTGATTTGTTTGCTCTATGCCTGCGAATCAACCACCACCAGATCACCACCGACGCTGCGCGAGCCTGGTACCTATGAGGTGTTTGGCAAAACCTATCGCATTCTTCCCGACAGCCTAGGATATCTTGAGATTGGTATTGCCTCCTGGTATGGCAAAAAATTCCATGGCAGATTGACGGCCAATGGAGAAACTTATGACATGTATAATCTGACTGCAGCCCACAAATCACTGCCGCTGCCGACGGCGGTGAAAGTGACTAATCTGGATAACGGCAAAAGTGTGCAGCTGCGTGTTAATGACAGGGGGCCGTTTCATGATGATAGAGTTATTGACTTGTCTTATGCTGCAGCGATACAGCTGGGGTTTGCTAATCAAGGAACTGCACCGGTGGTTGTAGAGGCCATCGATGCTCTTAATTATCCAAAACTTGCGCAACAAGAGTCGGCTAGCAGTTACTATTTACAGATCGGGGCATTTTCAGAGCCAGATAGCGCCGGTGCATTGTTAAATTTGATTTCAGCGTTGCTTGTTGAATATGACTACGACTTCCCGGTACGAATACTTGAAAGTGAAATTGCGACAGGAATATTACACAAAGTTTGGATTGGGCCGATTAGAGATCTGCAGACCGAGCACGACCTGGCAGCAGTTATCGAGTCGGCAAAATTGGGAACGCCCATTAAGGTGCAGGTTGATTGAAAAAAGGAAGCTTATGATGAAGTTGTTAACCAGTGGTTTGTTGACGCTCTGGCTTTCAGTAGCCAGTGCCGCCAGTGACCCGATCATTCCCGCACCACCACAACTGGCGGCAAGCGCTTACCTACTCATCGAAGCGACAACAGGTGAGGTTCTGGTCGATTTTAATAGCGACCAGAGACTACCCCCCGCGAGTCTGACCAAAATGATGACCAGTTACGTGGCCGCTTCAGAGTTAGAGAGAGGTACGATTAGCAAGGCCGACATGGTCTCCATTAGCGTTCGGGCATGGCGTATGCAGGGTTCTCGGATGTTCATCCAGGAAGGTACCAAGGTCAAACTGGATGATCTGCTAAGAGGCATTATTATCCAGTCCGGTAACGATGCCAGCGTTGCGTTGGCCGAGCATATAGCAGGTAGTGAGGAAGCCTTTGCGGGTTTGCTGAACCAGCATGCGTTGCGTCTGGGCATGATGGATACGAATTTTGTCAACGCAACGGGCTGGCCCGATGAGAACCACTACACTTCCGCTAGAGATCTCGCCAAGCTGGCGATTGCGCTCATTAATGTTCATCCAGAGCACTACAAAATATATAGCGAGAAGACCTTCACGTTTAATGACATCACTCAGAGGAACCGCAATTCATTGCTGTTTCGAGACAATACTGTCGATGGTGTTAAAACCGGCCATACAGATGCAGCGGGATACTGTCTGGTTTCATCGGCTATGCGAAATGGTATGCGACTGGTGAGTGTCGTGATGGGTGCAAACTCGGAGTCATCAAGATCTACCGAAAGCCAGAAGTTGTTAACCTATGGTTTTAGATATTTTGAAACCGTTAATCTATACGAAAGCGATGTCTCTTTGCGCAAGGTAAGGGTATGGGGAGGTACGCATAAATCGATTAATCTAGGTTTGGTAGAGGACGTAGTGCTTACTATCCCGCGGGGTTCCCGCGATAATTTAATGGCAAATGTTGAGATCAACCAAGAGATTCATGCACCTTTGCAGAAAGGACAACAACTTGGCAGTCTGACGATCGCTGGCGGAACGTCGCTTAGCACGCCACTGGTGGCATTAAATGCTGTCGAAGAGGCAGGATTCTTCAGCCGATTGTGGGATACCTTGAGCTTGTTTTTCCTGAAGATGTTCAGTGGCGACCCGCTGGCGCTCGAGGCGTAGCAGAATGCAGGAACCGAAAATAGAGTACCCCTGTGATTACCCGATCAAAGTCATTGGAGAGTCATCGCCGAGTTTTCTCGACGACGTTCTAGTCATTGTTCAAAAGTATGATTCGACGATGGTACTGGACAAGGTTAAGGAGCGGGCGAGTCGGGAAGGAAACTATAAATCCATAACTCTGTTACTCTGGGCGACCAGTGAGCAACAAATAAAAGATGTGTTTGCTGAACTCAAAACCTGTGAGGCAGTGCGCTTGGTACTGTAAACGCTCATGTTGAATACATTGGTTGTAAAGGCGCTTGGTTGCCAACCCTACAAAGGGGTATGGTCCCAAATGCGTGCGTTTACAGACCAGCGAACACACAATACTGCAGATGAATTATGGTTACTCGAGCATCCACCGGTGTATACCCTGGGTCAGGCAGGTAAAGAGGCACATATCCTTGATGCCGGTGATATAGAAGTGGTGCATTCTGATCGTGGTGGCCAGGTGACCTATCATGGACCCGGGCAGTTGGTTGGCTATTTGCTGGTGGATATCAAACGACGGCAAATCGGAGTCAAACAACTGGTGAGTCAAATTGAGCAAGCACTGGTCGGTTTGCTACAGTCATTGGACATTGATGCCGTGGCTGATCCGGCGGCTCATGGTGTGTATGTTTCTGGCAGAAAAATCGCGGCGCTCGGACTACGAGTGCGCAAAAACTGTACCTATCATGGGTTTAGTTTGAATGTTGATATGGATCTTGAGCCATTTACCCGAATTAATCCTTGCGGCTTTGCGGGTCTCGAAGTAACAGATATTGTCTCCGAAGTAGGGAATTTTAAGGTTCAATCGATACAAGATAGGGTTGTTGGCCATGTGCAGGATGTTTTTGGATACACTGCACCCCTGCATCCTAAGAAGAATATTGCGGTAAGCTGATATGGTGACAAGACAAAAGTTGGTTCAGGGAGAAAAACTGCGGGGCGCCGATAAGGTGCGACGCATACCCGTGAAAGTGATTCCAACGGAAACCCTGCCACGTAAGCCCGATTGGATTCGGGTGAGAGTGCCTGCCACACCCCGCATCGGACAGATCAAACGGATTCTCTGGGAGCGCAGTTTATCTTCGGTCTGTGAAGAAGCCAGCTGTCCGAATCTGCCAGAGTGCTTCTCGCACGGGACAGCGACATTCATGATTATGGGGGATATCTGCACCAGGCGATGTCCATTTTGTGATGTGGCCCATGGCAAACCTAATGCTCTGGACGTTGATGAACCTCGCAATCTTGCCGAAGCAATTCAAGAGATGCAGCTGAGCTATGTGGTAGTGACATCGGTAGACCGTGATGACCTTAAGGACAGCGGTGCCGGCCATTTTGCAGAATGTATTGATGCTATTCGCAAGGCAACCCCTGAAGTCACATTGGAAGTGCTGGTACCGGATTTTCGCGGCAGACTTGAAATTGCCCTCGATCGATTGTCTCAGGCAAAGCCTGACGTGTTTAACCACAATCTAGAAACGGTACCGCGGTTGTATAAGAAGGCGAGACCCGGCGCTGACTACGATTGGTCCCTTAAACTGTTACAGCGCTACAAGGAAATGAACCCGGAGATACTAACAAAATCGGGGCTAATGCTGGGCCTGGGAGAGACTTCAGAGGAGATCAAACAAGTATTACGTGACTTGCGTAAGCATGGAGTGGATATGGTCACGATGGGCCAGTATCTGCAGCCCAGCAAAGATCATCTGCCGGTCGTAGATTTTGTACATCCAACGGAATTTGATGCCTTGGGAGAATTTGCGAACGAACTGGAGTTTAAAGCGGTAGCCAGCGGCCCGCTGGTCAGATCATCGTACCAGGCTGATCTACAGGCTAGTCGCGCCACAGGTTGAACAGTCAGGGTTTTTTGAAAGTTTAAGCTTGCGCCAATCCATATATTTAGCATCAAACACAAGTAAGTACCCCGCAAGAGATTCCCCGAATTCGGCGACAAGTTTCATCGCTTCGATTGCCTGTACACAACCAATCACCCCTACAACAGGAGCGGCTACCCCATTTTCCGCACAATTGAGTGCGCCCTCGTCGGCGTTTTCATAAAGGCATTGGTAACAGGGAGAACTCTCAAGTTTTGGGTCATACACCATGATCTGGCCTTCCAGACGAATAGCGGCCCCACTGACCAGGGGTGTTGTGTTGTTAACGCAAAGTTTGTTTACCATAAAGCGAATAGTGAAGTTATCCGTGCAGTCGAGCACCACATCAGCTGCAATAATTTCACGTTCGAGGTCCTCCTCACTCATCTTCTCGGCTATACAGGTTACTTGGGTCTCTGGATTGAGTGCTGCCAGGGCCACGCCTGCAGATTCGACCTTGGACATTCCAATTCGATCTGTCGTATGCGCAATTTGCCGTTGCAGGTTGCTTAGCTCTACCGTATCGAAGTCAGCAAGAACCAGATGTCCAACCCCAGCAGAGGCGAGATACATGGCGGCAGGGCAACCCAGCCCCCCTAGACCAATGATTAGTATTCGTGCGTCGAGTAACCGCTGCTGTCCAGCAACGTCAATTTCCGGCAACATAATTTGTCGGCTATAGCGTAGTAAGTCGTCGTCGTTCATGGCCTTTTTGCCCTGACTGCGCGGGGTATGCCGCCCAGGTCATTAAATAGTTCGATGTATTCGTACCCTGCAACCTCCAGTGTGCGACAGACAGCGTCCTGCTGGCAATAACCGTGTTCAAGCACCAGGGTTCCGCCGCTGACAAGTACTTTTCGCGAACCGGTAATAATGCTTTCAATATCGGACATGCCGGCCTCTGCTGAGACTAGTGCCCCGCGGGGTTCATGTGTCAGTCCTAGTAAATGATTGTCATCCGGTGCGATGTAGGGCGGATTGCTAACGATCATGTCAACGGAGTCGAAAGCGACGGCGTCGGTCCAGCAGCCATTAAAAAACTGCAGGTTCGCTAAAGATCTGCTGTTTCCTCGTGCAATCTTGAGCGCTGAGGCGCTGATATCGTTAGCGAGTACAGACCATTGCCTTCGCTCATCCGCGAGAGAAACCGCTATCGCCCCCGAACCGGTGCCTAAATCCAATACGTGGCAGGGTGTTGCTGCTCGCGCCGACAAAGCGAGCTCTACCAACAGTTCCGTTTCTGGTCTGGGTATAAGTGTGGCAGGGTTAACAGCGAATCGATGTTTCCAGAAATCTTTGTAACCGACAATATAGGCGATGGGTTCGCCTGCTTCACGGCGCGTCAGTTTGGCGTGGTAGTCGTGGGCATAAACTTCTGAGATGACATCAGTGTCGTGAGCGATTAGCCAACTTCTAGGTTGGACAAGCACGTGGGACAGAATCAATTGCCGTTCAAAAACTGGCACAGCAGATTCTGACACTAATAGATTTTTTATGTCAGTTACCGTTTTCATCGAAGCCGAGCGACGCCAACAGATCTGCCTGATACTCTGCGATGAGCTGATCGATGATGGGTTGTAGTTCCCCTGCAATAGTTTGCGACAGACGATGCACAGTCAGATTGATTCGGTGATCAGTAACACGACCGTCCGGAAAGTTGTACGTGCGAATTTTTTCAGAACGATCACCGCTGCCTACCAGATTGCGTCTTGTCTCTGCTTGCTCTGCATTTTTTTCGTGCTGTGCCTGCTCGAGTAACTTGGCCTGTAACAGGCTCATTGCCCGGGCTTTGTTCTTGTGTTGGGAACGCTCATCCTGACATTCCACCACGATACCGGTGGGAATATGGGTCAGACGAACTGCTGAATCCGTTTTGTTGACATGTTGCCCACCCGCTCCAGATGCACGGTAAGTATCAACGCGCAGGTCGCCTTTGTTGACTACTATTTCATCGATATCTTCAACTTCAGATAACACCGCGACAGTGCATGCTGAGGTGTGAATTCGACCTTGAGATTCAGTTTGTGGAACACGTTGTACCCGGTGGGCACCGGATTCGAATTTGAGATTAGCGAAAACATCTTTGCCAATAATTCGCGCGATAACTTCCTTGTAACCGCCATGCTCACCGAGCCGTTCATTGAGTATTTCCACGGACCATTTTTTTGTTTCTGCGTACCGGCTGTACATGCGAAAAAGATCGCCTGCAAAAATTGCTGCTTCGTCACCACCGGTACCGGCACGTACTTCAAGAAAAATATTGCGAGCGTCATTGGGGTCACTGGGAATCAATAACCGTTGAATGTTGTGCTCAATTTCTTCGATGGATGATTCAAGATTAGCGCTTTCCTCACCAGCCATCTCGCTGATTTCAGGATCGCTGTCTTCCATCATCTGTTTGGCTTCCGCGAGCTCATCGGTGAGTTGCTGCCAGTTTCTGTAAGCCAGCACGACGGCTTCAATTTCAGCGTACTCTTTAGCGTAACTGCGAAATAGATTTTGGTCCGCGATAGTGCCAGAGTCGCTCAATAGTGCGGCGAGTTCATCGTAACGTTCGATGAGTTGCTCTAGGTTCGTCTGCAGTGAGGTATTCATAGGTCGTCGTCCAACTGGAAAAGGCGCTCTATTGTCAGCAGGGTCTCTTTCTGGGAGCCAGCTTTCTTAATTTCTATACTGGGTACGTGAACAATCTTGTTTGTCAGTTGGTTCGCTAATGCCGTAACGACAGCCTCTGGATCATCACCCTTAGCGAGTCGAGCCTGCGCTTTCGTAAGCTCTGCTCGTTTTATCGCTTCATGGTGCGCCCGAAACCTGCGTAGGGTGTCCACGGCATCCAATGAGTTGTAGTTTTCTGCATACTGGTCCACTGCGTAATCAATAATGCGCAATGCTTCATCTGCGGCAGACTGTCTTAAACCTAGGTTCTCTACAATAATTTCTTGTAGGTCATCGATACTATAGAGATAAACATCTTTCAGATCAGCAACCTCAGGTTCAATATCCCGTGGTACCGCAAGATCCACCATAAAGATGGGCTTATGCCGACGACTTTTCAAGACTCGTTCTACAGTACCTTTTCCTAATATCGGTAGTTCAGAGCTGGTTGAACTGATCAAAATGTCAGTGTCCTCCAGGATCAGAGGTACTGCATTCAGGTCCACGGCTTGCGCACCAAATTCTTCCGCCAGGGTTTCGGCATGTGCCAGTGTGCGATTCGCTATCACCAGGTTACTGACACCCGTATCCTTCAAGTGGCGGGCGACGAGTTCTATGGTTTCACCCGCGCCGATTAGCAGAGCGTTGCAGGAAGCTACCTCTGTGAATAGCTGCTTTGCCAGGGTTACTGAGGTTGAAGCGACAGATACCGGATTTTCACCAATACCAGTTTCTGTTCGTACTTGTTTGGCTATACGATTAGTGGTCTGTGCGAGATTATTGAGATCGGGTCCCAGCGTGTTATGAATCTGGGCGATTGAGAAACATTCCTTAAACTGACCAAAAATTTGTGGTTCTCCAATAACCATGGAATCAAGCCCGCAGGCCACACGCATTGCGTGTTGTACTGCCTGTGTACCCTGATGACTGTAGATGCTGTCCTCAAGTTCAGAGGTGGGAATGTCATGGTATTCGCCGAACCAGGAAATGATGCTCGAAGGATTGGCGTTTTCACCCACCACAATTGCTTCTGTCCGGTTGCAGGTAGAAAGAATGGCTAATTCCTTAAAGGCACCAGCCTTTTTTAGCGCGGGAAGTGCTACAGCTAGCTGATCCACGGAAAAAGCAATCCGTTCCCGAAGAGAAACGGGGGCCGTGCGATGATTTAAGCCAACAACTAGCAAATCCATGGGTTGGAACCCAGCCGAATCAGCTGCAGAAGCGGATGACTCAGCAGTTTAGTAAAAGTAGAATGAACTACTGTGTTTGATAACAACACTAAGTTCTGGATGTGACATTCAATGTAGTATTGTACGTGACTGCAGAATACATAGCGATAATGGCCCCTGGGGCAGATTTAAAATAGTGAATACAAAAAATGAATAAAGGCTCTCTAAATTCAGCCATTAATTTGGCGTTATTTACCTTCTTAGGCCTGGGTGCGGGCTGTACGACGGTGGAACCTGAGCCACAAGTTGTGGCAGAAACCCCTAAAGTAGAGGTAATTGAAGAGAAGTCTACCACTCCACGGCGACCCCACCCCGATGAGTATCCGGTTAAGAATTTTGAGGAAGATGAACTTTATGAGTTACTGGTAGCAGAAGTCGCGGGCTACCGGGAAGACTATGAGATCGCGCTTGATACCTACGTCAATATTGCGACATTGACTCGAGATCCAGGGGTCGCCACTAGAGCGACCATGCTTGCCTCCTATTTGAAACGCGATGAGGTGGCGCTTTCACTCGCGAAGATCTGGGCTGAAGAGGATCCAGACGATATTGATGCACATCGGTTTATAGCTGATCTGCTGATGCGGTTGGGTGACCTGGAAGGGGCCATCACCCATATGGAGGAGATAAAGCGCCTGGGCGGTTTGGCGAACTTTGAGATATTTGCTTATCGGGTTGCCAATCTGGGCGATGGTGATCGCACGGCCCTGTTGGCTGCAATATCAAGGATGCTTGAAGCTGATGACCAGGACGAACAACTATTGTTCTCTAAGGCTGTGC
Source organism: Pseudomonadales bacterium (assembly GCA_029246605.1). Classification (GTDB taxonomy): domain Bacteria; phylum Pseudomonadota; class Gammaproteobacteria; order Pseudomonadales; family Azotimanducaceae; genus UBA7455. The sequence goes on along the minus strand of JAQWMV010000133.1, from coordinate 8,762 downwards.
TCCTGGAACAGAACGGTGATTACGAGGAGGCGCTTGCGATTGCAGATAGGCTCCTGGCTAAAAAGAAGAACGTCAACGTGATTATCCTCAAAGTTAATGCCTTGAAAGACCAGGGTCGAAACCCGGATGTAGTGACCTTCCTAGAGGACATGTTGATTGAATTGCCTGAGAACAGGCGATTGAGATTGATTTATGCAAGATTCTTGTTTGAGACCGATGATCTTGATGGCGCGCGGGCACAGTATGAACTGGTGCTTGAGGGCGCACCATCCGATGGTGATGTGTTGTTTGCATTGGCGCTGATCGCGTTGGAGCAGAAAGATGACGTCGAAGCCGAGAAGCACCTGCTTGAGATGGTGCGTTGGAGTCGTCGAGTGGGAGAGGCCCATTTTTACCTGGGTAGTATCGCAGAACGTCGCAACGATCTGGCACAAGCGATAAGAGAATATAAGCAGGTGGGAATGGGGTATGAATTTCTACCGGCGCAATCAAGAATTGCGTCGATCATGATTGAGCAGGGTAGGGTGCAGGAAGCCCGTGATTATCTAGCTCGGTTACGTGCTGAAGAACCCGAACGCCGGGATCAGCTCTTTATGGTTGAAGCGCAGCTATTGAGTGAACGTAGTTTGCGCGATGAAGTCTTCGAGTTGTTGGATGCGTCTCTGGTGGAAGACCCGGAAAATATCGATTTATTGTATTTTCGCGCAATGACCGGTGAGAAGTTCGGTGACTTGGGTATTCTCGAACGGGATTTACGCGCGATTATTACTATCCAGCCGGGAAATGCAGATGCGCTTAATGCGCTGGGGTATACGCTAACCGATCGCACCGATAGACATGAGGAAGCGTTGGCACTGATAGAGCGGGCGCTTGCCATAAAACCGAAGGAAGCTGCATTTATCGATAGTCTTGGCTGGGCTCTGTATAGACTGGAGAACTACACCGAGGCAGTTGTGCACTTACGCAAAGCGCTCGAGTTGTTCCCAAATGATGAGGTTGCTGCGCATCTAGGTGAAGTGCTTTGGGTGATGGGAGAGCGTTTGGAGGCCAATGAAGTATGGCGCAAGGCGTTAGAACTGGCACCACAAAGCGAGATTCTCAAGAAGATTATTCAGCAGTTTACGACGCAGTAATCGCGGTGTTCAAAGCGAGTTGTATTGTTGCCCTCATGACATTGCTGGTTGCCTGTGGGTTGCTGCCCATAACCGAACGTTCAGTCCATGATGTTCCTCACAACGGCACCAATTGGCGTCTGCTAGGTAAGCTTGGTGTCCGGTCTCCTGCTTATAACGGTAGTGTCACAATGGACTGGCGCAATGTGGAGCAGGGCTTTCATGTTTCTCTGACTGGCATGTTGGGTGTTAAGTTGGCCAGAATTTCATCGGACCAGGGCATGGTCGAATTAATGGTTCCTGATAAACCCAGCCAGATACTCAATGCCGGTGATTTGCAGGCATACCTCGGCTATGAATTACCGATCACTCATATACCCCACTGGGTGCAGGGGCATCCAAACCCTGATGCTGCCTCTATAAGTCAGGAATCGGGCTTTGAGCAGGCCGGATGGCGCATTGAATACCTGAAGTATCAGGCATCGCTACCGCGGAAGATGCGTTTTTCGTACGACGATACAAGATTGACCCTGTTAATTAGAAGGTGGGATTTCTAGTGCCATTACAACTGCCTGCGCCTGCGAAACTTAACAGTTTCCTTCATATTCTGGGTCAACGACAGGATGGCTATCACGAATTACAAACTGTATTCCAACTGCTCAACTTCGGAGACACAGTGACCTTTGAAGCAATGGAAAGCGGTATAGAGGTCGTTATGCCCGGGGTGAAGCAGGAAGATAACCTTGTCTATAAGGCAGCCCGGTTACTCTCCGAGGGGCAAGATCTTCCTGGTGTACGGATTACAGTGACCAAAGTGATTCCACTTGGCGGTGGCCTGGGAGGCGGTAGTTCAGATGCTGCGACGACCCTGCATGGCTTGAATGTGTTCTGGGATATGGGGCATAGCAACGCGGAACTGTTGCGATTAGGCACCCGTCTGGGTGCAGATGTGCCTGTATTTGTCGCAGGTGAGACCAGTTGGGGGGAGGGGATTGGTGATGAGTTGACACCAATAACATTGCCGGAAACCTGGTACGTGGTATTAATCCCGGGATGTGAGGTTTCCTCCGCGGCAATCTTTGCACATCCCGATTTGACACGCGGTACAAGTGCCATCACAATAGCGCGCTTTTTAGAGGATGGTGCGCTTCGTAACGACTGTGAACAGGTCGCTCGGGGGCTATTTCCTGAAATCGGTGTGACCCTTGACTGGTTGAGTCAGTGGGGTGCTGCTAGAATGACAGGCACCGGTGCTTGTGTATTTTTGCAGACAGATGACGAGCCTTTAGCAAGGAAGGTATTGTCCCAGAGCGATTGGCATGGATTTGTAACCAAAGGAACCCAGCAATCAACTCTGGTTGATGCGCTGAAGCAGATAACATGAGATCCAGAAGTTTTTTCAAAACCAAACGATGGGGTGTCGCCAAGCCGGTAAGGCACAAGGTTTTGATCCTTGCATTCGCAGGTTCGAGTCCTGCCACCCCAGCCAAATTACTCACGGAAATCTATCGTGGCTGAACTAAAGATTTTTGCAGGAAACGCGCATCCGGCGCTGGCTGATAGAGTCGTAGATCGTCTTCGGGTCGAGATTGGTGCAGCCGAGGTGAGTCGATTCAGCGATGGCGAAGTGAGTGTTGAAATCAATGAAAACGTCCGGGGCAAAGACGTATTCATTATTCAGCCAACCTGTGCACCAACCAATGACAATTTGATGGAACTCATTGTGTTAGCAGACTGTCTGCGCAGAGGGTCCGCGGCAAGGATCACGGCGGTTATCCCTTATTTTGGGTATGCCCGACAGGACAAGCGTGTACGGTCGGCCAGGGTGCCGATTACGGCACGGGTAGTGGCAGATATGCTAAGCAGCGCAGGTATCGATCGAGTATTGACGATTGATCTGCACGCAGATCAGATTCAGGGGTTTTTTAGCATACCGGTAGATAACATCTATGCATCTCCGGTGATGCTGATCGACATCGAACAGCAGTCATACAAAGATATTATGATTGTCTCCCCGGATGTGGGCGGTGTGGTCAGAGCTCGTGCCATTGCCAAACAGCTGGATGATGCTGATCTTGCTATCATAGATAAGCGTCGTCCGCATGCCAACGAGGCTGAGGTGATGCACATTATTGGTGATGTCAAGGGCCGGACCTGCCTTATGGTGGATGACATGGTCGACACAGCTGGTACGCTTTGTGCCGCTGCAACCGCGTTAAAGAACCACGGCGCGAGCAGAGTTATCGCCTACTGCACACACCCGGTACTATCGGGCAAGGCCATAGAAAATTTAGAAAACACCACGCTGGATGAACTGGTGGTGACCGATACTATTCCGCTGAGCGCAGAAGCTGCTCAGTGTGACAAGGTCAGGCAACTGAGTGTTGCCGATGAATTAGCCGAATCCATTCGGCGCATTAGCAACGAAGAGTCGCTTAGTGCGCTGTTTAGTAAACGGATACAGCCTACTTTGTTTTAAGGCAGTATCGATAAAAACTGCTGTCAAACGCGGTCGCAGTGAATGACAGTTAATTAGGAGAAACAACCATGGCAGACCAATTCGAGCTTCACGCCGAACTGCGTACTGATACAGGGAAAGGTGCGAGCCGCCGCCTGCGTCGGAACGGTGATCTGGTACCCGCGATAGTGTATGGCGCGGGCAAGGATCCTCAATCGCTTTCAATTGCACACAAAGACCTGCATAAGGCCTGTGAAAATGAGGCGTTCTTTTCCCACATTATTACGCTGTCCGCAGGTGGCGAGAAGCAGGAAGCTATTTTAAAAGACCTGCAACGCCATCCGGCAAAGGATAGGATCCTACATGCCGACTTCTTTCGCGTTCGAATGGACCAGGCAATTGTTGTTGAAGTGCCGTTGCACTTCCTCAACGAAGAGGACTGTGTTGGCGTCAAGCAAGGTGGCGGAAACATTTCCCACACCATGTCGTCAGTAGAAGTGAGCTGTCTGCCTGGAGATTTGCCAGAATACATTGAGGTCGACATCCTGGAACTTGAACTGGGATCATCCATTCATATGAGTGAGCTTGTACTTCCGAAGGGCCTGGAGATTCCAGCGCTGTCACTGGGAGAAGATCACGATCAGGTTGTTGTTGCCGTGAACGTACCACGTCGGGCAGAAGAACTGGATGAGCCGGTAGCAGACGAAGAAGCCGCAGAAGGTGATGAGCCAGCTGCAGCTGATGGCGAATCCCCAGCAGAGGAATCTGACGACGATTAAGACTGGATCGTCTGAAGACGATCACTTTTTCTGGTATGGAGGTGGCTCTTGAGTGCTCCCCTCAGTCTGATTATTGGGATAGGGAATCCTGGCCCACAGTATGCCGAAACCCGGCACAATGTGGGCGTATGGTTTGTGGAGAAACTCGCTGCCAACTTTGGTGGTGAGTTCCGCGAAGAGAAAAAGTTCTTCGGCAGTATCTGTACACTTAATTATCAGAATCGCGAACTTAAACTGCTCATTCCTGATACATACATGAATGAGAGCGGTAAGGCCGTGGGCGCCTTTGTAAACTTTTTCAAGATTCCACACCAGAGGATACTGGTTGCCCACGATGAGCTCGATTTAACCACCGGGATCGTTCGCCTGAAACAAAACGGAGGCCTGGCTGGCCACAATGGTTTGCGTGATATATCGCGGTGTTTGGCTGGAAGCCAGGAGTTTAATCGGCTCCGAATCGGTGTTGGACATCCTGGTACGCAACAGGAAGTCACGGGACACGTACTAGGAAAGGCATCCGCTGGAGATAGACAGGTGATCAATGAATGCCTTGATGCCGCATTAGCAACGTTGCCACTGATGGCGGAAGGTGAATGGCAAAAGGCTATGAATGAACTGCACACCTTTAGTGCTGTTCCAAAGGAGGACCAGTAGTGGGTTTCAAATGTGGCATAGTCGGTTTGCCCAATGTCGGTAAGTCAACGCTATTCAATGCACTGACCAACGCGGGTATTGCCGCCGAAAATTTTCCATTCTGTACCATAGAGCCGAATGCAGGTGTGGTTCCCATGCCGGACAAAAGACTCGATCTTATCGCGGGTATCGTCAATCCCGCCGCCGTCATTCCCACCAGTATGGAGTTTGTGGACATTGCCGGTTTGGTCGAAGGTGCGTCTAAAGGGGAGGGCCTGGGCAATCAGTTTCTGGCTAACATTCGTGAGACCGACGCTATTGCGCACGTGGTGCGCTGTTTCGAGGATGAGAACGTCACCCATGTGTCAGAAGTTATTGATCCCAAGCGCGACATCGAGATTATTAATACAGAGCTACAGTTGGCGGATCTTGAGACCATTGAAAAAGCTATAGCCCGGGTTAGTCGCATCGCCAAGAGTGGCGACAAAGAAGCCATCGCGAGCACGACATTTCTGGAGGCGCTCTCTGCGCATATTAATGAGGGCAACCCTGCGAGAACCCAGACGTTTACCGATGATCAGAAGTTGGAGGTGAGAGACCTGCACTTGCTGACGATGAAGCCGGTGCTTTATATCGCCAATGTGGATGAAGATGGCTTTGAAGGAAACCCACATTTAAGTGCGGTTGAAGAATTTGCAGAAGCCGAGGCATCAGGAGTGGTGGCTATCTGCAATAAACTGGAATCAGAAATCGCAGAACTCGCCGACGAAGAGAAGGTCGATTTTCTACAGGATCTTGGTATGGAAGAGCCGGGACTGGACCGAGTAATTCGTGCCGGATACGAGCTGTTGGAGTTACAAACGTATTTCACGGCCGGCCCTAAAGAGGCCAGGGCCTGGACTGTCCGCCGCGGTGCTACCGCACCCAACGCTGCAGGCGTGATTCATACCGATTTTGAAAAAGGTTTTATTCGTGCCGAAGTCATTGCATACGACGATTACATTTCAGGCAATGGTGAAGCGGGCGCCAAAGAAGCCGGGAAATGGCGTCTTGAAGGGAAAGAGTACATCGTACAGGATGGCGACGTCGTCCATTTTAGATTTAACGTCTGATGCTTCAATCGATAGGACCTTTGCGTGGCATGCTTGATCTGACAGCGCTACTTTTTGCGCTGTTATTGCCATTCGCTCATCTACCCGGCTATGAGAGCTCGTGGAACCTGTTTTTTTCAGGCGTATTGCCAGCCTGTGCGCCGATTGTGATTATCGTGATCATGCTTGATGTGATGATGAGTCAGATTTGGAAATCGGATGCGTCGGCTGAACGGATTACGGCGCTTAATTGGATTATAAAGGTGCACTGTGTAGCTGCTGGCCTGTTGTTGGTATCGTTTCTGACGGTTTTCCTGCCGGTTTTGGTGCCTTGACAATGTATAATTGAAGCTGGAAAATTCGCGACCCCGATGTGTACTGATGGGGTTGCCTTTCGGTACTTCTGCGAAGTACCTGTCGGCGTTCATGTTTGCGCTTTGCGCAAGCCATGAACCTAATGGCTATGTAGCTCAGCTGGTTAGAGCACAGCATTCATAATGCTGGGGTCGGTGGTTCAAGTCCACCCATAGCTACCATTCCAGCTGAACACTCTACTTAGGATTTTCGATCTGTCAGCGGGAGTTAATACCAGGCGAACAAGGACGTCCACGCTCCTCCCAGCCAAGTTTCAGGAATTGCACCGGGCCCTTTTGCCTCGGAAATGAATCGAATAGCACGCGATACGCCTGAAGACATCATCAAATACATCCCTTCAAGAAGAATCGGCACGTGGGAAGATATGGCCGGTGCGGCAGTTTTTCTTGCCAGTCGCGCAGGCGATTATGTCGTTGGCGAAACCATTATCGTTGATGGTGGCGTTGCCAAGCCTCCAGCAACAGTTTCTTTATTCATTAAGGATGACCCGTATAGGACTTTCTAAGGACACACATTAACGCGAGTCATGAGCCAATTTTTTCATAAAAGACCCACATTCATTTGTTTGCTGCAGATGACTGATCCACTTCTACTCCAGCATCGTAACAGTACGATAAGATTCAAATCTGGGACGACGTATGAGTACTAATACACTGGCAAATATGCCTTTTGACAGCACACAGCTGCTTTCTGATGATGCCCTGAAAGTACGAGATGCCCTCCTGGCACGCGGGCTTGAAACACCAATGATAGAAACGGGCCTTTCCAGAGATGAAAAATACTCTCGCATATTATCCGCGATGACTGAAGTGGTGACGACCCTGGGTCTGGATCTGGAAGACGACAGCCTCCTGGAAACACCCCACCGCATCGCAAAAATGTATATAGATGAGTTGTTTCATGGGCTTGACTACGACAATTTCCCAAAAGTATCGGTCATCGAAAACAAAATGCAGGTTGAAGAAATGGTTAAGATTTCTGGCATTAGCGTACTGAGTACCTGTGAACACCATTTTGTTACGATCGATGGTCAATCCAGAGTCGCCTATATCCCCAAAGATAAAATTATTGGCCTGTCTAAAATCAATAGAATTGTCAGGTTTTTCAGCCAGCGACCTCAGGTTCAGGAGAGGCTAACCCAACAGGTACTTATCGCTTTGCAGACTCTGCTGGAAACTGATGACGTGGCGGTCACCATTGACGCCACCCACTACTGTGTTAAATCCAGAGGTGTCATGGACATTAATTCAAACACCCAGACAACCTCACTCGGCGGAAAATTCAAGCAAGACCAAAGTACACGTGCTGAATTCTTGTCCTAACAATTGTCCTGAAAGAATGGGCAATGAGTGAACTAATTGCTAGCTGGATAGAGAATGTACCAATACAACTGATATTGCTGATTCCAGTGTTGGCGTTTCTCGAATGCGTGTTTTTTGTGGGTGTGTTTGTCTCAGGTGTATTTCTCCTGAGTACCTGCTCCCTTGTTTATGCCCAAGGTAACACCAGTCTTTACATGATCATCATGCTGGCTTTTGCAGGCGCTTTTACGGGCGACCATATTGGCTATTATTTTGGTCACCGGTCAGCCCCTTATCTCTGGCAATTCAGGTGGTTTCGGAAAAAAGTCATCCGCCAAAAGATAGCATATCGAAAGTTCAGGCAACTCATTGCTTTCTCTGCTCCCTGGGCAATCTGTGTAGGTCGGCTTGTACCTGCCGTCCGATCCATTTCACCCGCCGTTGCAGGAATCGCAGGGGTTAAACCCGGCCAATTTTTTGCCTACGACCTGCTGGCTTGCAGCATTTGGGGTGGTGGTTTATCAGTGCTAGTTGTCGGTATCAATCAATTCATATAGGGAAATATTGTGGCTATTAGAGTAAACAAAAACAGCGCCTGGCCCCTGAACAAAATCCAGGCATTTTTAGAGACCCAGGTTTCGCCCATAAGAATTGCTATCAACAATGGTGACTTTCCACTCATAGCATCATTGTGGTTTGAACTGGACGAAGCCGGTCAGCAACTTGTTTGCGCATCTCACAAATCAAGCAAACTGGTACAAAAGTTGGAGCTGGATAATCGTTGTGCTTTTGAAGTCGCCACAAACGATGCCCCCTATAAAGGGGTCAGAGGCGTCGGTAGTGTCGAACTCACCCAAGTGGATGTTGAAAAAGTTCTGCCACGACTCGCTGACCGATTCCTAAAGGGCTCGAATCCACAGCTGGTGGATTGGCTCAGTAGCCGCCTGGAAGATGAATATCTACTTCGCGTTAAACCCCAATGGATCAGTTCCTGGGACTATAGCTCAAGAATG
>JAQWMV010000129.1 GCA_029246605.1 Pseudomonadales bacterium | reverse complement strand
TCAGTCAGTTGTCTTACATTGTATTGGGCGCTTTGCTGGCGAATGTTGTTGGTGTGGTGGCGGCAGCCATGCATCTTGTGATGCATGCATTTGCAAAGATCACACTGTTCTTTTGTGCGGGCGCCATTATGGTGGCGTCACATAAAACCGAGATTAGCGATATGCGAGGTCTTGGTCGAAAGATGCCATTTACCATGGCGGCGTTTACCATCGGGGCGCTGGCCATTATCGGCTTGCCACCACTGGGGGCAATGTGGAGCAAGTGGTATCTCGTGATGGGTGTTGTTGAAGAACAGTATTGGAGCATTTTAGGTGTTCTAGTGATCAGTACGTTGCTGAATGTGGCTTATCTGTTACCTATTCCTGTTCGTGCATTTGTTGAGGACGGGGAAGGCACTCCCGGTATTAAAGAGGCCCCGTGGCCTTGTATGCTGGCGATGGGGATTACTTCGGCAGGTTGTTTTGTGCTGTTTTTCTATGCTCCGGAACTGATGGCTTTCCTGGCGGGAGGATTGGCAAGATGAGTGATCGACCGAATCTTGGCCCTAAGGTGCGTAAGGGCCTGATTGTGTTCTATGTCCTTTGCGCAGGTTTAGTTGTGCTGGATTTCTTCGGGTTGCGTCATGCAGAGAATTCCCTGGATGCTGTGTATGGTTTTTATGCTATCTACGGATTTGTAGCCTGCGTGGTGTTGGTCGTTGTTGCCACGGCCATGCGTCGCTTAGTGATGCGCGATGAAGATTATTACGAGCTACATGAGAAATGACTGAATTACCTCCTTTTCTAATTTTCTTTATTGGCGGTGTTATCGCTGCGGTCAGCCCGAACATTGTGCGCGCCATACTGACAGTGTTGGTGCCGGCCGTCAGTGCGCTACTGCTGTTTAATACTGAACTCGGTAACTATGGTGCTTACCAGATTTTTAGTTATCAGGGAGAGCTGTATCGGCTCGATGAATTAAGTCGTCTGTTTGGTTATCTGTTTCACATCGCTGCCGTTATTGGTGGCATCTATGCTTTGCATGTTAAAGACCGTGTGCAGCAGGTCTCGGTATTCTTCTACGCGGGTAGTGCACTAGGTGGCGTGATGGCCGGCGACCTTGTAACCCTGTTTGTGTTCTGGGAGATTGCTGCGGTTAGCTCTGTTGCCCTCGTTTGGGCGCGCCGCACGATGAAAGCCTATCACTCTGGCATGCGCTATCTGATTATTCAGATAGCTTCGGGGATGTTGCTACTGGTCGGTGCGGTCATGTTGCTCGGTGAGGCTGGCTCTGCGACCTTTGAGTACATCGGTACTGATTCGGCAGCCGGCTGGCTAATACTGATAGCGTTTGGCATCAAGGCCGCGTTTCCTTTTGCGCATAACTGGCTGACTGATGCTTACGCTGAGGCGACACCTACCGGTTCTGTTTTTCTGAGTGCATTTACCACCAAACTTGCAATTTATGCATTGGCCAGGGGATATCCAGGTACAGAGCTTTTGGTTTATGTTGGCGTCGCGATGACGGCATTCCCGATCTTCTATGCCGTGATTGAGAATGACCTGCGTCGCGTGCTCGGTTACAGTATGATCAACCAGCTGGGATTTATGGTCTGTGGTATTGGTATTGGAACTGAACTCGCGCTCAACGGTGCGGTGGCGCACGCCTTTAATGACGTCATCTTCAAAGGTCTGCTCTTTATGTCGATGGGTGCCGTGTTGCATATGACCGGCAAGATCAATGGCTCAGAATTGGGTGGGCTCTTTAAGTCCATGCCGATCACGACAACCTTATGTATCATCGGCGCTGCCTCGATATCAGCGTTTCCGTTATTCTCCGGCTTTGTGAGTAAATCGATGGTCATGAGCGCGGCGCTCAGTGAGGGCTATCTGGGCGGCTGGCTGGTGCTGCTGTTTGCCTCGGCGGGCGTGTTCCACCATGCGGGTATCAAGATTCCCTACTTTGCATTCTTTGCCCATGACTCAGGGATCCGTACCACGGAGCCACCACGGAATATGCTGCTCGCGATGACCATCTCGGCGTGCCTGTGTGTTGGTATTGGTTGCTTCCCACAATATCTGTATGCCATTTTGCCCTTTGAAACCGGCTACTGGCCCTATGACGCAACGCATGTGATTGCGCAGACCCAGATTCTGTTCTTCTCGGCGTTGGCATTTATATGGCTGCAACTGAAGGGCATTTATCCGCCGGAACTTCGCTCTGTGAATCTCGACGTCGAGTGGTTTTACCGTCGCGTGTTTCCTCAGGGCTGGATTCAGGTGCGGGATACTTTTAGTAAAAGTGCAGATGCAGTGACTTATGTCTTACGCAGTGTGTTGGTGTGGGTACTTGATATTGTGCTGCATCATCATGGGCCCAAGGGTTCCATGTCGCGGTCCTGGTCGACCGGTAGCATGATGCTTTGGGTGTTTGTGCTGTTGGCGGGTTATTTGTTGTTTTACTTTGTGTAGACCTGTGCGCCGCTGAATCAGCGTAACGAAAACTGCTCATAGGGACTCTGTGCTGGGCTTCCCCTCGTGACATGCAACGTCCGGCTCGGTAGATCCATCATCACCGAACTGACCGTACCCACCATGAATTCCAGTCTAGGTTTGTAGGGTCTGCATATTGGGTGCTGTGGGTCGTCACCGTTTGCGAGAATAGATTGCATCTGCGGGATGCCGGCGATGGCATCTAGTTGCATGGTGAGGGCGGTGCCCCGCTTGTGACGGGTCATAGAGTTTTCGAGTTCTGGGTTGGTCGGTTGGTCAGGTTTATCCTTTAGGTGGCTTAGAAAGTGGTTGGTGTGCACAGGTAGGCGGTCTCCATAATCCACCGTCGCCATGTCGGTGCCGCTGAGTTCTATGTCGACAAAGTCACCGCTGTTATCAGCCATAAGAATGTTGCTGAAAGATCCGTGGGCTGCCTGGCTTAGTTTGTCCGTTGCTGCTTGCAGCGTATCTGAATCCAGAATCGCGCGAAGCATGATATGTATAGGTACCGCGACGGGGCTCTGTCTTCCGGGAATGATATTCAGGCAGACCCCAAGCCCCTTTGAGTTCAAACCAATCTTGCCGATGATGCCGGGTTCAGTCATTTGTAGAATTTTATGGCCATCGGCGCGCTCAATTTTAAGGATGGCGATCAATGGTTCTGACTGAGACATCCAGTCCCAGTTCTGCCCGAGGACGCGCTGTGCAGGTAAGTACAGTGCCGTGCATTCACCAATGGAGATGCTGTTCAAACGATGCAAGATTTCTGTTCTGGCATTTAATGCGGCAATTTGCCAAGTGGGCATCTGCGCCCCTTTGGCGAGTGCTGCGATCTCAATGGCATATTCATCAGAGAAGGTCTTGATGGCTCGCAGATACTGATTGCCATAATTCTCGATAAACGCCAATTGATTGTTGAACATAGACTGGCTGTAGAACTGCCAGTTCAAGGCAATCTGCTTTCTTAAGCGTTCGCCATGCTGGTGTCCTATCTCTTCCGGATCACCGCGTAGAACTGTGACGTCCATATTGCTCTCACCGTTAAACTGGAGGACCTGCGTCGCGCAAGGTTTCCTCGGACTCTTCAAACACCTGAATCAGCGCACCGAAGGTGTCTTTAGGATGTAGATAGAAATGTTTGAAGGAAGGTGAATCTTCGTTGTACCCGAGTATCCGTAATTCCTTAGACTCGAAATACTCCCGCGCTTCAATGAGGTTCTCCACAGCACAGGAAAGGTGATGAAACCCCTCGCCATACTTAGCAAGATAGCTACCTACACCCCCTTCACCAGCAACATGCGGCGTAACCACCTCTACCTTCTTACCCCCAAGCAAAAAAGTCATCCAGTCAAAATCACCAGACTCCCCCGCATCAGGCAAGATTTCACCGCCCAAAACCTCACAAAACAGTTCCCGAGCCTTATCAATATCCAAAACCCCAATCGACACATGATCCAACCGCTTAAGCATACGTTTACCCTCTTAAAACAGGACATCCATTAATCTTAACCAGTTTAACCAGGACATCCATTATCTTTCTTTCTAGCTAGAATTCGACGAGTTCGATACTGACTCGATCGGGCCCCTCGATAAAGGCAACCTTACCACCCTTAAAATCCACCGGCTCCTGCGTGAACACCACACCTTTTGCCTTGAGGTCAGTACACGCCTCATCCATATCATCGACACGAAATCCGAAGTGATTGATGCCAAGCTGCGCATTACGGTTCCCGGCGGTTTCCTGCAGATCACCTTTAACAGTCGATATCAATACAGTCAGCCCACCCAACTTCATATCGCAACGTGGTAGCCCCTGCCAGGTCTTAGACATCTTTGTTTTGATACCAAACGCATCAGCATAAAATTCCCCCGCGACCTCGGCATCAGTACTAAACAAGTGAATGTGTTCCATTGTGTAGTCCATTATCTCGATTCTCCTCCTAAATTGGGACATCCATCATTCAAGCGATTATCTCTTAAAACAGGGCATCCATCATCACTTTTAAGATTTATAGAACAGGACATCCATCATCTGATGTAATCTAATGCAGAATATCGATATTCCAGACCAAAATAGCCACAGTGAGGAAAGGTAATGAAAACAACCATCATTAAAAATACGGACCTTAACGTCAGCATGTTCTGCCTTGGGGGTCAGAGCTTTGGCTCCCGCGACGATAAGACTGTCTCCTATGCCATGCTCGATCAGTTTGTTGACGGTGGTGGTAACTTCCTCGACACGGCCAACAATTACGCGATCTGGAATGGGGAAGGCGGCGAAAGCGAAACCATGTTGGGGAATTGGATTTCAGATCGTGGTAGTCGGGACAAGATAACCCTTGCATCCAAAATGGGAGGTACTGCCAAGGACGCACCCATGTCATCTAAACCGGAACACATTCGCCGGGAGTGTGAGCGTAGTCTTAAGAGGTTGCAGACGGATCACCTGGATTTGTATTACTTCCACTGTGATGATCGTTCTGTCCCACTTGCCGATCAGTTGGGTACCATGCACGAGCTCGTGCAGGAAGGTAAGGTACGTTATATCGGTGCCAGCAACTTTAAGGCTTGGCGGCTCGCGGAAGCGGCTGCGGTGAGCGTTGCTAACAACATTACTGCATTCAGTTGCGTGCAGCAGCGTTATACCTATTTACGTCCACGAGTGGATGCAGACTTCGGCTTTCAAAAGTCATGCAATGACGACCTGCTTGAATACTGTAAAGAACGGGACTTTCAACTGGTCGCGTATTCACCGCTATTGGGTGGTGCTTACATCAGAGAAGATCGCAAGATCCAAGGGCAATACCGGCATCCCGATTCCGATGCACGAAAAGAAACGCTATTTGAGATTGCCCTAGAGGTCGGTGCAACGCCCAACCAGGTCATCCTGGCGTGGCTCACAGGGCGTGGTGTTGTCACCATATCTGGAGCCAGCAAAGCAGAGCAGTTGAGCGAGAGCCTGATCGGCTTCGATTTGACGCTATCCGAAGACATTCTTGACCGTCTTGACGCGGCAGGCGCACCCAGGGAATAGGAGGTTATCTACTGCTGAAGGTGAAGTGACCGGGTTCTAATCCAACACTGACCAATATCCTTAGCGTAGTCCCGAAGAGACTCGAACGAGCCATTTGCCCGTTGCCAATAACCTAGCTTGGGCAAATAGTGATGTAACCACAGTTCTGTATTTTGCTGGCTACCACGAAGCGGGATTTTCACAGAATGTGTTGGCCTTTTGTATTGTTGCGCCGTAACTGTCCATTCAGCGAGATCGACATAGTCAGAACACGAGTAGTTAAAAGGTAGAGAGGCATGTGGCCGATTAATCGCTGCGATCGGCTGATGGTCATCTGGACTCGCTAACCGTTTCTGCAATGAAGTGTACTTCGCTTCGGTAACATCAGTCGAAATACCTGCCCTGATAGGGTTTAAGTCAACGTAAACCATGGCAGCAAGTACCGCATTTTCATCAAGCAGTTGCTGTGATTTGAAACGGCCTTCCCAAAATCTGCCTTTGCAGTCGTCTTCATTATTGGCGAGACGTGCAAGCGGTTCATTAATAAAACGCATAAACCATGGCAGTGAGGACAGGCGCTGGCGTAGTACCTCAATTCTTTCGGCATCCTTAAGCAGCATTGCCTTGTGGATCTCTCTAAACTCTTTTTTCTGCTTCGAGTAGTTAGGACATAAGACTTCCCACTTCGCGAGAATATCTTCGTCAGACCACTTGGACGTTCTAGATGTATCGACACATAAAACGATATGGTAGTGGTTAGACATTACAGCGTATCCGTACAGGTCGATCGAGAAAATCTCTGCGAGTACCAGAATTCGCTCTTCGAGCCAGGCGCGCCGATGGTCAAAGTCGTAACCAGTTTCTTTATCGACCCCACACAACCAAGCCCGACGAATGCACCTTGAGCACACGTGGTACACGCCGCCTTCTGGATCAATTAGATGTACTCATGCGTAAGTCATACAGCTATCTTGAAGGAACCATTGCAATCTAAAAAGACGTCATCCGCTGGAAACGTCCTCAGTAGATTGCCCCAGAGTTTGTAGGACGGATGCGGAATGATGGATGTCCTGAATTAAGGGATGGGAGGGGTGAGGATTTACTTGGGAGGGACGTCAGTAGTAAAATCGTAGAGCTTTTGGTGGGTGTTTTTTAAGGGAACTATGCGTCAAAGTCGGACACAATCGCCTGTTTCAGCCGCCGAGGCTACTCGTCTCGAGGGGTTAGCGCGTGAGTATCGTCCTGCATTAACCCGATATTTCGGTAAACGTTCCTATCAGCAAGCGGATGTTCAGGACCTTGTTCAAGAGGTTTTGGTGCGTTTGGCTGTTCGAGGTGATGGAGCGAGTATTGAGCAACCTGAAGCCTATTTGATGCGAACAGCGACGAATGTGTGGCGGGATTTTCTGCGGAAGAAGAAAACGCACCAGGAAAATGCTCACGATGAGTATCAGGAAGAGTACCACCTACGTGAAGATTTTGGACCCCATGACCTTGCCGAAGCACATCAGACAGTAGAGAGAATATTAGCGTCACTTCGGGAATTGCCGGATCGAACGCGACAGGTTTTTGTGTTGTGCCGCGTAGAAGGTCTGCGTCAGAAGGTTGTAGCAAATAGACTCGGTGTCTCAGTGAGCGCCGTTGAGAAACATATGATCAAGGCGATTTCCCATTTGGCTATACGTCTGGATAAGAAATAAGATGAAACTAGTTAGTGTCAACATACCAAAAGATTCTGCTGAAGCGGCAGGATACTGGGTTGTGCGCCTCGAATCGCCGAACTGTGGTCCGGCCGATCGCACTGCGTTCGAGGCATGGCGCGCCGCAGACAAGCGACATGCTGAAGCGTACGCGCGTGCACAGAATATGCTGGGGCTTGTCGATCTTCATCTCGGCAGTATGGAATTGACAGAGCTTGGCGAACAGGTCTTTGTAGAAACAAGAAAGTCTCACAAATCATCCTTTTATTCCGCTGCGGTTGGCTTGGCAATGGCCTGCACGTTGATTGTGAGTGTTGTACTAATCCAACAGACACGGGTCATCAAATCCGAGAACATCCTCGAGACAGCTGTAGGGCAACGTTCCACAATAACGTTATCGGATGACTCCATCGTGACACTGAACACTGACTCACTGGTGGAACTTCGCTACACCCAGGACGTTCGTCAACTGGTGCTGGTACGCGGTCAGGCACACTTTGAGGTCAAAAAAGAACCACGGCCATTTGAGGTACTTGCAGGTGACCAACGTATTGTCGCACTGGGTACTGCGTTTGACGTCCGACTTGATGCAGACCAAAGCGTGCAGGTCACGCTGGTAGAAGGGCGAATTTCAATAGACGAAGCGACGTTAAGTGCGCCAGTCAAGCCGAGCATTATACCGAGCACTATTGACCAACTAACGCTATTAACAGAACTCGAAGCAGGCGAACAGTTAATTGTCGAGCCGGACGCGCTACCCTTAGTCGTCAAGGCTGATATTGAACAGGTTGTCGGTTGGCTTGATGGTCGATTGGTATTTCGTAAAGATTCTCTTGAGGAAGCCGTCGCGGAGTTCAACCGATACAGCTCGAGAAAAATCGTCGTCGCAAACGATGCTCGACTTGACGCCATTAAGGTTAACGGTGTTTTTAATGCAGGCAGCACGAACCAATTCGTCGCTGCACTAGAGACTCTGCACCCGATCAAAGCGCGAGAGTTTGCCAGCGATCGAATCGAGCTACGCTGGTGGGACGCTGCTGGTCTCATCGCGACGGAAACTGATACACTGCATTAGTAGTGAGGGAGCCGGTTCTACACTGGGCGCCACAAGCAGTGCGACCGGCCCCCTGATTGATCTTTAAAACTAGACTATAAGTCATTGAAGTTAGGGGGAAGGCGAGACGGTGGTTGCATCGCGAAAATTCAGATTGTCGCCAGTCCTCGTGCTGGCATTCGGCATGCTTGTCTGGCATGCCCACGCTGTTGCGGCTGAAATAGACAGTGCCGTTAATTTTAATATCAAAGCCCAGAACCTCGGCAACGCTTTAAACGAGTTTGCCTTACAGAGCGGTAAGGAAATCTTGTTCGTCGAAGAGGAAATTGCCGATAAGTCGACCTCCGGCATCTCGGGTAGTTATCAGCCCATCGCGGCCCTGGAACAATTGTTGACCGACGCCGGGTTGCAATACCGCGTCAACGATCTCAATACTATTCTGGTCGGCACCCAGATCCGTGTGCTTACCGGCGAACCCTCAAAACCCAGGAACATATTTCAGCGACTTGCATCAGGCGTCGCCACCGTGTTTCGGGACACCAGGACCCCTAACAATACAGAGCGTGTCGTTGTGGCTGATGAATCAGGAGAAATGGAAGAGATCGTTGTCGTCGGGATTAGAGGCAGCCTGCAACAGTCGCTGGAACGTAAAAGAAACGCTGACCATTTTGTCGATGCGATTACCGCGGAAGACATCGGTGCATTTCCTGACCAGAACCTGGCTGAATCCCTGCAGCGCATCAGCGGCGTTGCCATCGACCGCAAGTCCGGCGAGGGT
>JAQWMV010000125.1 GCA_029246605.1 Pseudomonadales bacterium | reverse complement strand
GGAATTAACCAGAGGGAAAGGTTTAAAACCATCCAGCTTGCGGAGATGGCACTGTAGATATGTAAGGCGATGTTTTTCATTCGAATAGATTCCGCTGATTTATGGTGGGTGAAGGTGGTTTTTGAAAGAAGTCGTCAATGCCACTGACCCTGGGCACGCTATTTTCCATACACTGCTTCCAGATGACTGCGTTTGCATATAGTCTAACTTGCTTTTGCGCCCTTGTAATTGCTGTGTAGACCAGTTCTCGGCTGAGTAGCTGTTCAGCATTCTGGTTCGGCTGTGCAGGCAATATTAGGGTTACAGATTCAAACTCCGAACCCTGAGCCTTGTGCACTGTCATGGCGAAGCAGGTTTCATGGGGAGGCAGTCTGGAGGCGAGCAGTAACCTGGTTTCACCAGCAGGATTTGTAAAGGCAACCATGGGATGATTGATATCGTCTGCTGCGATGCAGATACCCACATCACCATTGTAAAGTTGCAGGTTGTAATCATTACGTAAAATCAGAATTGGCCTGCCATGATAAAATGCGCTGGCACGAGGTTTTAGTCCCTGCGATTCCAGTTCTGACTCAATACTGGTGTTCAATTCTTCGACACCTAAATCGCCTTCGCGCATGGGCGTCAGTAATCGTGTTTGTTCAAACAACAAGGCAAGGTCCGCCGGGTTGTTTTTTGGGTTTTGGAGTTCGTCTAAGTAATGACCAAAGTCCGCGAGTAACAGTGAATTTCGATTTTCACCATGTAGCGTTTCGGGGTCTTCAACATTGATACCGTCGCCTATTGAAGGAATCTCGATATTTTTCTCTGCAATGTGACGGGATAGTTTGCCAATACCTTCTTCGGCCGAAAATCGATGACTGATCCGGAGGTGACAGCGCATATCATCGAGCGGGTGCGAAGG
Organism: Pseudomonadales bacterium; assembly: GCA_029246605.1. Lineage (GTDB taxonomy): Bacteria > Pseudomonadota > Gammaproteobacteria > Pseudomonadales > Azotimanducaceae > UBA7455. The sequence continues at coordinate 9,976 of JAQWMV010000125.1, read as the reverse complement.
GGTGTTTACTTTGAGCGAAATGCCTAATAGGTCTTTTGTAAGCATTGTAAAAGGCTTGCTGTATCCGCTTGTTGGCACGCAAAGATCAGCTAATACGTTACCAGTGTCTACTGATGGCAATTGATCGGGGTCTCCAACCAGAATTAGTCGTGCCTGGTCGGGTAGTGCGGTTAAAAGCCGATACATCATGGGTAGATCGATCATAGAGGCCTCATCCACGATTAGCACATCTGCTGCAATCGGATTCTCAGCATTAAAACGAAAGCCTCTGCCATCCCGTCGAACACCGAGCAGGCGATGTAATGTCTGAACGCGCAGCCCACCCGTTGCCTCAAACTGGCTCGTTAAAGACTGACTAAGCCGCATTGCCGCCTTACCCGTTGGCGCTGCTAAACGAATTTTTAAGTTTGATTCACTCAACATAGTCAGTAGGGTAATAATCTTTGCAACCGTGGTGGTTTTACCCGTGCCTGGGCCGCCGGTAATGATTGTCAGGTTCCTGGTGAGCGCCTGCAGCGCTGCAACCTGTTGCCAGTCAATGCCATCAACATTCTGGAATTGTGATCTAAGTGCCTCAGATAGTTTTTCTCGGTCTAAAATGGGTACGATCGTATTACGCGTGCTGATGTTATCGACGATAGTTTTTTCATAGTGAAAATACCGTCTTAAATACAGTTTTTCACCGTGCAGCGTGACTGGTGAATTGTTTTGGCCAAATGGATCCAGTGCGTTTAGTTCATTGATGATGTCGAGCTTGTCCTCACGATCAGAAAGATCCAGGCAGCTATGTTGGTGCGATAGCGCCTGGCTTAGTTCTAGGATGACCTGGAGTAGTTTCCCGCTGCAACCCGGCACAACACGCGCGATATAATCACGAAAGTAGTGGTCAATGTATCGCCCTTCAGCTGCCATCTGCAGGTTCCTTGAGTAATGCATCGAGGCCCAACATGAGATCTAGTGATGGTCGATCTGTGTAGATTCCTGTATCGGTCGAATTTTCTCCCTGCATGCCGCGAAGGAACAAATACTTCACACCACCAAAATGAGACTCGTAACTGTAATCAGGCAATCGTGCATCCAGATAGCGATGCAATGCGACACAATAGATTAGATACTGCAGGTCATAGTTATGTTCCTGGACTGCGAATTGTAAAGCTTCTGGGGTATAGTTATCGTAGCTGTTTCCCAAATAATTTGATTTATAATCAATAAGATAGTACTTATTGTTAATGCGAACTATTAGGTCAATAAGGCCAGTCATCATGCCTTCAAACTGAATACTTTGGTCACCGGTAATGGTCTGTAAATACTCATTTGACTTAAGATATCGAATAAATTTTTCCGTCATCGTGACTGGAAAATGAAATTCCAGTTCATTGATTCGTTCTCGATCTGGAATATCCGCGAGACAAAACTGCGGGTCGAGAGGTGTAGTCAAAACGTCTTTAATCCAGGTGCTTAAAACATTTTGCCATGGGTCTTCTTGCATGCCCATTCGTGTCAGGTAATGATGACAACGCTCGCTAATTTCAGTTTCATTGGCATCGAAAGCAATGTCTTCGAACAAACTGTGTAAGGCGATCCCGACCCTTGGTCCGCGCGGAAAAGTAAAACTATTGAATGCAATATCTACTTCTGGTTGCTGGCTGTCATTATCATCATCACCGTAACCCGCAACGTTGAATGTTTCGCCATGCTCGATCAGTTTTTTCAAGCGTCGTGATACACCGGTATAGCTGTGCACACGCCATTGGTCATGGGGTGAGGGCGCTGGGGGTGGTGCGTGGAGCAAACTGGCGTCGAATATATCTTCCCGTTTCGACAGGCTGCTGCTGGTGACGCGGGTGACGTGAAACAAATCGCTGGGCAAGCGGTTCGACAAATAGTCGAGATGGCGGTTCTCTCTGTCCTGTAACCCCAGCAATTTGCTTACGGCTGAATTAGTCAGATTTTTGGTATCTGGAATACCGAGATAACACAGATACCGGGCGCGTGTGATGGCAACGTAGAGCAGGCGCATGTCCTCTTCGTATTTTTCCTGCTGTGCGGTTTCCTGCAGTTGCTCATCGGGGCAAAAATCGAGATGGGTCGTGTAGATGTCGTGATGTTTTTCATGGAACAGTGCGGGTTCTCCAGATCGTTGCTGTGCGATAAAACCTGCCATGGGAATCATTACGACGTCGTATTCCAGACCCTTGGCAGCGTGCATAGTCACAATCTTGACCAGGTTTTCATCGCTTTCGAGGCGCAGCTGCCGATCTTCGCCAGCGACCGTCTCGGCCGCAATCTTTTCACGGGTAAACCATTTCAGTAATTGGTGCATCCCAGGAGCGATGAATGATCGCTGCTGAAGGAGTTCTCCAAGATGCCTTAGGTTTGTTAGTTGCCGGTCCCCATTGGGTAAATGTAGCCATTTATCCGCAATCCTGCGTCGCACGATCAGTGCTTCGATCATGGGTGCGACGTCTAGAGACGCCCATAAATGATGATATTCCTGAAATTCTGTAAGCACCTGCTGATGCTGTACGACATCTTGATTGACAGCATCTATCTCAGCGGCCGAGCTATTTAGCAAAGAGGTCGCCATTGCTGCTTTGATAGCGCGATCATTGGTGGGGTCTATCACGGCTTCGAGGATCAAGCGAAGATCTTCCGCAGTGTCTTGAAGAAAAACGCTTTCCAGCGTCACATAAACGCTTTTGATACCACGTTCCGCCAACGCGAACTGGGCAGCACGTGCGTCATGTTTATCCCGTACCAACAAAGCGATCTGTCCAGCATTGAGAGGCGCACCATTAACAAGTGCAGCGCCATCATCCGCCTGATTCAGCAAGTCGACGATCTGTTCACCGGCGTGGGCCATGCTTAATTCACGCGCCTGTGGCTTTGTTAGGCGTTTTTCGCCCTGCAGTAAAGTGATGTGGAATGGCGCTGGGGTTTGGTTTTTTAGTATAACGCCCATATCATCAGCAGCCACTGAAGGCGTGTTTTCCTCGTAGTCGATATTGCCATCTCCGAACACATTCGACTGGCCAAACAGATAATTGATGGCGCTGATCAAGGATGCAGTAGAACGCCAATTCACGGAAAGGGAGTGAACATCATCTGCGTTTTTCCTGGCATTCAGATAAGTATAGATATCAGCGCCACGAAATTGATAAATCGCCTGTTTGGGATCACCAATGAAGAGCAGGCAGTCATGCTCAGAATTGGCATGGATGCGCGAGAAAATACCGTACTGTAGATCATCCGTATCCTGAAATTCATCGATCATCGCGACTGGCCAACGCTGCGATAGTTGACGGGCAAGCGTCGGGTTCGTTGTCAGTGCACGACTAAGTTGCGATAACAGGTCATCGAGGGTCAATTCATTGGTACTGGCTTTGATTTGAAGAATTTGTTCTTTTAAGGACTGCGTGACGAGTTGCCAAAGATTGATATTTATCTGGTTCACAACGTCGGTTACCGATAGCCAAACCTCGTCTATCAGATCCAGAACCGGGTGCGCTGGTAGTTTGATATTCTTTTTCAATGCACTCCGTAAACTGGCCTGACTATAAACTTCCCAAATTTCGGCGGTAAGATTAATAGGCTCTTTAGCCTGGCAAAGGTCATTCATGAGACCGAGACGAGTCATGACCTTGCGATTCTGGCCGAAGCCAGCGTTTTTTATGATTTCAGTTAGGTTATCTGTGTTCCAGCGCTGCTGGATGACAGCGATTTTTGCCCTGAGCGCATTGTATTCATCGCTGATATCGCGTGTTGCGGGGCCTAAATTGAGTTGCTCTCTAAACAGGAATGGCTTGGTTTTTTGTATGAGTTGCTCTGGATTGGGCCAGTTACCTATGGCGATCTGCCGTTCAAAGGCAGGTAACTCAATCAGGTGTTTTCGAAAGCAGTCCTCAGCTGCAATCTGCAATAACGAATCTCGATCAGCATTCAGATTCTGGTCAAATAACACGCCTGTTTCGAACGACAGTTCATCGAGCACCCGCGCGCAAAAACCATGGATAGTGAAAATTGATGCATCATCCATTAGCAGGCTGGCAGCGGTTAGTAGGTTTAGGTCCCTTTGTGCATCTGCACTATTGGCTTTAAGCGATTGCAAAAATTCATCGGTTTGATCGCCGGTGTTGCTAAATACTCGTTTAGCTTCAACAATGCGCTTGCGTATCCGATGTTTCAATTCTTCTGCGGCGGCGATGGTAAAGGTCAACACCAGTATCTGCTGAACACCGAGTGGTTTTTCTCGACCGCGCCCCAATAGCAGGCGAATGTAAAGATTGGTGATTGTGTAAGTTTTACCAGTGCCCGCGCTTGCCTCAATTAGTTGGTTTCCAGCGAGGGGGAGGGAACCAGTAGCGAGATCTGTCATGCTTCAGTCCAACTGGCCAGTAACGGGGTATAGGTTTCTATAGCAAGATGCTCAAATGCCTCGTCGAAAAGGCTGTTGGATCTGGTGATCCGTCGCCAATAGGGATCCTGGCCTTCGGTCCCAGGCATTTCCTGGGTCCAGACCTTGTTAACCAGTTGAAGTGCCTCCTCGCGGTTTTTTCCGTTAGCGATGGCAGAAGCGAAAGCAAAACTGCACTCAGGAAGAAAATGCAGGGGGTAAAGGATTCCAGAGTCATGATTCTCGAGTAGCCGTTGCAAGATTTGTTGTGCGTCGGTTGCCGGTAACGGACTGAGGGTTGAATGCTCAGCACGGTGTTCGCCCTTTGAAAGTGTAAGTGTCTGATAGTGGTGTTCATTGGCATTCAAACATAAATGCTTGATCCAGATCTCTAGCAATTGCCGTTTGCGTAATGCTCCAGGACGAATGTCGATACGGCACTCGTCATAGATGTTGTGGATAGCAAAGGAAAGATTATGATCCTGTAGGGTGACTTGCTCCCGCAGGGAGGCTGGCGTCCCTTGAACCAACGTCTGAACCTCTGTGTAGATGTCGCGCGCGATGGTTAGCTGTTGCTCGAGGTAGCTGTCTCCCAGACTGTTGTTGAGGACTTTACCCGCTGCTACCATCTTACGGCGCCATTCACCTTCATCGTTATCATCCAACATGGCCTTCAAGGCGAGGTCTGTCAGTTCATATTTTTCCAATGCGTCCAGTAAAAAAGACTCTGATTCTTTTAGTTCAATGTTTTCCTGGCCAAAAAAGACCCCGAGACAGTTTTGGAAGTAGTACTGTGCAGGATGCCGGTAGAAAGCGGCCAGTTGTTCCATGGATTCAGCTTTAAGTTCTTCTTTTGCTGGGAGTTCACCAGTAATAAATGGTTCAACAACCGAGGGTTGTTGCAGGGCGTTAAACCATATTTTTTGATAAGACAGTAAGCTCCCATCGTAGTAGTGCCTGGAGAATGGCTGTAGAGGATGACTGACGACGGAAAAGTCAGGATATATCCCTGTAATGTAATCCAGCAGCTCACCGACGACCGTCGATGGTGGGCGTTCCGAGTCGTCCCTCGCTCCTTTGCCTTCGTAGCTAATATAAAAGGTCCGCTGTGCAGACAACAGTGCTTCCAAAAACAAATAGCGGTCATCCGTGCGTTTTGAACGATCCCCTTTCCTGGCGCCATCGATATGCATCAGGTCAAAGGACAACGGTCGCTCTTCCCGGGGAAAATCGGCATCGTTCATGCCAAGCAGACACACTAGGTCAAAGGGAATGCTACGCATGGGTACTAACGTGGCGAAGGTAATCCCGCCAGTGATGAATCCAGGTATTTGATGTGCCAGTGAAAGTTGCTGTTCCAGCCAGTACCGCATCAATTGATTGGAAAATGCATCTTCGAACTCACTGGTTTTTGTGTCTCGTTCGATCCTGTCGAGCACGCTCTGTAGTTGGGTGACCTCTATGACTTCAACATCAGCGGGCAGAAAAAATTTGTACAGGATGTCATTTAGCAGAAGCCGCCAGTTCTCTGCTCGATGGGGTTTGGATAAGGCCTCGCGGGTTTGTGTCAGCAGGTCAATGATATGGCACAGGCTACCTAGTAGCTCGCCGTCGGCCGCATCTACAGGAAAAGCTAACTGTTCTGCAAATAGTCCCTCGTCGGCATCCATCGCATAGCCGAGCAACAGTCGGTCCAGGCCGAATCGCCAGGTGTTTAGATTCTCCGCAGGCAGTTGCCAGCGCTCTTTCTTGGTTTCACCATCAACTTCCCAGCGTATGCCAGCTCCATGGATCCAGGATGAGATTCTATTCAGCGCCTGCTCGTCCAACTCGAATCGTCTGGCGATCGCAGGCACTTCCAGAAGATCCATGACCTCAACACTGGTCAATCGTGAGCTGGGCAGAGCGACGATTTTGAAAAAACTCGCGATAAGCGTCGATTGCTGAATGAGTGTTCGGTCCGCTATACCAAAATGTATCTTATCTTTGAATACGGCATTGATGAATGGCGCGTAGGCTGAAATGTCTGGCGCCATGACGATGACATTTTTTGGCTCAATATCGGGTTGCTGATCGAAGATGGCCAGGAGCTGATCATAAAGAATTTCAACTTCACGCATTCTGCTGTGCGCAGCGTGTATTTGAATGCTATTGCCATCAGGTAGTGGCCGCTGCGTAGGTTGCGTATCGAACGAACCACCGTACTCAAGGTTAAGAATGTCAGACTTTATAGTACCCAATATCGATTCGTTATCGATCTCGATGAAGAGCTCATGTGTGGATATATTGTCTGTTTCCAGCAGTAACTCGAGATATTCGCGGCCCTGTTTACCTAGAGATCCGAGCAAGGGGTTGCCTACAGTCAGATAATCATCATCTGAAAGCGCCTGCTCTGTGTTCAAAAGAGCACGAACGGAGCGCTTTGCTTTGTCTTTAGGGGCAACGATATCGCCCCAGTAGTGCTGGCAGGGGTTTAGATAATAAACGTCAACATCGATGATCCTGGACAGCGCCTGGAAAGTATCCAGCTGCATTTTCGCCATCGATGACAATCCGAAAATCGACAGTTTATTTGAAAATCCGACCGGTAATTCGGGTTGTTCATTGATTTTGGTCAGCAATGATTGATGCAGTCTGGCGCGATGAAGATCGGCGATGTCCGGCGCATCCGCGATTACCTGTTGCCATAACTTAATCTGCCATTGTTGGTCGGCGAGGGTAGTGTCATCCAGTAGGGCAACATCCCGTTCCCAGGCCACTGGCCACTGGGGGCGGTAAACCAGGTATTGATCGAATAGTTGTGCAATCTGGTAACTCAGTTGAAAAAGACGAATATCAGGATCACCGGCTGCAGACAGATAACGTTTGAAGACATCTTTCTGCATTTCAGGAATCAAACGCATCAGACGCCAGGCAAGAAGATCTCTATCAAAAGGCGATTCTTCGGGCAGTTTGGTGTCCGGTAGGAGTTCTCGGTACAGTCGCCAGATGTAGTTGGCAGGAAGGATGCAATCGAGGTTCGCTGAGATTCCCTGATGTTCAGCCAATTGCAGTTTGAGCCATTGACCAATGCCGAAGCTTTGAACTACGACAGTGGTAGGAATAAATGGGTCGGCAACCTGCTGGCTTTGTTCACAGAACAACTGCGCTAGTACCGGCATATGGTTCGACTGGATAAGCCGAAGCATCACGTTCTCATGGAAGTCAATAAGGTCTCATCCTAACCGAGGCTGATTAAGGATAAAATGGAAATCTTCGTCGTTTTCAAAGGTCTAATTAAAAAGTCTTAGGAATATTCAAAATGAAGCTGCCGGACCCATTATTTGTTGTGGTCAATCCACTCATGGCTTTGCTATTGCGATCGCCGTTGCATAGTTTGTTGAGTGGTAGTTTGATGTTGATTACGTTCACTGGCCGTAGGAGCGGGAGGTCCTTTATGACACCGGTGCGCTATATCTGTAACGATGGCATTGTGCGGTGTTTTACCTCTTCTGAGAACCAGTGGTCGCGAAATCTTCGTGGTGGCAGTCCGGTGACGCTGCGAATCTCCGGTCAGGACTTGCTGTGCGAAGCGAAGGTGACTAATGATCCTGAGAATACGAGGAAATGGTTGGTTCACTATCTGAGGTTGTTTCCTCAGGATGCGGTGTATCACGATATTCGTGTGGAGAAAGGACAGCTCAATGTCGATGATCTGGAACTTGCAACCAAAAATGCGATTGTGATTGAAGCGAAATGTATTGATTCGTGATGTTTTAGAGGGTACCGCAGACGGGCTTTAGGTCAAGAACCAACTAATCGAGATTGGTTCTTTTCAGAAGCGCTTTGGTGGAAGGGTCTAGTGTTTGATTTTTTGGGTTGTTGAGCAATTCTGTTGTGATTCTCTTACCGAGTTCTACGCCCCATTGGTCGAATGAATTGATATTCCAAATGGCACCCTGGCAAAACACTTTGTGTTCGTAGAGCGCTAGTAACATGCCCAGGTGGTAGGGCGTGAGGGTGTTAAGGAGTATTGTGGTGCTGGGTTTGTTGCCCGGGTATTGTTGGTGGGGTTGTTCGTTGTCTTCACCTGTCAGCAGTGCTGCGGATTGTGCGAGCATACTTGCCAGTAGCGTGCGGTGGTGGGTGTCTGTGCTCATCGCATCGGATATTACACCGATAAAATCTACAGGGACGAGGCGTGTGCCCTGGTGTAGTAGTTGGAAAAATGCATGTTGGCCGTTGGTGCCGGTTTGGCCCCAGACGATTGGGCCAGTATCGTAGTCCGTAAGGCTACCTGTCAGTGTTGTTTGCTTGCCGTTACTTTCCATATCGAGTTGCTGGAGGAAATCGGGGAGGAATGTGAGTCGTTCACAGTAGGGAATCACAGCCAGGGATTCTGCATTTAGGAAATTGTTGTACCAGATACCGATCAGGGCCAGTTGAATTGGCAGGTTTTCCTGGATTGGCGCATGCATAAAGTGCTCATCCAATTGTTCGGCGCCAGCGAGCAACTCATGAAATCGGGTTGGCCCGATGGCTATACACACCGATAATCCGATGGCTGACCACAGGCTGTAGCGTCCTCCCACCCAGTCGGAAAAACTGAGAATCTGTGATTCTGGGATCCCTAAATTCAACGCGGCATCGTGGGATGCTGTGATAGCGATGAAATTCGGGGCACCCAGGGGTTCTGCGATGTCTGTTTGCTGTTCAAACCAGGCGATTGCCGTGTTCGCATTTAGCATGGTTTCTTTTGTGGTGAAACTCTTGCTGGAGATAATGAACAAAGTGCTGCCTGGGTCCAGTCTGCCTAGGAGCGTTTTTAGTGGTTCGCCGTCGACGTTTGAGATGAAGTGAAATGACAATTCGGTATCGGCAAATTCACGTAATGCCTCCAACGCCATTTTGGGGCTAAGCTCTGAACCGCCGATACCAATATTGACTATGTGTTTGATAGGGTCGCCGTTAACTCCCAACCACCTACCGGTACGAATTTTGTCAGCAACATCCGACATCTGTTGTAGTTGTTTGACAACCAGTGTCGCAACGTCTTCGTTGTCAAAATCAGGGTCTCGAAGGGCTGTATGCAATGCGGCGCGATGTTCAGTGTTATTGATGCTTTCGCCTGCGAACATTGCATCGCGACGTTCATAGAGCGGTGAATGTTCAGCTAATTGCTGCAAGTGTGACCTGATTTCGTCATTAATCAGGTGCTTTGAGAAATCTGCATATAGCCCATCAAGATCGATACTGTAGTGATCAACCCGTTCACTATCCCCATCAAAATAATCTAGGATGTAATCATTGCGGTACTCCATGGCGAGCTTTTGTAATGCGCGCCATGCATCGCTGTCAGAGGGGTTATAGACTTTATTCATGTGTACGTAACCATATACCAAGTATAACCCAGGTTCGCTAAACATTGACTGACATGGTCTGTCGTCGTCTGCTTACGTCTTTTAAAGCTTCTGTAGTTGGCAGTAGGTTCTCGAAAATAACACAATAGCGGGCATGAAAATGTACTATGTCTTTGTTCTTGCCAGTCGCCGTCACCGTCACGTTTCCATAGATGTCTGTGTGGAACTTGATCAGGGGTACGGA
>JAQWMV010000120.1 GCA_029246605.1 Pseudomonadales bacterium | reverse complement strand
TAGTCTTCTAACCTTGATGACAGTGATCGTGATGCCGTCTTAGCGTGACTGAGCGACTTGGTACGGAGCGATTTAACTATTCTAGGTCTAGCATAGAAATCAGCTAAATCTTGAGGAACAGCTTTAGAAAAGTAATACACGCCACCTTTACGGTAGGTGTAAGAAGGGTGTTTCAGTGTCTTCAATTTTGTCTACTCCTATTCAGGACATTCGGAAAAAACCAAAGCAGAACAAGAAGTTAACATATTTTAAAATAAGAAATTGGTGGAGCCAGGAACACCAATGCCAGCGTAACATCCCATCTTTATTAACGGATTCTTCATGGTGTTGCTTTTGCAGACAAACACACCGGTTGATGCGTTCGTTTATAATCTGCCTGATTTTGCTTCATCATTGTTGCCATATCTATTCCGCCTCATTGGTAAATCTTGTATCCTGTGCTGATTTTTAGCAACGTTCACCTTGAGACTATTGAAAAATGCTAACTATCATTTCCCCTGCAAAAACCCTCGATTTCGAATCTGCGCCCATTACGCAAAAGACCAGCAAACCGGATTTTCTCACGCAATCCAAACAGCTGGTTGACATCATGCGACAACAGTCGCCAAAAGCACTCGTCAAACTCATGGGTATCAGTTCTAAACTCGCTGAGTTGAATGTACAACGATTTCACGACTGGAAGCCACCGTTTACGCAAAGTAATGCAAAACAGGCGCTATTGGCATTTAAAGGTGATGTCTACATGGGCCTGGACGCTGAACAGTTCAACAGCAGAGATTTTACTTTTTCACAAAAAAATCTGCGTATTCTCTCAGGACTTTATGGATTGCTGCGCCCGCTTGACCTGATTCAGCCCTATCGACTAGAGATGGGGACCAAGCTACCCACTAAACGTGGCCGTGATCTTTACGATTTCTGGGGCGACAACATTACTAATTGTTTAGTCAATGAAATGAGTGCGCACCGAAACAAAACGCTGGTTAATCTGGCTTCCAATGAATATTTTAAATCCATTAACCCCGCGTTATTACCGGCCCGTCTGGTGACCCCCGTATTCAAGGACTATAGTAAAGGCCGCTACAAGATTCTCAGTTTTTTCGCAAAAAAAACCCGGGGTGCAATGGCTGGCTTCATCGTTAAAAATCGAATAAACAAGCCAGAAGACCTAAAAGACTTCGATGTTGACGGTTATCGCTTCAATGCAGACCTGAGCATCGACGATCAATGGGTATTCACCCGTAAAACGTCTTGAACACGTCACGTGGGAACTCGGGTTACTATAAAAATGGTGTGTCCTAGGATTCCTTATTAAAGGCTCTTTTAAAACAGGAACAGCTATGAAGAACCTGATCATTGCCAGTTTACTGCTGCTCCTGCCACTCAGCATAGTTGTGGCAGAAGACACCGACCCCACCACACGGACACTAGTTTGGTCTGATGGTACCCGATACGTAGGTGGTGTTGAGGACGGCAAACGAAGTGATCAAGGTACAATTTTTTAGCAGGATGGAACCCGTTTCGTCGGCCAGTTTGAAAACGATATGCGAAATGATCCGGGGACCATGATCATGCCGGATGGTAAAGTTTACTCGGGTGTCTTCAAAGATGATGCGCTGGTTGACGCCACCAACATTGAAGATACAGGCGAAACTCAAGCTATTGCTGCCAATGAAGAACTGGAATCTCCCGCACCACTGCCAGAACCTGCTGCAGCGGAAGCGGAGCCAGTACAGTCAAAACCAATAGCACCGGAACCAATCGTTGCCGAACAGCCCGTGGAAGAAATGGCGCCTTCGCAGACAGAGGAACCAACACTAGAAGTAATATCTCTGGCTACAACAGACGAAATTCCAGAAGTAGAGGATCTGTATAGCCCAGTTTCTCGCCTGACCGATGATATCAGGGCTGAAGTCACTGAAACTGTAGATCTTTGGGGCGCTGCCTGGTCGGAGATGAATGTACCTCAGTACCTGGATAACTATTCAGGAGATTTTGCGGTACCTGCTGCCGTGGCTGGGAAGCATTGCGACGGAGGCGTTTGTCGCGACCACGCTACATCGAGATTGAAATCGCGTATGAGAAAATCGAACTAATAGAAGATGATTTGATCGACGTCTACTTCCGACAGAACTATGCATCAAACCTGTATCGCGACAAAACCAGTAAGCGTCTACGCCTAAGCCGCGAACTCGAAGGCTGGAAGATCATCGAAGAGAAAAGCCTCTAAGATTCGCAGTCTATCCGCCGAAATCATCCAGGAAGATATTCTCCCGCTCAACGCCAAGGTCTTCCAGCATCTGGATGACTGCAGCGTTCATCATCGGTGGGCCGCACATATAGTACTCACAATCTTCTGGGGCCCGATGCTCCTTCAGGTATTCTTCAAATAGCACGTTGTGGATGAAACCGGTATAGCCGTCCCAGCCTTCCAGATTCTGATCTGACAAAGCCAGGTGCCACTCGAAATTATCGTGTTCCTTGGCGAGCCTATCGAACTCATCGACATAAAACAGTTCACGTTGATTTCGTCCGCCATACCAAAAGGTGATTTTTCGATCCGTGTGAATCCGTAGCAACTGATCAAAGATATGTGCCCGCATCGGTGCCATACCTGCACCTCCGCCAACAAAGACCATTTCAGCGTCGGTTTCCTTGGCAAAGAATTCACCAAATGGACCAAAGATAGTGACCTTATCGCCAGGTTTGAGCGAAAACAGATAAGACGACATTTTACCCGCTGGGAAATCCGTACCAGGAGGCGGTGATGCCACCCGAATATTGAATTTCATAATGCCTTTTTCTTCGGGATAGTTGGCCATAGAATACGCACGAATAGTAGGCTCATCCACAGTAGATACAGTGTCGAAGACATGAAATTTCTCCCAATCAGGGTGATACTCGTCCTCAATAATCATGTCTTTATACTTGATACTGTACGGCGGAATCTCAAACTGTACATAACCACCGGCTCGGAAATCGACTACCTCACCATCTGGTAGCTTTAGTATTAACTCCTTGATGAAAGTAGCTGCGTTATGGTTTGAAATAACCTCACATTCCCAGCGTTTCACACCGAAGAATTCCGGCTCTACTTCAATTTTTAGATCCTGCTTAACCGCCGTCTGACAACTGAGGCGCCAACCGGATTTAGCTTCGCCACGTGTAAAATGTCCTTCCTCTGTGGACAGCATTGAACCACCGCCTTCAATGACACGGCAGCGACACTGGGCACAGGTTCCGCCGCCACCACAGGCTGACGACAGGAATATACCGGCTTCCGCCAAGGTGTTGAGTAGCTTGCCACCCGCGGGCGCTGAGATCGTCTTTTCCGGATCGCCATTTATCTCGATCGTGACCTCACCGGTACTGACCATTTGTTTGCGTGCATACAGAATCACGAACACCAACACCATGATGATGCTAGTAAACATCCCAACACCTAGAAAAATCTCGTTACCCATATCCTGTCTTTAGTTCCTTAGAAACTACAAAGAGACGCCGCTAAACGACATAAACCCGAGGGACATCAGCCCAACAGTAATAAACGTTATACCCAATCCACGAAGGCCTTCCGGCACATTGCTGTATTTCATTTTTTCTCTGATCCCGGCGAGTATCACGATGGCAAGGGCCCAACCGACACCTGAACAAATACCGTAAACGACGCTTTCCCCAAAATCATAGTCACGATTGACCATAAATAGACTGGCACCCAGAATGGCGCAATTCACCGTGATTAAAGGCAAGAA
>JAQWMV010000110.1 GCA_029246605.1 Pseudomonadales bacterium | reverse complement strand
ATAAAAAACCATATGGGCAGCGCATTGACCCAGGAGCCTCGCGCCATGCGGTGGCTAATGGAGGCTATAAAAGATCGGCAGATGTATTTTATTGATTCACGCACCACACCTGACACCATCGCTTTTACGATGGCGCAATTCCACCAGCTACGGTCTGCCAGTCGCGATATCTTCCTCGACAATGAACAATCTATGCACGCTATTGATCGCTCTTTACAACAATTGCTACGACTGGCGCGACGCAAAGGAACTGCAATCGCCATTGGGCACCCACACGAAAATACGTTGGCTTACCTGGCAATGGCCCTGCCAAAAATCGAAAACATCAAGGTAGTGTCTATTTCTGAACTGATTGCCCAACGGGTGAGAGAGTCTGCGCTTGCCGCGACATCACTTCAGGCTTTACGACACAACTGAATCGCTTCGGCCAGATCAAGCGTACCTTCATAGATAGCCCGACCGGTGATGACACCTGTAATACCACCATAAACCCACTCGTCTTCTTCCAACAGTACCTCGATATCGCCTAGGTCATTCACTCCACCAGAAGCAATAATCGGCACATTGACTACGTTGGACAACTCTCTGGTCGCGTGAAGATTGATGCCACCCATCATGCCATCTTTGCCGATATCGGTATAAATAATAGCCTCGATACCATCTGCCTCAAACAGCAGAGCTAGACTTTTAACTGAAATTTCAGTGACTTCCTTCCAACCGTTCTTCGCCACCATACCGTGTAGTCCGTCCAGACCAACGATAATGTGTCGGGGGAATTTCTTACACATTTCGCCAACAAACTCCGGCTCTTCGACGGCACGCGTACCAATAATCAGGTGATCAACTCCTGCTTCAAGATAGCCCTCTATGACTTCAGCAGACCGGATTCCACCACCTAATTGAATAGTTAGCTGGGGATGATTCCTGGCGATTGTTGCTATCGCTGCATGATTGATCGGCGTTCCTTCAAAGGCACCATCCAGATCCACCAGATGTAGACGCTCGGCACCAGCCGCCACCCAACGATCCGCGATGCCAACAGGATCATCGGAATAAGTCGTCGTTTGATCCAATTGACCCTGTTTCAAGTTAACAACTTTGCCATCCTTAAAATCAATGGCCGGAATGACCTGCATGACTAGAGCTTCCCTTTGGTCGTAGGTAGTTCATCACCCATCCGTGGATCTGGCTCAAGCGCCATCCTCAGCGCTCGGCCGAATGCTTTAAAAACGGTCTCGATCTGATGATGACCGTTGTCACCCTTGAGGTTATCAATGTGTAAGGTCACCAGTGCGTGATTGACGAAACCCTGAAAGAACTCGTGAAATAGTTCCACATCAAAGTCGCCAACTCTGGGTCGATCAAACACGAGTTCGTAGCTCAGACCCGGGCGACCGGAAAAATCAACCACCACCCTCGATAGTGCTTCATCCAAAGGAACATAGGCATGCCCGTACCGACGGATGCCTTTTTTATCACCTACCGCTTCTGCAAAGGCCTGACCGAGCGTAATGCCGATATCTTCAACGGTGTGGTGCGCATCTATCTCAAGGTCGCCATCCGCACTGATTTGCATATCTATCAATCCATGACGAGCCACCTGATCCAGCATATGCTCCAGGAAAGGGATTCCAGTAGCGAACGTTCGCTCACCACTACCATCAAGATTCACTTCTACCGAGATCTTGGTTTCCAGTGTATTCCTGTCAATTTTAGCTTTTCGCATGATGCACCCTGTTTATTGGCCAAGCATTATACGCACTAGAGCAGTGCGCTGCCATTTGGAAGGTATCGATTATCAGTATTGGCTTTTATCCACTTACGTAAATCCGAACTAAATGCGTCACGCGATTTAAGAATTTTCACCAGATAGATCACCGGACTCTTCTTTCCACCCTCCCAACCGGGCAACTGCATCTCCGCCAGGGTAAACAACCGGATCAGATCCTCAAGCTCACTATCATTAAGACCCATGGCAACATCAAAAACAGCGGCTTCCTGCTGCATCAGCGTCGCGTTAGCGTTAATCGTGTCGTCATCCAGAAAATCACTGAGCGTTTCACTTTTCCCTACGCGATAACTTACTGCCAGCGCTCTTAAGCTGTCCTCGCTTATCTTAAGGGATTTTTGCGGTTCCCAAACACCCACTGCCATATACTACCCTCCTCTTATGGGTACATTATCGCGTAACGCCACAGGGTAAGGAATCTGTATTTGCATCAAGTAATCTTTTGTACGATATTTGGTCGTACCACAAATGGGGTATATCAAGTGACCGGTCCAACATGCAATATCAATCCAATCTAAGACAGTATGACCGCTCATGATTCAAATCGTAGTTGTAGAAGATGATGTAGAACTGCAACAAAGCTTGTGCAAGCGCTTGAATTCAGTGGATGACTTTGAGTGTAGCCACTGCTTTAGCGGAAGACGCAACGCAGTATCACAGATACCAGAATTGCACCCCGATGTTGTACTGATGGACATAAACTTGCCTGACATGAGCGGCGTGGATTGTGTCGCTACCCTAATGAACCAACAACCCCATCTCAAAATCCTAATGTTTACAGCATTCGAAAACGGTAAAGACGTCTTTGCCGCATTCAAGGCAGACGCCAGCGGCTATATTGTTAAACGCCATTCTTTTGCCGAATTACTCGAAGGTATCAGAGACGTTCTTAATGGTGGCGCTCCCATGACACCAAGTATCGCTAGAAAAGTTGTGCAATCATTCCGCCCAACCGTCACTCAAGTTCACCAGCAGGAACTCACTAAACGTGAGGAAGAAGTACTGGCGCTAGTTGCCAAAGGGCTTCAAAACAAAGAAGTTGCCGGTCAACTATATATCAGCAGTGAAACGGTAAGATCCGAGTATCGACTGGGAGGATGCCAGATCAAAATCCTCCTCAGTGAGCTCATCCGGCGTGCGGCGCATCGGGATACCGGCGTTGTTCACGAGAATATCCACGTCGCCGACCGCATCTAGAACACGTTCTGCAAGTTCACTGCCAGCACGGGAGAGTGAAAGATCTGCCTCAAGAATGACAGGATCATTTTTCAATTCCCCCGCGACTCGCTCAAGATCGGACTGTGTCCGACCACTTAAAACAACACGAGCCCCTGCAGCATCTAAGGCTCGTGCACTCGCCTCACCCATTCCCCGAGTGGCCCCAGTCACTAAAGCTAACTTTCCTGCTAGATCGTGCAAGTTTCTTTCTCCTTTTCGTGTGATTTTATTGAATTTGGCAACGCCAAGAAGCTTCTTAAAATATTGATTTTAAAATATTTTTACATCATCAGGTAAAGGGCATAAAAAAAGCAGCTGCCCAGAAGGATCAAAACGTTCAACTATCAGATTCTCATTCTCGTCAATTTAACGAGGGGAGAAATATGAATCAAAATACTGCTTACTTCAGCTTCTATCATCGATTTTTGATGGTCCTAATCGCCGGCGCTATTGCAACTGGCTGCGCTTCCGCAACCCATCGCGTGGACCCAAAGAACACACTGATCAAAGCCTACGTCAATACATAGTTTCGCAAACGCGGCCCCATGAGTAATGCCGAAATGGCATACAACGCATACACCCAGGCTGAAAAAGTCTGCCGGCAGCAACTCATCAAATACTACAACAAAAAGTAGTCGTGAGTATCACACGGCTGCTGTAGTGCTTTTTTCTTATCGATCCCAAAACGATAGGAAGACAAGAACTGCAGCAGCAGTGGTTTTTATTCCAGCCGCCACATTACACTGGCAAATAGTATCCTGACCCCGTTATAGTCCTCCTTCCAACAAAACGAGAGATCAAATCTTGACGTCTTCCAAACACCTGCTGGACCCTGAATTATCGCCAATGCTAGAAGCACCGGCTTTTAAACTAAACGATGAAGCCATGGCACAAGCGCGAATTACACCAATAACGAAAACCGCACCACTCGGGGATCCTGCAGCACTCGGCATCACCCGCGAGGAAATTTTCATTACCTGCGAGGGTGCACCTGATATACCTGCCCTGCTCTATCGGCCTGCCACCAACGATAAAAAACTGGTTCCAGGTTACCTGCATATGCATGGTGGTGGTTATCTCTTCGGAGAAGCCAAAGGATCCGATGCTACCAATCTTAGTATCTGTTCTAAACTAGGCGTCGTCGTCCTGTCTGTGGACTATCGCCTGGCACCAGAACACCCTATTCCCGGGCCCCTGGATGATTGCTATGTGGCATTGGCCTGGCTGCACAACAACGCGTCAGACCTTGGTATAGACGTCACTAGAATTGGTATCGGCGGAGAGAGTGCTGGCGGCGGCATGGCTGCAGCCCTGGCCATCAAAGCACGCGATGCCAATGAATATGAAATTTGCCACCAGCAACTGACTTACCCGATGCTCGATGACCGAACCGGCAGTGATGAACATCCTGCGGATCCTTTGGTCGGAGAATTTATCTGGACAGCGCAGAGCAACCAGTATGCCTGGAACGCTTATCTAGCCGATACACCCCGAACAGCACCTCAGGTACCGGCAAGAGCAGAATCCCTGGTTGGACTGCCGCCAACTTGGATGCACACGGTAACCCTGGATTTATTTCGGGACGAAAACATTGCTTACGCCAATCGACTAATGGCGGCCGGCGTCCCCACTGAACTATCGGTATTTCCCGGGGGCTGTCATGGTTATCAGGGCGTCCCAAACACCTACCTTGGTAAACGCTATGCGCATGAATTTATGGATGCATTGGCGCGTGGGCTCGGAACACGATAGCCAAACTGAACTCGACACAAAACTAATGGGAGACACCATTGAAAGATCTATTTTCTATAGCAGGAAAAGTTGCAGTTGTTACTGGCGGATCACGCGGCATTGGCGAAATGATTGCCGCTGGCTTTTTAGCCAGTGGTGCAAGAGTCTACATCAGCTCCAGAAAAGCTGACGTATGTGAGGCGACGGCCGCTCGTCTGTCAGCGCAGTATGGTGGTGAGTGCATCGCCATACCGGCGGACCTCTCTGGACTTGAAGGCATCCAGTCATTGAGAAAACAGGTGAGCGACAGAGAAGACCGGGTTGATATATTAGTCAACAATGCTGGCGCATCCTGGGGTGCACCCATAGATGAATTTCCCGAAAATGGCTGGGACAAGGTGATGGATACCAATGTAAAAAGTATATTCTTCCTGACCCAGAAAATGCTGCCACTGTTACGGAACTCAGCAAGCGTAGAGAATCCAGCTCGCGTGATTAATATTGGCTCCATTGACGGTATTAAAACACCTAGTTTTGACTCTTTTTCGTACGGCGCGTCCAAGGCAGCTGTGCATCATTTGACGCGACAACTGGCATCTCACCTGATTAAAGAAAACATTATCGTCAATGCAATCGCACCGGGACCCTATCCCACCTGGATGTTAAGCGCAGGCGTCGGATTCGGCGGAGAAACAGAGGGTGTGGACTGGGGTTCTGTCGGCAAAAACAATCCCAGTAGTCGGGTTGGTACTATGGAAGACATTGCAGGTCTGGCAATATTCTTAAGTTCCCGGGCCGGCGCCTTCACTGTAGGCGAAACCATCACCAGTGATGGCGGTAGCGTCGCCTGCTCATAGGAGCACTCAACGTAAAGTATTTAATACATTGTGTAAACAATAATTTACATAGACATTAGGCTTTCTTACACTGCCAATAACGAAAGGAGGCAGCTATGGAAATGCTAAGCAATTTTTCTCCGTGCGAAAAAAAACTTTGATCTGAACTGATAGTCGATATAGCCATAGGGCTGTACTACTTCCCCAACTTAATTTTAATGCTTCTAGCTGACGATGACGCCATGAATGGTATCGCGATGTTGGATCTGGTGACGAACACAGTAATCTTGGCGATCCTCGTTGGAATCATGGTTTCATTTCTTTTGCGTGTTGACAAAAAAACAGAGCAGATGGATGAGAGGGATCATACGTTTAATGCCAGAGGTGACCGCATCGCCTATCTGCTGCTGGTCATCTTTGTCTGCCTGCTAATAGGACAGATTGTAGTGAACGAGAGGATGCCGGATGCGCTGCAAAATCGATTGTTTGAGCTGTCACCGATAGTGATTGGCCATCTGCTTCTGATCGCGCTAGTGCTTTCCTCAACATTGAAAGTCATTGTGCAGTTGTTTTACTACCGACGTGGATATTGATGTGGGTAAAACAGCTATTGTTAACAACATTCGTCGCTTTCGGTTTGAAGCTGAGGAAATGACGCAGGCGGAATTGGCAGCCCAGGTAGGTGTAACAAGACAGACACTGATTGCCATTGAGCAGGCAAAATATTCCCCCACACTGGAGCTAGCGTTCAAAATCGCTAAGGTGTTTGCTGTACCCCTGGATGAGGTGTTTCAGTTCCAGGGATAGCTTTTTTGAACAGAGTTGCTGGTGACACTCTTGAACCCACTCGGTAGACTATCGGTCTCTTCGAATGGAGGCACTCACCCATGAGGCTATTTCTTACTGTCGCACTTACCTGGCTTTCTCTGGCCGCTTTCGCCGCTGAACTTCCCAAACGCACGCCGGAAAAAGTAGGCATGTCCAGCGAGCGACTGGCGCGTATCACAGACGCGGTGCAGCGCCATATCGACGCCGGGAATGTCCAGGGTGCAGTTGTTGCTGTAGCGCGGCATGGCAAGGTTATCTATTTAAAAGCACAGGGCGAGAGCAATGTAGAACAGAATCTCCCAATGTCTACCGATTCACTGTTCCAGATGTGGTCCTCGACCAAGCCTGTGCTCGGTGTTGCCGCAATGATGATGATTGAACAGGGTCTTTTTAAGCCAACCGAACCTGTTTCAAAGTACATTCCTGAGTTTGAAGGCATCAAAGTGGCAGTTCTCAAAGAACCTGCTGATGAAGACATTAGCCCCACCGGATACATCCCACGCGATGACATTCCGGAACATCGCTTAGTCGATACACATAGACCACTTACCATTCAGGATTTACTGACACACACCGGCGGCATTGGAGGCTACGGTCTCGGTTCTGCGATATCGGAGACAACCTGGGGAGACAACGAAGCGCTTGCTACGCTAGTTCCAAAATACGCAGCCGGATCGCTGGATTTTCAACCGGGTACCCGTTGGTCCTACAGCGGTACAGAGGGATTAGATGTAGTCGCGCGCATCATCGAAATCGTCTCAGGCACACCATTTAATGAATTCGTTCATGACAATATTCTGAAGCCATTAGACATGAAGGACACTTATTGGAACGTACCGGACGAAAAACAGCATCGTCGGGTTCTGGCTAAGGGTAGCAAGCGTGGCCTGCCCGGCCCCACAAAACATTTTTCTGGTTCATGGGGCCTCAACAGTACCGCACGCGACTATCTGCATTTTGAACAAATGCTGCTTAACGGGGGAACGCTATTTGGTAACCGGCTGCTCGGGCCAAGGTCTGTTGAATGGATGACACGCAACCATGTGGGTGACCTTTACTCACCCAAAGGCACGACAAAAGGTATGGGATTTGGCTATACCGTCAGGGTCACCCTTGATCCAGTCGCAGCACAAACCCCTAGAAGCGAGGGTGCCTTTGGTTGGATTGGCGCCATGGGGACGACCTCATGGACCGACCCAAAAGAGGATCTTGTGGCCGTCATTATGATTCAACAAATGAAACCTGATCTACATTACGATGTGGAAAATGCAATCCGTCAGGCGATTATTGACTGATACGCCGATAGCGACGACGCCACAGTGAGGCGAGGCTATCCTAACTCGATGACTCGCCAGTCTTGCCAAACAACCACCTCAGGGAATCAGCGAAGATCGCACCACCATGGCGCAGACTATGGGTACCTTCACCAAAGACGAATTTGTAGTCGTATCCTGAATATTCCAGTGCAGCCGCCATATCCTGATTAGCGATCGCCCAGTTGCCAAAAGAAACATTAAGATCCTGTTTACCACTCTGGAAAAAGACCTTAATCGGTTTCGCTTCCCTGTTGCGCACCAAATACGGGAAATTGTTCCCGCCCCGGATATTGGTAAAAGAGCCACAATGGGATAACACCAGACCAAAACTTTGCGGTGAATGCCACGCGGCAGTAAAAGCGCAAATACCGCCGCTGGACATGCCGCAGATCAAGCGCTGGGCCGGGTCAGTACTCAAGGCTCGTCCCAGGTGTTTCTCCACCAACGGCAATATCTCTTCATTAATGAAGTTGATAAATGTCGGCGTGACAGAATCGTATTCGAAGCTGCGCTGACCAACAAGCATGGCGGCATCTTTATCGATCGGTTGCCCCGGATTAACAAATACACCTACCGTAGGGGGAATTTCCCCGGCGTGAATCAGGCTATCAATTACCTTTGCTGCGCGAACCGGACCCTTGGCATCGACATAACCAGCACCATCGTTAAAAAATGCCAAAGACGGCGCTTCGCTTACCTGATCCAGATTTGCTGGTGTGTAAATATAGATATCTCTGTAAGTTGCCGGAAATATAATGCTCTCCGACCAGTCCTTGACCTGCGTTACTAATCCTACGGGTACATCTTCCCCGGGGGAAGCATCAGCACAGGGATTGTATTGTTTGTCACCCTCTGGTGGCACGTATGAAGCTTTCGGGTCCGATTTGGGCGTCTTCGTGGGTGGCAGATGCAGGCCAAGTGCCTCATAGGTTGCTGTATCCATGGGCATGGGTGATCTCCAATCGCAATGCTATATTTGTGAGCACGCGAGTATACATAAAAGAAAATAGCGATGGGCTTTTATGATGATCCAGAAAATGTAAAAACATATATCCAAATGTGTGAAGACTATGACGGCAGCAATATCCATCATGCGCTCGCAAATAGCCTACCCTTAGATTCAAGCCTCCTCGAATTGGGATCGGTCGCCGGGTTGGATATTGAATTCCTGCAAGAGAGTTACGATGTTACCGGTTCAGACCTATCGGATGAATTTCTTAGGATCTACAAAGAACAACACCCAAAAATCCCATTTCTGAAACTCGATGCGCTGAAGCTGAACGTTGATGATAAGTTTGACTGCATCTATTCAAACAAAGTGCTTCACCATCTAACAGAAACCGAGCTCAAAGAATCTCTTAAACAACAAACAGCGATCCTTACCCGTAATGGAATGATTGCCCATTCATTTTGGCTGGGTGAAGGAAACGAGGAGATGAGCGGATTGTTGTTTACCTATTACACTGAAGACCAATTGGTGAACATCATTTCTGATTCATTCGAAATTTTGTCCTCCTTAAAATATGAAGAGCTTGAAGAAAGTGACTCTTTGTTTGTGATCGCAAGGCCAAGACAAGCATTGGCTTGTTAATAGAGGCTAATAATAGGCTGCAGAACCAGGATATGGAGCGGGCGACGAGGGTCGAACTCGCGACAACCAGCTTGGGAAGCTGGGACTCTACCAACTGAGCTACACCCGCATTGGGTCTATCGTGCCAAACAATCACGGCGCCAGCAATAGCGCAAGCACACCAATGACCAAAATCGCCATACCGGCGAACTCAATTCTATTGGGAGTCTCCTTAAAAAACAGTATGGAAATCAGCAATGTGGTCAAAAACTCGAGCTGGCCGAATGTTTTAACGTAGGCAGCCCGCTCCAGCGTAAACGCGGTAAACCATCCTGCAGACCCAACAACACTGGTGAAACCAACAAATAAACTGAGTCGCCACTTGTTTATAATGACTAGTAGCTCCCGGCGATTATGTAAAACCACCCAAACCAGTGTGATCAGCAGTTGAATCGCCACCATGTAAGTTAGCGTTAACGCTGCAGCAAACATCGGGTCGGTATTGAGCGAAAGACCGGCCTTACGGATTAACAACGACGTCAGAGAAAATGCCAGACCGGCACCAAAGCCATAAAGCGCGGATAAGTTCCATAGACTGCTGGGCTTGCCAGTCTTGCCAATACTGACCAGCACCAGTCCTAGGAACGAAATTGAGATCGCGAACCAACCTAACAATGACACTGCATCAGCAAAAAAAACCGCACCGATGATCGCGGTCAGCAATATCTCGCTGCGCACATAGGTACTGCCGACCGCAAAGTTACGTAACATAAACAAACGAATCATCAATATCGTAGCAACAATCTGCAACACACCAGCGATGATGGCTGGCAGATAGAAATTGATGGTCGGGCTAAGTGAAGCGGTGTCGTGGTCCACCCACAGGATCGCCAGATAAATTACCGCAAAAGGTAAACCAAATAGATAACGCACCAGCGTTGCCGCCAGGGGCGACATGTCATTGGCGAGATGCTTTTGACCAGCGGTACGTACCGACTGCATCGATACCGCTAGCAAGGTCCAGAGAACCCAGGTCTCAATCACCCTGGGAATTCCTTAAAAAGAATCGGGGCGATTGCCGCCCCGAATAGAGTAATCCTAAAGCAATACTAAAGTGCTTCGAGGATAGCTTCGGCAGAACTCACTTCGTAAACCCCACCCTTTTCTACGTTTAGTGCAGTAATCTTGCCATCTTCTGCTACCAGTGAGTAACGCACCGAACGAATACCAAGTCCAGCGCCGCTAGCATCCATGGTTAGACCCATGCCATTGGCTAATGCGCCTTCATGATCACCGACCATCATCAGCGCTTCTGCATTGCCCGCTTTGCCCCAGGCGTCCATGACGAAAGGGTCATTAACGGAGGTACATACGATGCTGTCCACGCCTTTTTCCTTGAGCTTGTCTGCATTGACGACATAACTGGGTAGGTGGGCCGCGCTACACGTGGGGGTGAACGCACCCGGCACAGCAAATAGCACAACTTTTTTGCCGGAGAAAATATCAGCAGTGGTTATATCCTGCGGTCCTTTCTCTCCCATAATTTTTAACGTGACATCTGGAATACTGTCTCCAACTTGAACTGCCATCTCAGGGCTCCTGCAATTTATTAGCAATTTTTTAAGGGAGCGAAAGTCTCTCTTGAACCACCGGGTGTTGCAAGCTAAAACGCTGGAAAAGCACAATAAACCCACGCCTTAGTTTGCAGCGCACTACCGGCACACGATATATTCACCCACCCAAATAAGTTACCTAGGATCAAACATGACATTTAAAGGCGTAGATCACATAGTCGTTCGAGTAAAGGATTTAGACGCAGGCATCGCAAACTGGCGCGATAACTTTGGTCTGACGCTGGATAGAACCAGTGAATCAGTGGAACTCGGCATGAAGCAAGCGTTTTTTAACCTCGATAACGGCGGTTTTATCGAAGTTGTTGCACCATTAACTGATGATTCCCCCGTGGCCAAAGCCATCGAGTCTCGGGGCGAAGGCTTACATGTCATGGCTATGGAAGTCGAAGACCGCGATGCCACGGTAAAACAACTTGAAGCAAATGGCGTCAAATTAATCGGCGTTGGTACCTCGCAGGTATTCATCCACCCTAAATCGGCTAATGGCATTCTGGTTCAGTTAACACCCAAAGCCTAACTAACCCTGAGCGCCACTCGGTACCCGAGTGGATGCTATACGTTTCGGAGAACACGATGGACCTGTCTTTTGGCAAACAATACGAAGACTTCCGAGGAGAAGTCCGACAATTTGTAGATTCCCACAAAGATAAGCAGCCAGGGGGCTATGACGGTGCACCGACCCCAAAGGAATGGCAGCAGACGCTTATTGAACACGGCTACACCGCCCGGACCATACCCAAAGAGTATGGTGGCTTTGGCGCGCAGCCCGACATCATTGAGTCAAGAATCATCACGGAGGAATTTGGCCGCGTTCAGATGAACACGGGGCTTGGTGGCCAGGGCATCTCTATGTTGACGCCGATGCTTCTTGAAAGGGGCACTGAAGCGCAACAACAGGAATTCATCCCGCCAACAATCCGAGGGGATATCTCCTGGTGTCAGGGTTATTCGGAACCAGGGTCGGGCAGTGATCTTGCCAGCCTTTCTACCAAAGCAGAACTGGATGGTGACGAATGGGTCATCAATGGACAAAAGATCTGGACCAGTTCCGCGCATATTGCGGACTGGATTTTTTGTCTGGTACGGACTGAACCGGATGCACAGAAACACCAGGGCATCTCCTTTTTGTTATTCAAAATGGACACCCCGGGTATTGAGGTCAGACCACTAGTCGATATGACCATGAAGGCCAACTTCAATGAGGTGTTCTTTACGGATGTACGGGTACCGAAAGACCAGATCGTCGGCAAGCGCGGCGAGGGGTGGCTGGTGGCCAACTCCATCCTCGGTTTTGAACGCGGCTCTCTGGCACCACCCGACGCGGCCCAGGCGCGACTGAATGCCCTCATTAATTTGATGAAAAGCGAAACAATGAATGGTCAGCCGCTCATGGCTAATACGCAATTCCGGGAGCGCCTGATGAAAATACAGGGTCGCATCATGGCCATGAACTACAACGACATGCGTCTATTATCAGCACGCCTGAATGAAGGTCAGGATGCAAAACTGGCCGGTATGATCGTTAAGTTGCAGGGCACCGAATTACGCCACGAACTGGAAGGTCTGGCGATTGATATCATGGGTGAAATTGGCCTGTCCTTTGACGACAATCCCTATGTTCGTGGCGATGGATCCTGGCAGCGGCACTACATGTATTACCTCGGTTTGATTATCGGCGGCGGCACCAATAAGATCCAACGCAATATCATCAGCGAACGGGGTCTTGGCATGCCAAAAGAACCCAAAGTTGAAGCCAAATAGGAGCACATCATGGAATTCGGATTATCAGAAGAACAAGTACTCCTGCAGGATAGTGTAAATCGTTTTTTAAGCGATCAGGTGCCGCTTGATGAAGTTCGTAAGATCGCCAGTGGTGAAAAAAGCGATACTGGAATTTGGCAGGGGCTCACCGAGCAGGGCATCCCCGGGCTATTGATACCAGAAGCCCAGGGCGGCGTTGGGCTTGGCTATCTCGATACAGCAATCGTCGCTGAATGTCTGGGACACCACGTCACACCCTCACCCTTTTTAAGCACCGCAGTTATTGCCCCTGTGGCATTGCTCGCTGCCGGTGGTCAGGAAGATTTACTGGCTGGGATTGCGGCTGGCAACTCACGTGTAGGTATCGCTTTTGGCGAAGCGCTCGGTGCACGGGCAGATGCCG
Organism: Pseudomonadales bacterium; assembly: GCA_029246605.1. GTDB lineage: Bacteria > Pseudomonadota > Gammaproteobacteria > Pseudomonadales > Azotimanducaceae > UBA7455. The sequence goes on along the minus strand of JAQWMV010000110.1, from coordinate 4,939 downwards.
GTGTGTCAGTCTCTGATGGCAAGATCAATGGCAAATCTATTTTCGTTATGGATGGCAACGCCGATCATTACCTCATCGCCGATAGTAACCAGCATCTCTATCTGGTCTCTGCTAACGCCGACGGGTTGGAACGCGGCAACCTGACTACGATTGATGCCACACGATCGACCTGCCAGTTGATCTATAACGACGTTACTGCAGCGCCTATCTCCAATGACGCCAATGTATTTATCCAGGCACTCGATATTGGTCGCGTTATGCAGGCAGCAGACACCCTGGGGGCAGCACAGTGCATGTTGGACCAGTCCGTAACCTATGCGATGCAGCGCAAGCAGTTCAATCGTGTAATCGCCTCGTTTCAGGCGGTGAAACATATGTGCGCCGATATGGCCGCCAACATCGAACCCTGTCGTTCCTTTGTCTGGTATGCGGGATTTGCGCTGGATGATATCCCCGACGATAGACGCCTCGTTTCCTGCCAGGTTAAAGCCCATCTACAGGATGTAGGTAAATTCGTCTCCAAGGTAGCCACGGAAGTTCACGGTGGTATGGGTTTTACCGATCTGGTGGGTCTGCACTACTGGTTCAAGCGCATCGGTGCCAACAGACAACTGCTCGGTTCACCGGAAATGCTTCGTGAGGAAGCTGCAAGAATACAGGATCTCGCCGCGTAGGCCGCGTATGAAAAAGACGCTACTCATACTGACATGCACTTTGTGTGTCAGTTGTGAATTTGGCGTTCAAAATACACTCGTTAGTCCCAACTATGATCTATTGGGAGAATGCGAACGGCCAGACAGACCCGAGGTGACGGCCGTAGTTGCCGACGCACTGTGCGGCACCATCAGTGTATTTGAAGACCGTGCGGCAAAGACCGGTCGCCGGATCGATCTCAACATCATGCTGTTACCGGCCACCACAGCGGTGGTAAGACCGGATCCCATATTCTTTCTCGCCGGTGGCCCTGGACAGTCTGCCGTAGACGCTGGTCCGTTCCTTTTCAGGGTACTGAGTAAAATGAGAGCTGAGCGGGACGTTATCCTGGTCGATCAGCGGGGCACCGGAGACTCCAATTCCCTGGCCTGTATTTCTAATGCGGCCGCATACTATGAAGACTTTAATTTGACGCTCGCCGAAGCAACCGAGCAACAGATTGACGAGTTGCGTGCCTGCCTACCTACACTTACTGCTAATCCTGTGCTCTATACCACGCCCATTGCCATGGATGACTTGGATGAAGTCCGCGAAGTACTTGGCTATGACAAAATCAATCTCCTGGGTGGATCCTATGGCACGCGTGCCGCATTGGTTTACCTGCGTCGTCACGAAGCTACCGTACGCAGCGTAGTTCTCGATGGACTTGCGCCCCTGACCATGCGCGTTCCCGCTAACGTTGCCGTGGATGCACAATCAGCCTTCGAACTGATTCTGGCAGACTGTCAGGCACAGCCCGCCTGCGCGAGTGCGTTTCCTGATCTGGCGCAGCACTTTCGTGAGCTGGTACAACGTCATACCGAAGATGTGCAAATGATCGAGGTCACACATCCGCGAACGGACAAACGTTCAACGGATCGCACCGTTTGAAAAAGCGGCTAAAGAAATTTCAGGAAAATCACATTAGACTTCCTAAAAGATATCGCTAAGGAGTACATACAGTGACCACCATAGGCTTGATTCATCCAGGCGCCATGGGTGCATCCGTTGGCGCCGCAGGGACCCACAACCAGCATCGCGTCCTTTGGGCAGATGCAGATCGAAGCAACGAAACGCGGGAGCGAGCCACCAGAGGCAAATTGGAAGACTGTAACTCAGTCGCCAATCTCGTATCTGAAAGCGACGTGATCTTAAGCGTTTGTCCACCACATGCGGCAGAGGATGTCGCAAGCGAAGTCATTGATTGTGGATATAAAGGTATCTTCGTCGAGGGCAACGCCATTGCGCCGGCACGCAGTCACGTTATCGCGGATCGCATTACCGCCGCCGGTGCCAGGTTCGTTGACGGTGGCATTATCGGCGGACCCGCATGGCAGGCCGAGGCCGGCACAATGTTTTACCTATCCGGTGTCGATGCACCGGAGATTGCCGCGCTTTTTGACGGTTCCCCACTTCATACCAGCGTGGTATCAGACCAAATCGGATCTGCGTCAGCACTGAAAATGGTGTTCGCGGCCTACACCAAGGGTAGCACTGCCCTATTAACCACGATCCTCGCGGTCGCAGAAAAACAGGGCGTTCGTGCAAATCTCGAACAACAATGGGGAGAAGCCTTCACGCAGAAGACTCACAAGCAGGTCGCCGGGAACACCGCCAAGGCGTGGCGTTTTACCGGTGAAATGGAAGAAATAGCGGCAACCTTCGCTGGCGCAGGCTTCTCTGATGGCTTCCATCTTGCCGCAGCAGATATTTTTTCGCGGCTGAAGGACTTCAAAGACACACCTGCCACATCGATCGACCAGGTGCTCGACGAACTCTCCTAAGACTTAAGCGAAAATAATTTGAATATCTCGCGACCTGTTGCATTCAACAGTTGTATGAACAGGAGTGAGATTTCGTGAACGAAGCCAGCGCCATACGTCTGTGCCTGAAATCGAGGGACCCCAGAGGCTTCGAATTCTTGGTGCAGCAGTATCGTCGCGAAGCTTATTATCATGCCATCGGCTTTCTAAACGACCCGGTAATGGCCGAAGATATTTGTCAGGAATCTTTCGCCAAAGCTTATATCAATATCCCCAGACTGGAATCGCTGAAGGCATTTTATCCATGGTTCTACGTCATCCTGAAAAACAGCTGTCTGAGTTATCTACGCTCAAAGCGCGAGCATAGCGACGTCATAGACGTTATCGACGAGACCAGTGACCCGGCAATGCTGGTCGCGGGGGACGACAGCAAACAATCGGTGTGGCGTGCACTACAAAAGTTGAAACCAGAGTTCCGCGAGATACTCATACTCAAACACCTCCAGGATATGTCCTACGAGGCTATCAGCCAGATACTCCAAATACCCAAAGGTACCGTGATGAGTAGGCTCTACCATGCCAGAAAAGGATTCCAACTGGCATTTGATAAAGGAGATTAGCAATGGAAGAAAAACACTATAGTGAATTACTTTCCGGACTGATTGACGGAGAACTTTCACCGGAAGAAGCCAACACTGTGAACAGGCATTTGTCCCGCTCCACTAGCTACCGCAAGGAATACGAAAGTCTATTGGCAGACACATCGAAACTTGATGGCCTATCGTTCCGCGAACCGCAAGATGAGGCTTTGCAAGGTTTCTGGCGTCTGCCCTTTAGTGGGTTCGCACGGTATGCAGGCATGATACTGGTGATTACTGGCTACCTGCTATTTCTTGGTTATGGCTTTTTTGAGTTTATAACCAGCGACGACGAAGATTTCGTCGTGATGTTTGCTGTCACCGGAATGGTAATTGGTATGCTGATATTATTTTTAATTGCGTTAATTGAACGTTTCATTAGCTACAAAACGGATCCCTACAAGGAGATTGAGAGATGATCACAACTACTACAGAAACTATTCACGGAAAAAAAATTGACAAGACTATTGGCCTCGTCCGCGGTAACACGATCCGCGCCCGTCATGTTGGCAGAGATATCATGGCAGCTATCAGAACGCTAATTGGCGGCGAAATTACCGAATATACCAAGCTAATGGCAGAAGCCAGAGAGCAAGCCCTGGACAGGATGGAAGACGAAGCTAAGCGCATGGGGGCTAATGCTATTGTTGGCGTCCGGTTTTCCACTTCAGTGGTTCTCGGCGGTGCCGCAGAATTACTGGCCTACGGCACCGGGGTCGTGATCAGTGACGACTGACATGAAAATTTAAGATAGACCGCTTGAGTCCGTAAACATTCGTACGCACTCTGAAGTGCCTGATCCATGAAAAAGGCAAGGACATGCGACCCCTCCCAACAGCAGCCATTTCCTTTGGTATGGTCTCTATTCCGTTGCGGCTATACTCCTCTGCAGACACCTCCAGTGCCGTCAGTTTCAATCGCATCCATAAGGATTGTGGATCCCGAATGAAACAGCAGTACATCTGTGCGAAAGATGGCGACGTCGTGCCCAAAGAAGACATGGTGAAAGGCTATGAATTTTCCCGGGGCCAATATGTGCTTTTTACCGCTGAAGAAATCAAGGCACTGGAAGCCGTAAAAAGTGACACCATTGATATTGTTGAATTTGTACCCTTAAGCTCCGTCGATAAAATCAATCTTGAAAAAGTCTATTTTCTGAGCCCAGGCAAAGGCGGTGATCGACACTACAAACTACTGTCGATCGCACTCCAAAAGACCGGTAAAGCGGGTGTTGCCCGATACGCAGCGCGAGGGAAAGACTATCTGGTGATAATCAGACCCATGGGTGATGGCTTAGCCATGGAACAACTGCACTATGCCGACGATCTTAGATCCTTTGATGACGTTAACCTGCCCGAAGATGTTGAAGTGAAAGATGCTGAGGTCGACCTTGCTGTTCATATTATCGACCAGGTCTCTGTCGATGAATATGTGCCTGAAAAATACTCTGACGAAGAAAAGTCACGGATACTGGAACTCATTGATCAGAAAATCGCCGAAAACGATATTACCGAGGCGCCGGTCGTCGCAACAGAAGAAAAGATAGTTGATTTGATGGATGCCCTGAAAGCCACGCTTGCAGCAAAAGGGAATGACAAGCCGAAGGCCGCAAAAAAGGGCAAAGGCCGACTAAAGTCAGTGTCGTCCTAACGCTCGAGCACCGCCAGCATATCGGCCACATTGGTAAACTTTACGCGCGGGCGGTTTTGCGCTTCACCGTTTTCAATTTCCTTCTCGTCAATTCGCTTCCAGTCAACATAGCTAACAACCTCCGGTTGTCGTTCGCGCACTAGCGTATCAATTGCCTCGCGGCTCGCATCATCAGGCTGCAGGATCTTTCCGGCC
>JAQWMV010000108.1 GCA_029246605.1 Pseudomonadales bacterium | reverse complement strand
GTAATCTTGCGCGTCCTCAAGCCGAGGTGGTGAAATTGGTAGACACGCTAGCTTCAGGTGCTAGTGGGGGCAACCCCGTGGAGGTTCAAGTCCTCTCCTCGGCACCATGAATAACCTCATAATATTACGCTTATCCTTGTTTTATATAGACTTTTTAACTTTCAATATAGTTTAAAAACCTCTTTTTGGTATACTTTTGGTATACTTATACAAAAATAACTAACAATAAGAAGTGCCTAGCGGTATACTTAAGAGATGCTTTCAGCCAGTTTAGCACCTCATGAAAATTAAACATCTTAAGATTAGAAGCGACGCTCAGAGTTTTGCGTTCCAACGAAAGATACCGCTGCGGCTGCAGTAGAAAGCCAAACAACTGAACATTAAAAACCCAGTAGTTATGCCTCTGAAACTAGCTGTCGGCTCTACTGAAGTCATGGTGGCGACAGGGTATCATCCGCACCGTGGAGTGCCGACGTTGCAAGCATAAACGCTTTAGGGATTAACGCCATAATAGCTTCAACCCATAGTAAAGAGATGACAATTCAGGATGGCGGGGCCGTACGGTACACAATAATGGTCATTGGAGAGTAAGATGTTCCGTTATGTTACGAGTCGCAGCACTATTTTTTGCCATTTTACTCGGTATGACTGCATGCTCCGGTGGGGGAAGTGGAGGTTCTACACAGACCACGGCAGAACCTCCGGCACTCACGATCTCCGAAACCGAGGCAGCGCGATTTCTACTCAGAGCTACTTTCGGGCCCACGGAAGAATCCATCGATAATCTTGTACTACTAGGCTATGAGTCCTGGCTGGATGAGCAGTTTGCCATACCCACAACGTTACAATTAGCGAAACTAACAGCGACGCTGGAAGCCGCGAACCTGGAAGCGAATCAGGGTAATGCAAAACGTTTAAGGCGCGTCGACACCTGGTGGGACGTCGTCGTCAATGGTGAAGATCAGCTACGTCAACGGGTAGCCTTCGCGTTGAGTCAGATTTTTGTTATCTCGGATGAAGAGGCCGCACTACGGAACTCGGTACTAGGCATTGCCAACTACAATGATCTGCTGGCGGAGTACGCCTTTGGTAATTATCGTGAATTACTGCATGCGGTCACGCTCAATCCCATGATGGGTGACTTTCTGAGTATGCGGCGTAATGAAAAAGCCGACCCGGAAAATAACATTTCCCCGGATGAAAACTATGCCCGGGAGGTCATGCAGCTGTTTAGCATCGGCCTCTGGGAATTGAACCTCGATGGCACTCGCAAGCTTGATGAAGACGAACAGCCGATCCCCACATTTACCTACTATGAGATTCTGGAGTTTGCGCGGGTGTATACCGGTTGGAACTACGGTAATGCGCCGCGCCTACGATTTTCCCGGCGCAATGCCGAGAGTGAAGTCATTCCGATGACATCCTTTGAGGACTTTCATGACCGCGATCTGAAATATCTACTGGGCTATGAGTTGATACCGGCGGGCCTTGATGCCCCGGAGGACATGAATGCTGCACTCGACAATATCTTTAATCATGCGAATGTGGCGCCGTTTATTTCCAAGCAACTGATACAGCATCTGGTGACCAGTAACCCGAGCCCGGAATATGTCGAGCGCATTACAACGATCTTTGAGGACAACGGCAGCGGTGAACGCGGCGACCTGAAGCGTGTCGTGCAGGCGATTTTTCTCGATGAGGAAGCACTCGCCGCGGAGGGGTTTACATTTGGGAAACTTAAAGACCCGCTGCTCAAAGTCACACAGCTCTGGCGAGCCTTCGAAGCCGAGGGTGAGTTCGGTGTGTTGCGTTTTGGCGACAGTAACAACATCTTAGGGCAACGCCCGCTCGGGGCACCCTCGGTGTTCAATTTTTTCCGCCCGGACTATCAGCATCCCGGAGAGCTGCAAAACATGGGGATTAACAGTCCTGCTTTTGAGATCCTTACGGAATCTTTGATTACCACCTCTACCAATGTTCTGGCGGACTTCGTCTATGGTGCACGAACCAGAACCGGAAAAAATGCCGCACGGCATCCTGTATTGCTTGATTTTACCGATGAACTAGAGCTATCGGACGATCCTGAAGGTCTGGTCGATCATGTAAACCTACTGTTGATGGGGGGACTGATGTCAGACGAGATGAAAGCCGTTCTCATTGAGAATGTCACAGAGACACCGTTGGATGACGACGGTACAAGAAGAGTTCAGGATGCGGTCTTTTTGACTGTGTCTTCTCCTGAATTTTCGGTGCAACGATGAAGCGCAGAGAGTTTTTAACCCGCAGCATCCAGGCTGCGCTCGCCGGGTCCAGCATGACCGCCACGCTTGGGCATTTAAGCCTCGTAAATGCGATGGTGCCTCCCGCTGATGACTATCGCGCACTGGTGTGTGTGTTTCTGTTTGGCGGTAATGACTCTTATAACATGGTGGTGCCCTCGGGTGGCCTGGAGTATGAGGCGTATGCTGATGCCCGTCAGAGCCTGGCCGTTGCTGCGGAAGATCTCGTGTCTATTAATCCATTAACAACCGCGGGTACATTTGGCTTTCATCCTTCAGCACCGGAACTCGCGGATCTGTTTAATGACAATAAGCTTGCGGTTGCCGCGAATATCGGAGCACTGGTGGAGCCCACCTCACGCACCAGTTTTGAGAATGGCAATATTGAATTGCCACAACAGTTGTTCTCGCACAATGATCAACAGAAATATTGGCAATCGCTCAATACCAACGTGGCCAAACCCACTGGCTGGGCGGGTCGTATGGCAGACCTTCTAGAGGGTAGCAATGGGGAGACAGGGCTGTCTATGAACGTAACCATAGCAGGCAGTAACCTGTGGCAGACCGGTTCGGCAACGCTGCCATACAGCATCGGTGCGGGGGGGGTGCAAACCCTCAAAGGTTTGAATTCTGCGGCTTCGGGAGAACGCGAACGGCGCCGGGCAGACGCATTCAACGCAATGCTTACGAGTTCGCCGACATCTGCCTTCGGGCAGGAGTTTGCCCGAGTTCAACAGCGCTCGATAAACCTTGCAGATCTCATTGCTGATCAAATTGCTGATGTACCACCGCTCGAAACACAATTTCCGGATGGTAACCCGTTGGGTGGCAGTCTATCTATGGTGGCAAGGTTGATAGCAGCGCGGGAAGCACTGGGGATGAAACGTCAGACATTTTTCGTGTCTCTCGGAGGCTGGGATACGCACAGTGATCAGCTTGAGCGACAACCAATACTGATCAGCAGACTTAGTCAGGGGCTCCATGCATTTTCCCAGGCGATGGAAGAACTTGGCATCGGTAATGAGGTCACCACATTCACCGCGTCAGATTTCGGGCGAACTCTGACCAGCAACGGTGATGGTTCTGATCATGGCTGGGGTGGACATCAGCTGATCATGGGTGGTGCGGTAAACGGAAAGGAAATATACGGGAACATGCCCATAATTGAGATCGAAGGCCCCCAGGATTCCGGTCGCGGCCGTATCATACCGACCACCGCGATCGACCAAATGGGCGCCACCCTAGCCAGCTGGTTTGGCCTGGGCGCATCCGAACTGAACGAGGTATTCCCCAACCTGAAAAACTTTTCCATTCAAAACCTAGGCTTTATGCGCTAACCGAGACAACCTATGGTCAGTAATGACGTTGAGATTCACTACCACTGTGAACGACTATAGTGTTTTCTCACAGGTTCAAAATAGAGTAATTACGGGGTATTCGAATCCCCACTATCATCGCCGGCGCAGGCAACAATGCTACTGGTCAGGCAGGTGTTCTAGCTTCAGGATCGTTTCCAACATCCCAGGTAGTTTTAGAACTCCCCACCTATCTGGACTTGACTGGTTCGTCTAGAACCATAACATCCGCAAGCTCGATGTAATCTTCAACCACCAAACGGATTACGAGTAACTATTGTTTCTTCGCGATCCGGACCTGTTGATACAAAATCAATGGGTACCTCACAGGCAGATTCTATTCGTGCAAGATAACTCCGAGCCTCTGCTGGAAGCTCTTGAAGTGTTTTCGCGCCCGCGGTCGTCTCCTGCCACCCGGGAAGGTCTTCATAAACGGGGGTTTCGTCGCCGTCTTCGTTGACTTTATACCCGACACAGATTGATACCGTTTCCAAACCATCGAGCACGTCAAGTTTTGTAATACACAACCCGGAGATACTGTTAATTTGAATTACACGTTGTAAGGCATAGGCATCAAACCAACCGCAACGCCGTGGTCTACCTGTGGTTGAGCCAAATTCGTTACCTTTGCTCGCCAAGCGGGTACCTACATCATCAAATAACTCTGTTGGAAAAGGACCTGACCCGACGCGTGTGGTATACGCTTTGGTGATACCCAAAATATAGTCGAGATCTCTTGGGCCGACGCCACAACCACTACTAATCGCGCCCGCTGTGGTGTTCGAAGAAGTCACGTATGGATAAGTGCCCTGATCGATATCCAGCAACGAGCCCTGGGCGCCTTCAAATAGAATATTCTCACCCGCTTTTCTTAAAGACCACAACTTCTCTGATACATCTCCTACCATTGGATGCAACGCTTCGGCATAGCCTAGAGATGCATCCAACGTAGCACCAAGATCAACTGGCGTAGTATTGAAATATTTCGTCAACACAAAATTATGGTAATCCATCACCTCTTCCAGCAAGTCTTTAAACTTACCAGGGTGGTAGAGATCACCAACTCTTAGCCCTCGTCTTGCCACTTTATCTTCATAGGCCGGACCAATACCGCGACCCGTTGTACCAATTTTCTTATTGCCCCTTAATTGTTCTCGCATAGCGTCGAGGGCAATATGGTGCGGCAGTATGAGCGGACATCCAGGACTGACCATGAGCCGATCCTTCACCGAAAGGCAAGCATTTTCCAATTCATCAATTTCTACAAATAGGTCCGGAACCGATAGCACAACACCATTGCCAATGAGGCACGCAACATGGCTATGCAATATCCCCGATGGGATGAGGTGCAGAACGGTTTTTTCACCATTGACGACCAGTGTGTGGCCAGCATTGTGTCCACCCTGAAATCGAGCAACTGCTGCGACTTTTTCGGTGAGCAAATCAACAACCTTGCCCTTACCTTCGTCCCCCCAGTGAGTTCCTATAATAACTACGTTCTTACCCATAATGCCCCATTGGTCTTTTTGTTAATTCCTGTCCGAAAATTACAGATGGTGCCTCTAGTTTCTTGATACTAGTTAATGAGATACAACAAACCAGTGCCAATCAGCATGCTTACCAGACCCATAGCACGCATCATTTTTTCGTCAATCTCTGCGGCTTTCACGACCATTTCCTGCCACCGGCGCGGAAACAGAAAAGGCATGATACCTTCAATGACCAATACCAGACACAGCGCAACACTAAGTTCGTGCCACAACATTGCTTACTCCAAAAAAAGGCCGAGATATTACTCCCGGCCTGCCTACCCTAGCGGGTTTAACGCATTAAATTAGTTTTCGCTTTGATTCATGTACTTAAAGAAATCACTGTCAGGCTGAATAATCAAAACGTCGCTCTTGGTGCTAAAAGCCGCCCTGTAAGCATTCATACTGCGATAAAACTTATAGAACTCCTTATCTTTAGTGAACGCTGCTGCGTACGTTGCCGCCGATTCAGCATCACCTTCACCACGAGTCTGTTCCGCAGAGGAGTATGCCTCCGCCATAATCACTTCACGCTGCTTTTCTGCATCTGCACTAATTCCGACTGCTAATTCCTGACCTTTAGCTCGATGCTCTCTGGCTTCAATATCACGTTCCGTATTCATACGATTATAAACTGACTGGCTCACTTCCGGCGGCAGATCAATTCGCTTGACCCTGACATCCACAACCGATACACCTAATTCCATACGCGCAACCTCATTGATTGCACTAGTCAGCACCTCCATTAACTGGTCACGTTCACCTGACACTACCTCGTACAAAGTACGCTTAGATATTTCATTACGTAATCCCGTATTGATGCGTTGCTTGAGCAATTGCTCTGCTCGAGTCTCATCGCCTGAGGTCGCAGTGTAGTAGGTTGCTACATTATCTATTCTGAACTTCGCAAAAGAATCAACAATGACGGCCTTCTTTTCCAATGTCAGGAAGCGTTCCGGAGGCGCATCAGATGTTAGAACCCTGGCGTCGAACTTCATGACCTCATTGATAAATGGCCATTTAGGATGCAATCCCGGTTCAATATCCGCCCTTACGACCGCACCAAATTCGAGCAATACTGCTCGCTGCATCTCATTGACGATAAACAATGAATTGCTTCCCAGAATTGCCGCTGCCAATAATATGAAACTGAGTACAAATTTTTTCGTTGACATGATTATCTCCTCGCCCGGCTGCTGTTCGGTTGCGAACTTGTCGTGTTCGCTACAGCGCCTGTCGGCCGGTCATTAGGGTTATAGCTAGGGGCCGCTGACGATGATTGTTGCATGATCTTATCCAATGGTAGATACAGCAAATTATTACCACCGTCGACATCGATCAACACTTTAGTACTATTCATCATCACGGACTCAATAGTATCCAGGTAGATACGCTCGCGGGTAACTTCCGGTGCCAACTTGTACTCGACATACAATTTGTTAAAGCGTTCGGCTTCACCGGTGGCCTGCGCAATTTTAGTTTGCTTATAACCCTGAGCCTCTTCTAACAACCGCTGTGCTTCACCTCGCGCCTCTGGTATGACCTGATTGGCATAGGCGTCCGCTTCATTTCTGAGCCGTACTTCATCCTCTCGCGCTCTGATGACATCATCAAAGGCAGCACGCACGGCATCTGGCGGTGCGGTTTCCTCAATATTTACCTGAGTAGCTTGAATACCAGTCCCATAGGCATCCATATAGGTCTGGATTCGATCCCGCACATCATAGGCCAGTTGCTCTCGTCCTTCAGTTAACACCTGGTGCATTTCAGTACTGCCAACCGCGTGACGCAGGGCGCTCTCTGTTGCCTGAAAAAGACTTAAATCAGGATTCTTCACGTTAAGTTTGTAATTTTTGATATCGCTGATCACATACTGAACAGTCATTTTGACCTTCACTATGTTTTCATCCTCGGTCAGCATTTCAGAATCATGTGCACTTGATCGAACACGAGTTACATTTTCGAGTAAAACCTGATCTATAAGTGGTGGATTCCAGTGCAATCCCGGCAATATGATTGTTGGCTGTAGTTCACCAAAACGTAATACCACGCCCTTCTCTTGCTCATCAACCTGATACACGCCTAGAGCGAAATATAGTGTCATGAGCACTACACCCACCAGACCTATCATATTAAAATTCAAGGGTTTCGCTGCGCCGCCACCTCCACCTGATCCGCCCCCAAACATGGATGACAAATTATTCTGTAGTTTGCGAAAAGCTTCATCAAGATCCGGCGGACCTTGATCACTCCGATTGCCCCATGGGTCTTGATCCTTTCCGTTTCCAGGCTCATTCCAGGCCATTTTTCATCTCCAACTCAATTGCGGGCATCATTTTCCCATTAATCTTAGTAAAAAACTTAATATTATTTTACCTGTAATCTTGCAAGGTCACTTTGATCAATACGTAAGTCCATGCGAATCAGACCATCGTGATCAGTGTCCTCTCGCAGAACCGCCCCTAACGCAAAGAGTTTTGCCCGTATATTTCCCTCGTGAGGTTGCAACGTTATCTGCGTTTCTACAAGCTCATCCGCAAGTAACTCTCCCATCGCTTCAACCAGCAAATCCAGACCTTCGCCAGTTTGGGCGGACACCCAGACCTTAAAGGGCTTACCACTGGCATCCCTCTCTAACCTTGGAGTTGAACCCCCTGCGTCTATTTTGTTATAAACCATCAATTTTGGCACCTTGTTTGCGCCAATTTCGTCAAAAACCTCATTCACCTGAACAATACGCTCGCTCCGAGAATCTGCCGCGACGTCTACTACATGCAAAATAAGATCAGCCGCAGTCACCTCTTCCAGTGTCGCTCTGAAAGCTTCCACCAGGGAATGCGGTAACTGACGTATAAAACCTACTGTATCGGATAGTACGATTTTGCCAATGACGGGAATTGATAAGCGACGAAGCGTTGGATCCAGCGTCGCAAAAAGTTGATCTGCCTCCCACACTTCCGACTCGCATAAACGATTGAATAGGGTTGATTTACCGGCGTTTGTATAACCCGCAAGAGAAACGGTTTTAATGTCCGAGCGTTTTCTGGAGCGCCGATTCTGGCTCCGCTGTCGTCTCACCTTATCCAAACGATTCGTGATGCGTCGCGTCCTAACCGCGAGCAACCGCTGATCCACCTCAAGCTGAGTCTCACCGGTACCCGTCAAACCAGCACTAGTGCCTCCGGCACGACCAGAACCACCACGTTGTAGATCGAGGTGAGTCCAGCCTTTAACTAATCGCGTGGATGCGTGCGCTAATTGTGCGAGCTCCACCTGTAACTTACCCTCGTAGGTTCGCGCTCGCTGCGAAAAGATCTCTAGAATCAGACCCGTTCGATCCAAAACTCGACACGCTAGTTCAGTTTCAAGGTTACGCTGCTGACTGGGTGATAGTTCATGATCGATAATCACCAGTTCAGCTTTTACTGTAGGTATTAACTCGGCTATTTCCTGGACTTTACCTTGACCAAGGAAAGTTGCTGGATGGGGGAATCTTCGATTACTCAGGATGCTACCTACAGCCTGTAGACTCGCCGACTCTGCTAGTTCCTTCAGCTCACTCGAAGTCGCGAGCTCAGAATCCCGTTGTTCAATATGTACAAGTAATGCCCGGCTGCCAGCCTCTGGTCTATCAAAAAACAAGGGGGGCCATCATTCGCTATCTTCTTCGTCAATGATTACATTGCGGGATGGCACTACGGTAGAAATGGCGAATTTATAGATCATCTGGCTCACTGTGCTTCGCAATAGAGTAACAAACTGATCAAAGGACTCAATTTGGCCCTATAGTTTTATACCGCTAACCAGGTAAATCGACACAGGTATGCGGTCTTTCGGCAATGCGTTCAGAAATGGGGCTTGTAGTGACTGTCCTTTTGCCATGATGCGCTCCTTTATTCATATTACAACCGCTAGTTGCATCCAGTCGAACTAAGCTGCTGGTTTGGTACCTTCAGTTAATATGGTGCTGACATCGGTGATTTTCAAGACCTGATCAATATCTGCAGATTCAAACACGTGCAGATCATCCCAGCTATTGAGCCAGGTATATTGATGTTTGGCCAGGCGGCGTGTGGCAACCCCTATTTTCTCACGCAGTTGAGCCTCGGAGAGGTCTCCTGCCAAGTATGACCAAATCTGTCGATATCCAACTGCCTTCATTGAGGGTAGTTCAGTATTTAAGTCTTCACGTTCAAAAAGTAATCTCACCTCATCAAAAAAACCCGCTTCCAACATGGCATTAAGGCGCTCATCAATCCGAACATGTAACAACGCCCGCGGCGGTACAACGGCAAGTTCAACCAAATCAAAAGGACAATCTACCTGGCCGACCTCATGCAGCTCAGATAATGTTCGACCGGTGATCTCATACACTTCCAGTGCTCTTTGAAGTCGTTGCGCATCGTTTGGATTGATTCTCGCCGCTGCTATCGGATCAACCTGTGACAATTGTCTATGAACTTCATCCCAGCCTTCATTTTCTCCAACCTTGGTTATCCGTTCTCTTATGGTTGCGTCCGCGCCGGGTAGTTGTGCAATACTATTCTTCAACGCTCTGAAATACAGCATCGTACCCCCAACCAGTAACGGGGACCTCCCCCTGACAAGAACATCACGGATAATCTGAATGACATCATGTCGGAAATCTGCCGCTGAATAGGTATCGCTAGGATCTCTGATGTCTACCAGATGATGAGGAATGCTTTTAAGAACCAAAGGAGACGGTTTAGCCGTACCTATATCCATACCGCGATAAACCACAGCAGAATCAACAGAAATAATCTCAATGGGAAATCGTCTTGCAAGCTCCTCAGCGAGGCCGGATTTGCCACTCGCAGTCGGTCCAGTGAGGGTAAGGACCCTGGGCTTCAAAGGATCACCTGCCGCGCATAAACAAACCGTCCAGGTCAGCGACTGTTAGCTCGCAGAAGGTCGGTCGCCCATGATTGCACTGCCCGCTGCGCTCTGTCTCTTCCATATCCCTGAGTAACGCGTTCATTTCCTGGATTGACAACTTGCGATTAGCACGAACAGAACCATGACAGGCCATAGTGGATAATATTTCGTCATGCTGCTCTTCAATCCGGGCGGTGGATCCATACTCCAAGAGGTCGGATAACACATCTCGGACCAGCTGCTCTGAGTTACCCCGGGCCAGCAAAGCCGGGATGCCACGAATTATGAGTGACTCCTCCGAGAACTTGGCGATATCAAAACCCAATTCATCTAGGTGTTCTATATGATCCTCGACTGCGGCACTTTCTGCTGCACTAACAGCAATGGTAATGGGTACCAGAAGTGGTTGCTTCTTCACGCCGTCATCTACGGTCTTCAAACGCTCGTAGGTAATGCGCTCATGTGCGGCATGCATGTCTA
Organism: Pseudomonadales bacterium; assembly: GCA_029246605.1. Lineage (GTDB taxonomy): Bacteria > Pseudomonadota > Gammaproteobacteria > Pseudomonadales > Azotimanducaceae > UBA7455. Next base: position 43,823 of record JAQWMV010000108.1, on the reverse strand, counting down.
CAATCACCATACCCCTTTCATTCTGAGCAAGAATATAAATCCCATGAAGTTGGGCTACCGCATACCCCAACGGAGGAATATCACTATCTGTGGTCAAGGGCACAGGGTCGTTACGTAACAACTCCGCGTAATGCTGCACCTGTTCACCTATCCGTGAACCTCTTTGCATTGAGAAATTCGATTGCACTGGTACAGAAGCCAGGAAATTTTCGGCAGTGGGTGCAATCACATCATCAGGTCTAACATCCGCCAACAATTTGTGCGTGGATCTAAAAACAAAATCATGAACATTGCGGGAATCTCGAAAACGTACTTCGTGTTTCGTTGGATGCACATTCACATCGACATCTTTTGGGTCCAATTCCAAAAACAATGAAAACACTGGCTGTCGACCATGGTACAGCACATCCGAGTATGCCTGCTTAACCGCATGGGTTATTAGTTTATCTCGAATAGGCCGAGTGTTTACAAAAAAGAATTGCTGATCGGCCTGACTACGAGAATAGGTCGGCAGAGAAACCCAGCCGGACAAGCGCATTCCATGGTTTTCTTCCGAAAAATAAAGTGCGTTCTCAAGGAATGAAGGTCCGAAGGTCGCACTAAGTCTGCGATGTTCGTCCTGCTCAGTCAGGCATGCACGATACTGCCTGAGGAGCTTGCCATTATGGCTCAGCGTCAGGGTTACGTTAGGGTGACTTAGACTCGCCTTTCGCAACACCTCATCGATCCGTTGATATTCTGTTCGCTCGGTGCGCAGGAATTTTCGTCGGGCCGGTGTACTAAAAAAAAGGTCTCTAACCTCTATCGTCGTGCCTCTCGGGTGTGGTGCAGGTGAAACTTCTAGCGTCTCACCGTTTAAGCTCCAGCCGCTTTGTCCGTCACTGTCATTACTCGTTAGAGTCAGTCGCGCAATGGAAGCAATACTCGCAAGTGCCTCTCCGCGAAATCCAAGCGTCCCAACTGCCACCAAATCCTCAATAGACGAAATTTTGCTGGTGGCATGACGATTAAGGGCGAGTTTGAGGTCATCTTTTCCAATACCAGAACCATTGTCACGAATCTTGATCAGACGGGTCCCTCCTATCTCAACCATGATGTGGATCTCAGTGCTCTTCGCATCCAGGCTGTTTTCAAGCAGCTCTTTAACAACCGATGCTGGACGTTCTACCACTTCACCGGCGGCAATCTGATTTGCTAACTTGGGATCTAGCTGTTTTATCTTCACGTCGATCAATTTGCCTCGAGTCTTACTCACTAGCTAGCTGGAATCTTCAGCACCTGACCAATTCTAATCTTATCGCTACGCAAACCATTAATTTTTTTCAGGTTCTCAAAACTAACCCGGTATTTTCCGGCAATTTTAGACAGGGTGTCGCCACGCTCAATAACATACGTGATTAACGCGTTACCACCATTCTGTTTTCGCCAGGCGAGAAAAGTACCTGGTGGTGGATTACTTTCCATGTACTGACGAACACCCGAAAAGATCGCCGAAGCCATACGCTTCTGATGACGATGGCTAGCCAGCTTTCTTGCCTCCACTGGATTAGAGATATAACCAGTCTCAATCAGTAATGAGGGGATCTCCGGAGACTTTAATACTACAAATCCAGCCTGTTCAACCCGTGGCTTGTGTAACTTATTAACCTGCCCTATCTGAGCCAGCACTTTCTCGCCCATATCCAGACTTGCAGACAAACTTGCCGTGGTCACCAGGTCAAGCAGCACCTCTACCAGCAAATCATCTTTATCGCGCAGACTGACGCCACCCACGCCACCGATCAGGTCTGCAGTATTCTCCTTTTCCGCGAGAATTCTTGCTGTTTCACTGGTAGCACCTGTATCAGAGAGCGCATAAACGGACGCACCATTGACCTTGGATGAGGTAAAAGCATCCGCATGAACTGATACAAAGATGTCGGCAAAATTTTCATGAGCAATTCGCGTTCTTCTACGCAGTTCGATGTAGTAATCGCCTTCACGGACCATGAGACCCCGAAAACCTGGTTCGTCTTTAAAGTACTCATCCATCATCGATGAGATTGAAAACACAACATCCTTTTCCAGCACCCCGCCATGACCAATGGCGCCCGGGTCCTCACCACCATGGCCAGCGTCAATCGCAATCACCACATCACGCATCTGCTGTTTGAACAGATCTTCTTTTTTGAGCGTTGTTTCCTGTTGATCATCCGTATAAAGGTCTATTACCAGCCGGTCGCCATATTGCATGATGGGCTTTAAAACAAAGCTCCGAGGTTTAACAATTTCACGTAGATCAAAAACAACTCGGACATCTGTCGAATTTCGTACCGAAGACCTAATGTTCTCAATAGGCGACTGCTTCAGATCCACACTGGCCAGATTAGCCATGATTTTCGCATCGTCGATATCGACAACCAATCGCATTGGATCTTGCAGGGAAAATAATCGATGTTCGACGACATCCCCCAGATCAAATACTATCCTGGTTTTTTCTGGAGACTGGTGAATTCGAACCTGATCGATCGTTGACGCAGTAGTGAATTGTACAACAAGACAAATAAAAAATGGCAATAATCGGTGATTCATTACAATGAACCGAACACTTTTTGACAAACTGCTTCTCCCAAAACTGTCATGCCGTGCAGCAATATATACCTCGACTTACCCGATACACTAAGCAAGACCTCGACATCACCGGGGGGTAACGTGTCGGCCGCTCGTTCTGGCCATTCCACAAGACACAAATTCTGCGCCTGAAAGTATTCATCAATGCCGATATATTCTAGCTCGTTTGGATTCCCTAGTCTGTATAGATCAAAGTGATAAATGGATTGCTGAGTGAGTTCGTAGGGTTCTACCAGCGTGAACGTCGGGCTTTTAACAGCACCCTCGTAACCGAATGCACGCAAAATGCCGCGACACAATGTGGTCTTCCCGGCACCAAGGTCACCCTTGATGAATATCCTCGCCCCACCCGCACAGTGTTCACCTAACAACTTACCAAAGGCGATGGTTGCTGCTTCATCCTGCAGATTTTCAGAATACGCCAAAACCAGAACTATCCTACTAACATACGAATAATGGGTATTACATCAGTTGCAATCATACCGCGCTGACCTTGCCTTGCAGCCTGATCACCTGCATAGGCATGAAACACGACCGCCTTCTGCGCTGCCGCTAGTGGCGATAGCCCCTGGCCCATGAGTCCACCTATAACACCACTTAATACATCACCCATGCCCGCCGTCGCCATTCCTGGGTTGCCGTAGGGGCATACCGAGGTCACACTACCATCGGTAATCAGTGTGCCTGCACCCTTTAGCACAGTAACGCCGCCAAATTTTTTCTGGATGGCATCAGCAGCGACAAACCTATTTTCATCCATATCACCGAGCAGTCGTGCCGCCTCTCCTTTATGGGGTGTTAGAACCCAATCATCCAAAGTCACCGACTTGCTGGACAGTAAATTAAGCGCATCCGCATCCATGACGCCGGGCTTGCCTGTCTGTAGTACTCGATCAAACAACCATCGCGACCAGTCACTCTGCCCAAGACCTGGACCCATAACAATATGGCTTGCGCGGGCAATAAGAGGATCCAGTTCACTATCATTCGATACTCCCCGCGCCATTACTTCCGGCCGTCGCGAACAGAGCGCAAGCGCATTGTCAGGTCGGGTTGCGACGCTCACGAGTCCTGCGCCTACTCTGAGTGCCGCTTCGGAAGCCATCATAACCGCGCCGCCCATACCTTCATCGCCACCAACTACAAGCACATGCCCAAAGTTGTTCTTGTAGGCGTCAGATTCACGAGGCGGTAGATGACAATCTTCAATATCCAACAACTGTACGTTCGATGGCTGGAAAATTTCATTCGGTACATCAAGATCAGCGCAATAAACATCGCCGCATAACGCGGGCCCCCTGCCCGTGAACAGACCAAGCTTTCTCGCAATAAAGGTCACAGTAGCGCTCGCACGAACAGCCGTACCTAACACATTACCGCTATCTGCAGATAGACCGGAAGGTATATCGACGGCCAACACAGGTTTCCCGCTGGCGTTTATCTGATCTATTACCTGCGCATATTGGCTGCTCACCGCGCCCGATAATCCAATCCCCAGCAGGGCATCGATGATGAGATCCTGACCTGTCAGCTGGTCTACAAACCGCGCTGTTGTCGTCTCACAAAACCGTCGTGCAGCCGCTGCGTCGTCCCCAAGTTTTTTGGGATCACCTACAACAATAACCTTAACGTCGATTCCCCGATCAGCCATCAAACCGGCCACAATATATCCGTCCCCGGCGTTGTTACCACTGCCACAGAACACTGCAACACTGATTATATCGGGCCAAAGCTCACTGGCCACATCGACGGTAGCTTCAGCGGCCCTACGCATCAGCGTTAGTCCAGAAATACCGTAATCATCAATGACTACGCGATCAAAATGTCTTACCTGCTCGGCACTGTACAACTCTAGGTTCAAGTGATCCTCAAAATACGGCACTATAGTGGGCTCATTGTAGGCTACTGATCCCCCTATGGAGAACCCTGACTACGTAGAACTCGCTCTAGCTGTGAAAGACTGGGGGCAATGCCTCGGCTTTCAACAAGTGGGCATAACCGATACTGACCTTGGTAGCCATAATCAGCGCCTACAGACCTGGCTCAGCAATGGCTATGGTGCGGACATGGACTACATGGCCAAACATGGTGTAAAACGCAGCAAGCCGGAAGGGCTGATTCCTGGCACCATCCGCATCATCAGTGTCCGTATGGACTACCTACCAGAAGACGATGATATCTTTGAAAACCTTATGGCGACCTCGAAGGCCTATGTCGCCAGATACGCACTCGGTCGGGATTACCATAAGGTAATTCGATCCCGATTACGTAAGCTGGAGCAAAAGATAAACCAGTATCTTCTGGACTGGGGAATGACGGAGTTCTCAGCGCGGGTATTTACCGATAGCGCGCCAGTTCTTGAGAAAGGTATTGCAGAAAAGGCGGGGTTGGGCTGGATCGGGAAAAATACGTTAATTATCAATGAGCGCGCAGGATCGTGGTTCTTCCTTGGCGAAATCTACACTAATATTCCTTTACCCGAGGATCAAACAACCGCTGTTAATCGTTGCGGGAGCTGCAGTTCATGCATCGATATCTGTCCGACCGGAGCGATTGTCGCTCCTTATCAGTTGGACTCGAGGCTGTGTATCTCCTATCACACGATTGAGAATCGTGGGATTATTCCCATTCCTATCCGGGAGCAAATGGGCAATCGAATTTTTGGCTGTGACGACTGTCAGGCAGTGTGTCCATGGAACCGCTATGCGGCACCGACTGCCGAACCTGACTTCAAACCTCGAAACAATCTCGATACGGACACGTTACTTTCGTTGTATTTGTGGAGTGAACAGGAGTTCGACACGCGATCACAGGGTTCAGCAATACGACGTACCGGCTTTGACGGCTGGCTTCGCAACATTAGTATTGCGCTTGGTAACGCGCCCTTTGATATAAAAATCATCAGGGCACTCAAAAACAAGCGGGAGGTTGCAACAGATCTGGTCAAAATTCATGTGGATTGGGCAATCGAACAACAAGAGGCAAAGCGCAGGCTTCAGGTTTGAAAGAACGTCGCTCGATAGTGCTGCAACTCATTAATAGATTCCTTGATGTCATCGAGCGCACGATGAGTACCGATTTTCTGGACACCAGCGGCCACATCCGGTCGCCAGCGAAGTGCTAATTCTTTCACTGTGCTGACATCAAGATTTCGATAGTGCAAATAGTCATCAAGCGCGGGCATGAAGCGTACCAGAAAACGTCTGTCCTGGGCTATGCTGTTGCCGCACAAAGGCGACTCGCCTTTACCAACAAATCTACTGATAAAATCGATGGTCTGTGCTTCCGCATCCGCTTCAGTAATTCCTTCTGACAACACACGATCCACAAGCCCCGATGATGTGTGGTGTTCGCGATTCCAATCGTCCATGCCCGTCAGTAGCGTTTCACTTTGAGCAACGACCAGCACAGGACCTTCCTCAAGAATGTTTAGCGAGGAATCCGTCACGATTGTGGCGATCTCTATAATTCGTTCTACTTCTGGATCCAGACCCGTCATTTCAAGATCCATCCAGATGAGATTTTCGGAATAACTACCCATGACTCGATTATTTCAGCTTGCACAAAGATCTGCTATGTTAACAGGCCTTGCATCGCGTAGAACAGTTGCGCATTACCTCATCTTATTGCGTAGAATAACCCGTTATGTCCTTACCACTCATCGTAGAACCTAACGAACTCGCAGGCCATTTAAATGATGACGACCTGCAAATCATTGACCTTTGCCGTCCTGAGGTCTATGCCAAGATACACCTCCCGGGCGCCATACACATAACACCCAGTGAGTTGATATCCGGCGTCGCGCCTGCACCCGGCAAGTTACCCGGGAATGACCGACTCAAATTGCTTTTTGAGCGTATTGGCTATGACCCGACAAAGCAGATTGTTGCCTACGATGACGAGGGTGGCGGTTGGGCGGGCCGGTTTATCTGGACACTGGACATCATCGGACATGAGCGAAGTTCTTATTTAAATGGCGGACTGGTTGCATGGATGGGTGAAGGTTTACCCACTACCGCTGAGCAGCGTGAAATAGCGCCAGCAACGAAACTTGATATTGAGATCGACCTATCACCGCAGGTTTCCCTGGCCGACACCCTAAGCAGTATTGATGACCCCCAAACAATCGTTTGGGACGCAAGATCAGCGGAAGAGTACCAAGGTCAGAAACTTGCAGCGGCGCGTGGCGGGCACATCCCCGGTGCCATTAACCTTGACTGGCTCGATACTATGGACCGCGATAATGGTTTACGTGTTCGAAAGGATATCAAGGCACAATTAGAACAACTTGGAATCACCCGGGACAAGCGCGTCATTACGCATTGCCAGACCCACCACAGATCTGGACTCACCTACCTAATCGGAAAATCCCTTGGCTATGATATCAGGGCGTATGATGGTTCCTGGTCGGAATGGGGCAACCACCCGGATACCCCAATAGAAACCTGATACATTCTTTAGTGGTCAGCCCACACTTGCTACCTGTCTGTGCTGAAATTGATGACCTTGGAAATATCCCGCGCCCCTACTATTCGCATCAACAACCTGTCGAGGCCTAGTGCGACACCCACACATGGCGGCATCTTCGACATTGCGATGACTGCACGTTCATCAATCGGGATAACTTCAGTCCCCCTTTGCTGACGAATCTTGTTATTGCTCGCGAAGCGACTTCTTATCTCGGCTTCCTCATCCAGCTCATCGTATCCATTGGCTAGCTCAAGACCATCCAGAAAAAACTCAAAGCGCTGGGCAACCATGTCACCCGCTGTATCAAGACCCGTTTTCGCCAGGGCCGCCTGACAGGCGGGGAACTCAGTCACGACAACAGCGTCCAACTTTGGCTCAACCAGCACAGAAAACAATAAATCAAGATAACCTACAGCATTATCTTGTTCGTCGGATAAATGGTCGGCATTGATGGCGTGATCCTGAATTATCTGGAACAACGTTGCCACGCTGGCTTGATGCGGATTAACACCACAGTGTTCTTCAAACAACTGTCTATAACTGACGATAGGGCATTGCGGCATCCCATCAGTGGACTCGTCTAAAAGTTGCTGCACTTCCGCAATTAGCGCCAGTAGTGAAAGACCCGGTCTGTACCATTCGAGCATGGTGAATTCGATGCTATGACGACGACCAGATTCACCACCCCGATAGGCGGGTGCAATCTGATAAATTGCACCACTACCCCCAGCCAGCAATCGCTTCATTGCGTACTCTGGTGAGGTCTGGAGATAACCAGTGCTGTTAGGTAGAGGAACAGTGATGTTTTCAATGTGGGCATCCGATACACCCGCAGAGCCGAGTGTTGGCGTGGTGACCTCAAGAATGTTCCTTTCCGCAAAAAAATCACGAACATCGCGCAACAATGTTGCCCTTCGCACCAGCGTTTCATGACTGACTACGGACAACCAATCAGTAGACACTGGCGTGTTAGGATTTCACTCTGTTCTGATACTCTCCGGTGCGCGTATCGACTCTGATAATCTCACCGACATTGAGGAACAACGGAACTTTTACGACTGCGCCTGTGCTAAGGGTTGCTGGCTTGGAACCACCCTGTGCAGTATCACCTTTCAAGCCAGGATCTGTCTCGGCAATTTCTAGCTCAACGAAGTTCGGTGGACTAACCACAATCGGTGATTCATTCCACAGGGTCACGATGTATTTGTCAGTTTCCTTCAACCACGGCACACACTCTTCTACTGATGCTTTATCCGCTGCAAGTTGCTCATAGCTGCCATCGGTCTTCATGAAATGCCAATATTCACCATCGCTGTACAGATATTCCATATCAAATTCCATGACATCCGCGGCCTCCAGCGACTCCCCAGACTTAAAGGTACGCTCCCAGACTCGCCCGGTTTTGAGATTTTTTAACCGGACACGATTAAATGCCTGACCTTTTCCAGGTTTCACGAACTCATTTTCTACAATATTGCAGGGATCCCCCTCCAGAATAACCTTAAGACCGGATTTGAATTCGTTGGTAGAATAGGTCGCCATTCATCTTCTCAGTAGTTGTTTTTCGCTAATGATACCCGGAACCGATATAGCTTTGTATGACCATTCCTGGCAATGGCATCTTCAGCATGCCGTCCGGGATGCCAACGAACTAGCTAAGGTACTCGAGCTGGATTTGCCCCCTGTTACGACAGATTTCCCCGTACTCGTACCACTTCCATATCTACACCGTATTGAAAAAGGTAATCCCTTTGATCCTCTACTACTTCAGGTCTTGGCTCGTCCAGAAGAAAATCTTGTAATAACTGGATACACAACCGACCCGGTAGAGGAAACTGCACAGCACGGGCTAATCCATAAGTATCGCGGTCGCGTATTGCTCGTCACAACGGGAACCTGCGCAATTAATTGCCGATATTGCTTTAGACGTCATTTCCCCTATAGCGAGTTTCAACTAACCAGAAACGACCGGCAACATGTCTTGGCCTATATTGAAAATGACCCAACCATACGCGAGGTTATTTTAAGCGGGGGAGATCCGCTCATTATGCCTAACAGACAACTTCGGGAACTGGTTCAACAGTTAAGTGAACTCCCTCAACTGACACACTTGAGAATTCACACAAGATTACCCATCGTAATACCGCAACGTGTCGACGATGAGTTAGTCTCATGGATCGCCAACACCCGATTTCAAGTTACGGTTGTCATACATGCAAACCATGCAAATGAATTAGATGATGAAGTCGGCGCAGCAATGAGCCGCTTGCGAGAAAACAATGTTACCCTACTTAATCAGAGCGTCCTGCTCGAACGCGTCAATAATAACTGCGATGCCCTCTGTAACCTCTCCTGGCGCTTGTCGGAACTTGGGGTACTCCCTTACTATCTGCATCTACTCGATAAGGTTGCGGGTGCAGCGAATTTTGACGTAACAGCCAGTGATGCTAAAGATCTCATCAAGCAGATGACTGATCAAATGCCAGGTTACCTTGTACCGAAACTGGTCAAAGAAGTCCCCGGTGAGCCGGCAAAGCATGAGTTGTAAGACATGTTTTACTATAGCAGACGATTAATGAATGTTGAAAACCAACTAATGAGCTGTAATGAGCTGTAATGAGCAGTGAGGCAGGTGGCAAAGCCAGACTGCTTTTAAACATCATCCACAAATCGATTTCTGATGAGACCTTTCTACCCTGGTTAAGCATCGCGTTGAAGGCAGCGAAACTCGCTAGCGACGCCATAGTTATTCAAATTTACGAGAATGATGCAACTTCCTATATTAAACAGGCAACCAAGTTCACCAAGGGCCTGGCAGAGTTGCATTGCAAGAGTTCCATAAACCATTTTGGTTGTTCACTAAATCCTTTTAATCTGCTGAAGCACCTGACGCCAGATTACGTCAAACTAGATGGCTCTTTCGCACAGGACCTTGATGATAGTGAAGAGAAACAAACCAAACTTTCTGAGATGATCCAATCATTACAGGCGAGCGGCGTTCTAACAGCGATTTCTGGCGTAGAATCACCCAACGTTTTGGCCCTGCTTTGGCAAACTGGACTCAACTACATTCAGGGGTACTGTTTGTCACCGCCTCTCGGCACAATGGAATGCGATTTTTCTGACGATATCTAGAGAACGACTGATCAATCACTCATCCTGCCTTAATGCGCGTCCCGATCTCGAATACCCATTAGATACAAAATGCTATCAAGGCCCAGCGTCGAAATTGACTGTTTGGTGTTTTCTTTGAGAAAAGGCTTTGCATGAAAAGCGATGCCCAGACCAGCCTTTTGTAACATGGCAAGATCGTTTGCCCCGTCGCCGACGGCGACTACCTGTTGCAGCGAAATGTTTTCACGTTCGGTAAGAGATTCCAAAAGTTCTGCTTTTCGCGCCGCATCAACAATGGGAGGCACTACCTTACCGGTTAATCTACCGTCTACGATCTCAAGCTTGTTAGCAAACACATAGTCTATACCAAGTTTTTTCTGTAATACCTCACCGAAGTAGTCAAACCCTCCCGATAGAATAGCGGTTTTGTATCCCAGTCTACTTAATGTATGAATAAGATGCGTCGCTCCTTCCATCAACGGTAGCCTTGCCGCAATTTCCTGCATATCAACTTCCGCCATACCGCGCAGCAACGACACACGCTCTCTTAAGCTTTCGCTAAAATCGAGTTCACCTCGCATAGCGCTTTCCGTGATCCTGGCAACGGCTTCACCTAACCCCATCACTTCTGCCATTTCATCGATGACTTCTGTATCAATGAGCGTGGAATCCATATCAAAGGCAACCAGTCGTCGATGGCGCCGGAAGCTATTGTCTTCCTGGACTGCAATATCAATATCATGTTCAGCGCAAACATCCACTAAACGAGACCGAAATGCTTCGTCAGGCTCTCCGCGCAACGAAAACTCAATCGATGCTTTGGTACTGGTATCTTCCTCGGATAACGATACACGCCCTGAAAGGCGAGTAATATTGTCTATATTAAGACCACTGCTGGACACGACCTCTGATACAGCAGCTAATTGATCAGCCCTGATCCTTCTGGCAAGTAAGGTCAGTATGTATCGGTCCTTGCCCTGCATACGAACCCATTCCTCATAGCTCGATAAATCTACGGAAGAAAACTTCATATCGATGCCAAGCAGCCGGGCACGTGTTTTTAGACCTTCGACATCTGTCACGCTCACCAGTATCCCAAGAGAAAGATGGTTGTGAATCACGGCCTGGCCCACATCAAGAATGTCTGCATTAAACGCCGACAGTAAAGCGGTTATCTCTGCTGTTAATCCTGGCCGATCATCTCCGGAAATATTTATAAGTGTCAGCATGTTTTTCCTTGTTACTCAATCTATTATCCGTAAAGAAATAGGTATTGAGAACAATCAGTTATAATTTAGATATTAGTTTGATGTATGGATTCCAACATGGCTTCAGCAGTTTCTTCGTCGAAGATGGTACGCGTTCGCACCATTGTTGTAACGCTGTTGCCCGCTTTCATTATTAGTTTAATGGTTACCTGGCTTACATTAGGTCAGGCCAATTCTACACTGCTTCGTGAAGGATCACGCTTCGGTAACACTATCGCTGACCAACTGGCAATTACCGCTACGGATTATCTCGTTAATCAGGACGCTTTGTCACTCAACATCATGCTACGCAATTTGCTGAATCAGGGCGACATAGCGCACGTTGCCGTGTACGACGCCGAGTATAATTTGATCGCACAGGCTGGCAAAAGAAGCACTGCACATCGCATATTCACCCGGGATATTACTTCCCACAGTACCCTGATGGGCCATCTACGATTGGGGCTGCGGTCAGATAAGATGTCCTTTGTTGGCGTGATTATCAAAGCCAGCGCACTATTTTTCCTGCTGAGTCTTGGTTTCGCGTCACTGATTTGGTTCTACGGTGATGTATTTTTTGTATGGCTAACCGGCCCCGAGGAAGAGCATTCCGTTGCAGAGGCGCAAAAAGCTGAAGCTGCTTGCTGGTTAGTCATTAAGATCAAACCCGGGCGCTTGATTGATGACCACAGAGAGAAGTTGGCCGAGGCTTGTAGGTTATACAATGGTGAACAGCAATCGCGTGGCGATGACATCATTGTTACTTTCAACACAGGGGAACATATTCAGAGCAGTATCTGCTGTGCCCTACTGATAAAAGCCATCACAGACCTGCTACCGGGCAACATAAACTTCAAGGCCGGTTTGGATATCGGTGAAGACGAGGAAGTTGCCCGTAAGCATGCCGCGTACCTGGCAGGGATCAGCGATCAACAGGTCCTTGTCAGCGTGCGAGTATTTATGCAACATAAAGAGTTGCAGGGTCAGAATGTTCTTTTGAGCGAACTTCAACATTCGCTCATCGGTGACGGCGAGGTCTATACCGCGGAATCTTCCAACTCTCTAATCGAACACCAGGCCGCCCACCTTTGCGCCAATTAACTTGTTGCTGCCCGGAATGTTGAATTAACTTCAGGCCAGAGGGTAGACGTTTCTATTCGTCACCCCGAATTCGTTCAACTTTATCGACTCTTTGAAAGCCCCTGGGAAGTTTCAGGCCGCGCCGCGCTCTCTCGCCACGATAATGTTCCAACTCATCAATTTTCAAACTCAGGCTGCGCTTACCAGAACTTATCTGCAGGGTATCTACCTCTGAAAATACGACTACATGAGACATCATCTCAACCCGTTCGATTAGCCGTCTTGTCGGTATGTTGATGATTTTTATACCCTTGCCCCGTGCCATCACGGGAAGATCGCGAACAGGAAAAATCAGCAATCTGCCTTCATTGGTAAACGCTGCCAGGAATTCATGATCAAGGTCAAGAATAGAGATAGGCTGCATTGCAATGCCACCCTTAGGTACCGACACTAATGCCTTACCGGCTTTATTCTTAGTCACCATATCTTTAAGGCTGGTCACAAACCCATATCCCGCATCACTGGCAACGACAAACTGTTGTTCGACGTCCCCAGCGACGACGCCTGTAAAATACGCACCTTCTGGCGGTTTGACTCGACCCGTTAGCGGCTCACCCTGTGAACGTGCAGAGGGTAACGTGTGCGCTGCCAGTGTGTAGGCCCGGCCATGAGAATCCAGGAACACCGCATCTTGATTGGACCTACCTTCAGCTGAAGCAAGATACTCGTCGCCACTGCGGTAATTGAGCTCTCGTGGATTCGCATCATAACCTTTTGCAGCACGGACCCAACCCTTGGTAGACAGCACAATTAGCATAGGATCTGCACCAATGAGATCCTTCTCGTTAAATGCAGAGGCCTCAGCACGCTGCACAATGATCGAGCGCCTATCATCACCATAGACTTCTGCGTCAGCCTGGATTTCCTTTTTAATTAACGTTTTCAGTCGTGCCTTCGAATTGATGGTTTTTTCCAGATCTACTCGCTCTGCGTTAAGCTCATCTTTTTCACCTCGGATCTTCTCTTCTTCAAGTCGAGCCAATTGACGTAAACGTATGTCGAGAATTGCATCTGCCTGGATTTCAGATAGCTTGAATTTTTTCATTAGAGCAGCTCTCGGTTTATCTTCTTCCCGAATGATTCGAATAACCTCATCGAGATTCAGATAAGCAATCAGCAGACCATCGAGGATGTGTATGCGGGCAAGAATCTTCTCAAGACGATACTTCAACCTACGTAATACGGTATCGGAACGAAATGTCAGCCATTCCTTGAGCAGGCCAAGCAGCGGTTGTACGCTGGGACGACCGTCGATACCAATAACATTGAAGTTACATCGATAGGTTCGTTCAAGATCAGTGGTCGCAAATAAATGCGCCATGAGTTCCTCGGTGTTGATTCGGTTCGATCTTGGAACAATGACCATTCTGGTAGGATTTTCATGATCTGATTCGTCCCGTAGGTCAACGACCATCGGTAACTTTTTAGCCTGCATTTGCGCTGCAATCTGCTCAAGAATTTTCGTTCCAGAGACCTGGTGAGGTAGGGCCGTTACGACGATCTCACCCGATTCAACCTGATAGATTGCTCGCGCTCGAACTGACCCACGACCAGTCTCATAAATCTGCTGTAACTCTTCGGGACTCGAAATGATTTCCGCACCGGTAGGGAAATCAGGTCCTTTGATGTGCTCACTAATATCACTGAGTGTCGACTTGGGTTTATCAAGCAACCGAATACACGCAGCGGCAACTTCCCGCAAATTATGCGGCAGAATATCTGTCGCCATGCCAACTGCAATACCGGTGCCTCCATTTAGAAGAATATTTGGCAGCCGTGCTGGTAAATGTCGCGGCTCACTCATCGTCCCGTCAAAGTTTGGCTGCCAATCGACGGTTCCCTGACCGAGTTCTGCCAGTAGAACATCAGCATATTTTGTTAGTTTTGACTCCGTATAGCGCTGCGCAGCAAAGGACTTGGGGTCGTCCGGAGAGCCCCAGTTACCCTGGCCATCAACCAACGGGTATCGATAAGTAAACGGCTGCGCCATGATAACCATGGCTTCATAACAGGCAGAATCACCATGGGGGTGAAACTTGCCGATAACATCACCCACGGTTCGTGCAGACTTTGTATATTTTGCATCTGCGGATAGCCGGAGTTCCGACATGGCATAAATGATGCGACGCTGTACTGGTTTTAGGCCATCACCTATATGCGGTAGGGCCCGGTCATTAATAACGTACATCGCATAGTTGCGCATCGCCTCTTCGGTGTACTCCTCAAGGCTGATCGTCTCGAAGATTCCTGCGTTAACACTTTCACTCATTACTGATACCTTCTGGCTTCCCGTATGGGATTAGTTGTCTAAATAAGCTCGGCTTTGTCTCCTGTTTTCTCGAGCCACGTCTTACGATCACCCGCACGTTTTTTGGCGAACAACATATCAAGCAATTCATGGGTCGTCTCGGTCTTACTGGGCCGTAGACACACAAGTCGCCGAGTTTCCTCTACCATCGTGGTTTCTCTGAGTTGTGAGGGGTTCATTTCACCCAGGCCTTTGAAGCGCTGCACAGTGATCTTTCCAGGTTTTTTCTCTGCTGCTATGCGATCAAGAACACCCTGACGATCTGACTCATCCAAGGCATAGTAAACCTCTTTACCTACATCAATTCGATACAGAGGTGGCATGGCAACAAACACATGACCTTTGTCCACCAACGCTGGAAAGTGCCGAACAAACAGAGCAATCAACAAACTCGCTATATGCAAACCATCAGAATCTGCATCCGCGAGAATACACACCTTGCCGTAGCGCAATGCTGAAAGATCGGTTGACGCAGGATCTATTCCCAAAGCAATGGAAATATCGTGAACTTCTTGGGATGCCAGGATCTCTGCTGAATCGACTTCCCAGGTACTCAGTATCTTACCTCTGAGAGGCAGAATCGCCTGCGTTTCACGATCTCTTGCCTGTTTCGCGGATCCCCCAGCGGAATCCCCTTCCACCAGGAAGAGTTCTCCCGCCATCGCATCCTGGCAGGTACAATCTGCAAGCTTACCCGGCAGCGCAGGACCCGAAGTCACTTTCTTCCGTACGACTTTCTTACCGGCACGAAGCCTGTCCTGCGCATTGTTAATTGCCAGTTCCGCTATGGCTTCCGCCTCCGCGACATGTTGACTTAGCCATAGACTAAAACTGTCTTTGACTACGCCGGATATGAACGTCGCAGCCTGCCGGGAATTCAGGCGTTCCTTGGTCTGTCCTGAAAACTGTGGATCCAGCATCTTCGTAGAGAGCACATAACTGCACTTGTCCCATACGTCCTCTGCAGAGATTTTCACACCCCGCGGCATCAGATTTCGAAATTCACAAAACTCCCTTAGCGCCTCCAAAAGCCCGCTTCGCAAACCATTTACATGGGTACCGCCCTGCGTCGTCGGTACGAGATTGACATAGCTTTCGGTTATCAGTTCTCCACCTTCTGGTAACCACTGCACCGCCCAGTCAACCTCTTCATCGTTGCCTGATATGGAGCCGATAAATGGTTCTTTAGGGAGAAGTTCAAAACCAAAAAGCTCAGTCAGCAAATAGTCTTTCAATCCATCTTCGTAGCACCAAACATAATCTTTATCTTCCTTACTCGCCGCAGTCTCGTCTGTGAACGTTACCTTTAAACCCGGACACAGAACGGCCTTGGCACGTAGCTGATGCGTGAGTCTGGGAACCGAAAACTTGGGGGAATCGAAATACTTGGGATCAGGCTTAAAGTTGATCAGCGTTCCGGTGTTTCGCTTACCAATCTTGTCTTTCACAGCGAGCTTAGAGGCTTTATTGCCCCCTTTAAAAGCCATGTGATGAAGCTTGCCATCCCTTCTGACAAAAACTTCCAATGTTTCTGATAGCGCATTCACGACTGACACACCAACACCGTGCAAGCCCCCGGAAAACTTGTAATTGTCGCTATTGAATTTCGCACCCGAGTGCAAGCGGGTCAGGATCAGTTCGACGCCAGATAGTTTTTCTTTCTTATGGATATCTACCGGCATTCCGCGTCCATCGTCATTAACCGACATGGAACCATCTTTACGTAGGGTGACTCGAATTTCAGTTGCGTAACCCTCAAGTGCCTCGTCTACCGCATTATCAATAACCTCCTGTGCTAGATGGTTGGGTCGACTGGTATCGGTATACATTCCAGGACGTTTTCTAACCGGATCAAGGCCTTCTAAAACCTCGATAGAATCCGCTTGATATGAGCTTGCCATAAACCTCTCGAATAAATTGTCGCACTAAAGAAAGTGCGTATTTTTACAAAAAATACAGACCAAACAGAAAATGTTGATCGCTAATAGGTTGCTGAAATGCGGAATGCCACGACCGTGAATCATGCCGGACGGCCATAAAGGCGTATTCCAGGAACCTGATAGATGGGAAAAAAATTATAGCGCGCCGAAGCCTAATTCCCTAGACCGGGTCTATGAAAAAGATTGATCCAGGGCGTGACCGTAGACCAAACAGAACGTCAACATTTCGCCAAAGAAACGATTGATCTGCGACTTCTCGTCCGGTTGGTACATATCCGGGTTAGGCATGGCATAGCGATACTTAAAGTTTCGATGACGCTCAAAACTAATAACCTCTGCGGTATTAAGATCGTGATATACCCTGACTTCAAGACTGGGCCATTTGATCCAGGATTTATCGGCCTCGCTATCAACCTGCAAAGACAACATTGTCGTATACGGACACCTTTCGGTAATGCGAAGGGTGACAATCGCACCGTCCTCGGTAGTACCTTGAACGCCAAACTCGACGCACTCGTCCTCATACATATTTGGGAATAAGCGACTCAGCCGAAAGTAATTGGCATCGCACTCCGCCATATCGGAAATAAGATCAGGAACGTACCTGCGCTTTGTCATAGCGTCACTACTTTGTAAAAGTAAATTAACCCAAATCCCCTGGCAATAAGCAACCAATATCGTCTGAAATTACCCGATAGTAACCTGCAATTAGCATTCCAGTTTTTCGCATCGACAGGACAATCCAGTGTGCATTCCATTCGTATTCAATCCAACTGGGCTAATACAAGGTCCAGTGTCGACTCAAGTGCACCAGCATTGTGCTTATGTACATCACAGGCACGTTGAACCATCGCGTCACAATCCTCGACCTTAAGTAGGAGCTGGTGCACAGTGCTGGTAAATTGTTCTTTACTATCGACCAGGCACAACGCTTTTTGGTTAACAAACTGAGCAACGATGTCCTCTATGCTCGACAGGTGAGGTCCCATCACAACGGGTACCCTCGCAATAACTGCTTCCAGGAAATTATGCCCTCCAATCGCAGCAAAACTTCCGCCAACAAAAGCAACATCAGATGCTGCATAAAAGTAGCTAAGCTCACCCATGGTATCCAGTAAAAACACGTCGACATTACCTAGTTCATCACCGCTCCTCAGACTAAACGACAGGTCCGCATCCGTAACCATCGTGCAAATTTCTGGCGTCCGATGGGTATGCCTTGGCGCGATGATCAACAGCAGATCGGGAAACTCGCGACGCAATTCAGTAAATACATCCAGCACCAGAGGCTCTTCCCCCATGTGCGTGCTAGCTGCAATAAAAGTCGGTCTACTCCCAAGTTCCGCTCTCAGCAGAGCTGCTTTGGCCTCGAGATCATCCGGTGGGGCGATATCAAATTTGATACTGCCAAAGACGTGTAGTTTTTTCTGATCAAGGCCAAGCGCAATAAACCTGTCTCCCTGCGCCTGCGTTTGGCTCGCAATGAAGTCGATATCCGCCATCATCGGTCCAGCAAGACCAGAGATTTTTTGATAACCCTGGAAGGACTTTTCTGACAAGCGTGCATTGACCAGTACTACTTTGACACCCTGTTGATAGCAATAATGAATCATATTTGGCCAGAGTTCGGTATCGATGATCACAAGCACTTTTGGTCGTACTCGATCGATAAACCGCTTCACTGACCCAGGCACATCGTAGGGTGCATAGTAGTTATCAACCTGGTCATTCATGAGTGCGTCGACACGGTCTCTACCGGTAGCAGTCATATTCGTCATCACGATGGATACTCTATGGGCGAGTAAGTGCTCGACCAGCGGCGCTGACGAGATAGTCTCACCCGCAGAAACAGCGTGGATCCAAACTACCGGTTGATGACGATGCTTAACTGGCACGAACCCCAACCGGTGGCAAAAATCCTGCCGGTAGAGGGGTTCCTTTATCGAGCGCCATAAAAGCCGCAGCCAAATAGCTGGCAAAAGGCTATAAAACAGCAAACTGTATAAGACCCGCAACAAACCATTACCCATTGCTTGTTAGTCAGCCTGATATACTAGCTGTTTTTGCACAATTACGTTTAATGATTAAAACTGATATTGCCATAATTGGCGGTGGCATCACCGGTCTTTGGCTTCTTAATCAGCTCCAGGCA
Source organism: Pseudomonadales bacterium (assembly GCA_029246605.1). Lineage (GTDB taxonomy): Bacteria > Pseudomonadota > Gammaproteobacteria > Pseudomonadales > Azotimanducaceae > UBA7455. The sequence goes on along the minus strand of JAQWMV010000108.1, from coordinate 24,842 downwards.
GCGGGATATAGCACTCTATTGTTTGAAAAAGCCGGGTTGGGCCAGGGGCAAACCTTATCGTCACAGGGCATGATTCATGGTGGCCTTAAATACAACCTGGCGGGTGTGACCTCAAACGCTTCGGAGACAATCGCTGGCATGCCTGATATATGGCAGCAATGCTTTGCCGGTGAGGGACCCGTAGATCTTCATAACGCCAAATGTCTGGCCCAAAGCTATCACCTCTTCTCAGATGCCGCCCTTGGCGGTAAACTTGCCGCATTTCTCGGCAGTAAAGCTATCCGCGGCGGTGCGAAAGCGCTGAAACATCTTCCCGAGCCGTTTGACCACCCCGAATTCAAAGGTTCTGTCTACGAAATTCCGGATATGGTTATCGACACAGCAACCGTTGTGACTGCGCTAGCTGAGTCCGCTGGAAACTCAATTATTCAGGCGGCGCCAACGCCGGTATGCAATGGTGGATCTGGTATTGTCCGCTTAACATTACCCGACGGCACGGCGGTAGAAGCGGAACGCTACATCTTCGCGGCGGGCGCTGGCAACGAAGATCTATTGCGACAATCGGATATCGCGGTCGCCATGCAACGGAGGCCCTTGCATCAGGTCTTGGTAAGAGGACCATTGCCAACACTCTTTGGGCACGCTGTCGCAATCGGATCCGGCGACAAACCGCGTATGACAATTTCTACTCACAAGACCAAAGACTTGCAGACTGTCTGGTATCTGGGAGGAGATCTCGCAGAGACAGGCATCCATCGCTCTGGTGCTGCACAAATCGAGTTCGCGAAGAACGAACTTGAACGATTTCTACCATTTCTCGATATTTTCGACTATGAGTTTAAGAGTTGGCGGATCGATCGTGCCGAGCCAAAAACACCAGGAACTTTGCGACCGGACCGTCCATTCTGCGAGAAAGCTGGCAACGTACTGGTTTGCTGGCCCATAAAACTGACACTAGTGCCCCTACTTGCACGAGAAGTTTTGAAACACATTATTGAGCCATCAAAGTGGCCTGCACCATCTGATGGGTACCTGAAGGCCACGGTTGGCGAAGCTCCCTGGGACCAGTCATTTTGATTTCATTCAACGACAGTCATTATCGAAATATCGGTGATCTCAGGGTCGCTCCAATCAGCTTGGGCACTGTAAAGCTTGGTCGCAACAGCAACGTAAAGTACCCAAAACCATTTGATCTACCCAGTAGAGAACAGACCAATAAGCTACTATCAGTCGCACAGGATCTGGGGATTAATCTCATCGATACCGCGCCTGCATATGGCAGCAGTGAGCTTAGAATCGGTGAACTACTGAAGGGCCGAAGACAAGACTGGCTCATCTCTACCAAGGTGGGCGAAATTTATGAGGGTGATTCCAGCTATGACTTTTCTGCCTCCCACGTTACCAGTAGCATCCACAACAGCCTCGAACAATTGCGAACAGATTACCTGGACATCGTACTGATACATTGCAGCGATGATGACCTCAATGACCTTAAAAAAACCGACGCCATCGCTGAAATATTGAAATTGCAGACCCAGGGCTATATCCGATACGTAGGAGCATCCACCAAAAGCCTAAGCGGAAGTCTGTTTGCGCTAGCGGCTATGGACGTAGCGATGGTCGAGGCCGATGAGCTCAATGAGCTGGATAAGGCAGTAACCCACGGGCCATTGATGATAAAAAAAGCGTTACAGAGTGGTCACAGCAAGAATTTTTCTGAAGGTATCAGGTCTGTCCTATCGTATTCACAGGTTTCAACCGTAGTCGTCGGCACCATCAACGAAAAGCATCTAGTAGAAAACGTCGCAAGTGCCATCGACGCTGTCTAACGACAGCTACATATCTCTGATCTTTTGCACGATCGCGCTGGTGGAACAATCCTCAACCAGAGAAAGTACCTTAACGCTACCGCCATAGGACTTAACTACATCAGCGCCTACGACCTGATCGACGTTTTGGTAATCTCCGCCTTTCACTAGGACATCGGGTTGCAGCGCTGATATCAGATTCTCCGGCGTATCTTCCTCAAAGGCTACGGCCCAGTCTACGGCCTTTAAACCAGCCAGAATCGCCAAGCGATGATCAAGCGTAGTCACAGGTCGACCAACTCCCTTGAGACGTCGAATGGATTCATCGGAATTTAACGCAACAACAAGCCGATCACCTTCGCTCTTCGCTTCCTGAAGATAATCCACATGGCCAGCATGCAATAGATCAAAGCATCCATTGGTCAGCACAACCTTCTCACCCCGTTTTTTCGCTTCGGTAACAGCGTTAAGGAGTTGTTCCTGAGACATGATACCGGTGTCAAAACCTGCTTCCTTTACGATTTCGTCGCGCAACTCTGGACCGCTGACACTTGTGTTACCAAAGTGACTGACCACTAGTCCAGCGGCAATATTAGCAAGACCAACCGCGTCGTTTAACGTCTCACCCGCACCGAGAGCACTACATAAGGTGGCTATAACCGTATCTCCCGCACCGGTTGCATCATATATTTCACGCATGCGCGCCGGGTAATGAACAATAGCACCGGTATTCTTGATCAGTGTCATCCCCTCAGCTGATCTGGTTACTAGTAACGCTTCTATTTCTAAATCGCGCATCAGGTGTTGGCAGCGCTGCAACATATCGGACTCTGAGGTCCATTGCCCAACAGCATGCTGCAGTTCAAGACGATTTGGTTTCAAGATCGTAGCGCCTCTGTATAGGGCGAAGTCTTTGAATTTCGGATCAACCATCACTGGTTTAGCGAGCTCTCGCGCCTTGCTGATAATCAATTGCGGGTTGTCCAGCACACCTTTGTCATAATCTGAAAAAAGCACATTGTCGGCTTCAACGAGTGCATTATCCAAAGCCGCTGTCATCGATTTATCGTCCATAGTTTCATGTGACTCAAAATCGACCCGTAAGAGCTGCTGATTCATGCTGACTATGCGCAATTTGGTTGTAGTCTGATAGTCCTGCTTTGTCACAAGCTGACAGTTGATCCCCGCGCCTTCCAGCTTGCCGAGTAGTGTAGCCCCCGCCTCATCATCGCCAATCATGCCAATCAGCGAGGCTCGCGCACCCAATGACATCACATTTAGGGCAACATTTGCAGCGGCACCAGGACGCTCTTGCCTTTCATCGACATCAACAATCGGTACAGGCGCTTCGGCCGATACGCGCTCGGTTGCGCCATGCCAATATCTGTCCAGCATCACGTCTCCAATGACCAAAACGCTCGCTTTGTCGAATCGTGGTAATTTCATCGCTCTATACTTTCAACTGAAATGGTGATGAAGAATAATACCACAGTGACTACATTAGCCAGACCACGCTAAGATATATCCCTTGCACAAGTCAACCTTACTGCAGCGACGCTTTTTCCATCCCAGGTATTGGTTAACCTGGCTTGGCTTATTGCTAATTTATATTGTCGTTCATGTACCTCATTCCTGGCGTATGTGCTTTGGCGTTTTGCTTGGCAAACTTGGCTACGCCGTGGCCAGATACCGACGACACATCATTGATGTGAACCTATTACTGTGTTTTCCACAATTTACCGAAGCGGAACGAACCGCACTCACCAAAGACATTTTTCGCTCGAGTGGCATCAGCATTATTGAAACTGCGACAGTCTGGCTTCGAGATCCAAGTCAATTTCGTGATCTAGCACAGATCAACGGTCTTGAACACTTACAATCGGCGATAGCAAAGGGAAACGGTGTTATTTTGCTCGGCATGCACCTGGCGACTCTCGATTTCTGTGGCGCCGTACTCGCAAGTTATGTCGAATTTGATGTGATGTATCGACGTAACAAAAATCTATTGCTCGAAGCGATCATGACCCATGGTAGAAAACGAAGTTATCCACGTGCTATCGAAAGAGATGATATGCGTGGCGTTGTCACCAGCCTCAAAGAGGGACGTACGATCTGGTACGGTGCGGATCAGGACTACGGGCGCCAACATTCAGTTTTTGTGCCCTTTTTTGGACAACCGGCGGCAACCATTACCACCACTTCCCGGTTAGCGCAGGTAAACGACTCACCAGTCATCATCTTTACTCATTTCAGAACCGAAACGGGCTATGAATTGTTTTTGAGCGAACCTCTCGAAAATTTTCCAACGGAGGACTACAAAGCAGATGCCGTGCGCATTAACCAGGCTGTGGAGTCCGCAATAAAAAAACACCCTGAACAATACTGGTGGCTGCATCGTAGATTCAAAACAAGACCGGAAGGCCAAAAAAGACCTTACTAATTCCCTATGTACCGATGTTCAGTTACTCACTAATCCCTAGCGTGGCCTGTAGGTTTCGGCTAGCAGTGCATGAAACTTTGTAACGAAGTGTTCTATCGTGAAATTCTCCTCAAAACGGACCTTCGCTGCCGCACCTAACACCTGTCTTTGATCGTCATTGAGCTGATATACATCGCGAAGTTTCTGCACGAAGTCGTTTTGATCCTGGTATCTAAGTCCAATATCTCCCAATACGTCATCAGGTCCCGGTGCTGAACTGGCAAGGATCGGTAATCCTGCGAACATCGCCTCCAGCAAAACCACCCCAAAGGCCTCTTCATCACCTGCCGGAAACACGAAACAGTCAAAGGCTGAGAAATACGTCATCGCTTGATCAATCTGCCCGGCAAACACGACCCCTCCAGATAACCCCAAGGCTTCCGCCTGATCTTGTAGGGCCCGGGCTCTAGGGCCCTTGCCGACTACAACCAGCAGGCAGTGTTCACCGAGGTCCGCTTCGGCAAATGCAGCCAACAAGCGATCAAATTGTTTCTTCTCGATCAAACGCCCAACGCTGCCAAATATAAAACGATCACCTGCACAGTCCAGTTGTTGCCGCGCCAGCTCTCGCGTTAAAAGCTCACTATCCGGGTTAAGGGCATGACCCAATACATGCACTCGGTTTTGTTTACCCAACGCTGGGCAGCTGGTAACAATATCCTTTGCAACGGACGCGGATACAGCAATAATTTCTATATTCCTACGCCAAAAAGTCACAAATAGTGAGCGGGTTATTCTCTTAAAAACATTATGTTCATGGACGACGCCAAATATCGTAAGGCGGGAGAACAAATAGCTCATAATGCCAGCAAGATAGATTGCTTTATATCGGTGTGCGATAACCAGTTTGAACCTTTGCGCCCGGAATATTCTTGCCAGCTGGAATATTGAAGAAAATTTTATTCCCCGAAGTGATCCTTCTGCCTGCTCAAGATAGATAACTCGATCACCCCCGGTAATCCTAGTGACGTTACCATCAGGTTTTCCCCTCAAATAAACCGTTGTAACTTCAGCATCTGGAAACGCTTTATTGTATTGATGGCAAATTTGTTGAAACGGCCCTTCGTAATCGTGGCATAGCTGAAGCACCTTCAGTTGATCCGTCTCGCTACTGGCCATCAGGCTTGGTAACCAGAATGTCTTCGAGGATAAGAAACTCCAAATCAGAGCCGAAGAACATGTTGAGGGCATCGGTTGGCGAACAAACCATCGGTTCCCCTCGACGATTAAGTGATGTGTTCAAAACAGCGCCATTGCCCGTTAGCGCTTCCATCTCTTTAAGCAATGCGTAATATTTTGGATTCGTCGCTTTCGAAACAATTTGCACACGTGAACTTCCGTCCTCGTGAACTACCTCTGGCACTCGTTCACGCCAGGATTCACTGACTTCAAATGTAATGGTCATAAACGGTGCCGGATGATCCGTTTGAATCATATCTGCCGCTACCGTATCCAAGATGCTTGGGCAAAACGGCCGCCAGCGTTCCCGGAACTTGATTTGCTCATTTATCTTATTTGCAATGCCTTTAGAACTCGGGCTTCCCAATATACTTCTGCCACCAAGTGCACGAGGTCCAAATTCCATTCTTCCCTGGCACCATGCAACAGGATTTCCAGCCGCGAGCAGCTCTGCTACTCTCTTTGGTACGTCGTCGATTTGCTCAAATTTTGGATGACCTTCATGTTCCTCACATGCCTTCACACACTCCTCGTTCGAGTAAGACGGACCAAGGTATACATGTTCCATCTTTTGCGGCATGACACCCCGCTTCCAAGTTGCATAGGATGCTGCGCCCACTGCTGTGCCGGCATCGCTCGCCGCTGGTTGCACGAACAACTCATCGACATAGGGTAACTGCAATATCTTTTGGTTCAGTTTCACATTAAGAGCACCCCCACCGGCAAATACTAATTTGCCGGTTTCGAGGAGAATATCCTTAAGATATCGCTCAATTAGCGCCAGAGAAATGTCTTCATACAATTTTTGTATCGCTGCGGCGTAATGAACGTAAGGATCATCCGCCACATCCCCCTGCCTTCGGGGGCCCAGCCAATCAATCAATTTCTGGCTAAAATAGTATCCTTTACCGTCCTCTTTATAACGCCGTACCCCAACAGTATTTACAAGTTCCGTGTTAACGCTGATTTCACTGCCATCAAATGACACTAGAGGAGATAAATCGAAACGCGATGCATCGCCATAGGGTGCCATCCCCATCACCTTGTATTCACCATCCAGCATATCAAAACCCAGGTACTCAGTGAACGACGCGTAAAGTTGGCCAAGGGAATCAGGATCGTAGAATTCTTTTATTTTGTGAATCTCACCTTGTTCACCGTAACCAAAAAATGTTGTCGCATATTCTCCCTTACCATCAATGCCCAGGATCGCAGTTTTTTCTTTAAATCCGCTCAAATGATAGGCACTGCTGGCATGTGCAAGATGGTGCGCCACGGGTTCAAATTCAATCTTGTCCCAATCGATATCCAGGCGGTCAAGCAATTCACGTACACGCTCTACGTTGCGTCGATAATGCCGGTTTCCATTGAACAGCGCGTCGAGCGCTCTATCGGGGGCATACCAGTAACGTTTCGCAAAATGCCATCGGTCCTTCGATGATAAACCTACTTTGGCGAACGGAAATGCAACCACATCAATGTCATCAGGCGAGATACCTGCAAAATTCATACAGAATGTTGCAGCATGATAGGGCATCTGATTTTTTGCATGTTTATCGCGAATGAAGCGCTCTTCTTCTGCGGCTGCTATCAGCTCACCATCGATATAGAGGGCTGCAGATGGATCGTGAGACAGGGCACCGGATAACCCCAGGACAGTTAACGACAAGGCTGGACTCTCAAAAATCGACGAACACTTATTCTACCTTGTTTATACACACTATTTGACTAGCTAGTTTCTGTCCACAAAGTCCTGATTTTTCGTGAGGAGATTCGGACATGGAAATAAGCGCTAATGTTTAGGTCGGAACCTGCGAGGCCGAATTCAACGATTTCGTTGATCCTTGGCGCCATATTGATCATTCAGGTCAGATAACAGACCTTGGAAGCGACTGGCGAGGGTCGGGCTGTCCTGCCAGTTTTCCATGAATCGCTCTAGATCATTTTTAAAAGCTTTCGCAAACGTTAGTTGGCTTTTATGCTCGCGCATGGCATCAAGATCGATGACTACGGGGCCATCGATTGACATCACGAAGTTAGTCGCCTTCAGATCTCCATGAGAAATTTGAGACGCCGAAAGTTTAGTTAGAATATCGGCAAGCGCCTCCAGCTCTCCGTTCGGCCTCTCCATTTCTCTTAAGCACTGTAGTGCATCCGGACCTTCTATATACTCGGTAATAAAATAGGCCTTGGATCGTAAGGGACCAAGGCGATCTTCGAGGAGTGCGATAGGTTTTAACGCTGGTATATCTAAAAACTCCAAGCGAAATGCGTTACTCCAGGAAACCCATGCGCGACTTTTCCTGAAAGCACGTTTTAAGCCATGCACTACACCCTTGATATTGTAGCGTTTAATAACTAAAGACCTATCCTGCAAATGTACCAGTGTTACCGTTGATGTCCGGCCTTCCTTCAACGAGTGGCCATCAGCAATAAATTTGTCTGGATTTTCAAGTACAGCCTGCATCTCATCGGAATACGCATCCCGTTCACAGACCATATAGCGTCGAAAGGATGAACGACAGACAAAGCGAGTACAGTCTCTAAATGCTTTCTCTACATACGCTTGCTTTCTTAGTTCTCGATGCCTGGTGATTTCCTTTTGCAATCTGCCAAGGCGACCCTCGTCCAGACTCCATCCACGGGCCTCTTCATAGACCGAAAAAACTTCTGGAACCAGCGCATCGTATCGCGCCAAGAACTGTGCAAAGAATAGGGCAAGGTTATCAATGCTTGGCTGTTCCGATAGTGGTTCAGTAGTCTTACTGTAAATACCCCCACCATCAATAGTGTGAATTTCGCCCTGTGACAAAAGGAAATTCGCCAGATGAATATCTTTTTGAATCACGCCATGACTATGTAAATGCGACATGATCTGCATTGCGCTGGTTAGGATTTCTGTTCTTTGCTTTTCACACTTCTTGAGCTGTTCAGACAAGCCAATCGCGTTCGGTAAAAACTCAAAAGCCAGCAACTGCCCGTCGCCCGGCAACGAGGCCTGCCAGAGAAGCCCGGCGGTACGAACGCCAGCCTGCTCGATCAATTTTATACCAGACACCTCCCGCGCCGCATTCCTGGTAGCGTTCCTACCGAGGTAAGTCTTGACCAGAATGGATCTTCCCTGATCTTTAGCCAGAGCAACAATCCGTTTTCCCGGCAGCAAACGCAGGATACGGACAAATTCAATATCTGATGCGCCACAATCCGGCTTCGAAACTCTCAACAGAAAAGGCGTCTCGATATTTCTACCGGCATTTATCATAAAATTTACATCCAATAATTCCAAGCTCAACTACTACTCCCTGTCCTTGAAAAACAGCTGGATCCTCATGATTTCTTGCTTGTCCTCTGATCGAAGTCGATCCCTATCTTTGTACCGAAGATAGAACCTCAACCGCTGTGTTCTGGTAAGACTATACTTAGCAACTTTATCCAGGCATGCAAGGTCTTTCACAATGCGTCTGGCCATTAGTACTCGTGGTACATGTCGACCGAGGGGACTATCTATAATGTAGACCTGTTCGCCATCCGGTTTTGCCAGAATATTACGCCACTTTAGATCGTTGTGAACGAAACCGTTGTGATGCAGCGTACGAACGTACCTAGAAAGACGATCAATGACCGATTCAACAAATCGACTACTCAGCTCATGCTGGGAATATGCTTGTAGATCGCAGACGTCAGGTAACGCTGCGGTAACAATCACACCGCTCTGACCATATTCTCCATAGGCAACCAGCCTTGGAGTTGGTATCCCAAGGCTTTGAAATAAAAGAATATTTTCCCACTCTGCCCGTGCTCTACTACGACCAAGGTAGCGTCTAAGTCCGCGGCCACGACGATGATATTTTTTGATGAAATAGCTCTGTCCACGGATTTCAACCTTGCGCAGCTCATTGAGTCCGTAATCACTGACTACAATACCATCTAGCCGGTGGCATGCCTTGGGGGAAGCAAAGGTCTCTGATTCTATAGGCGAAGCGCCATGAACAAACCAGCTCAAGGCGCAGTCCACATGTGTGCCACCCATCTGGGCAATTCGCAATTGTCCTGGAAATATAACTTTTGGGCTCGCTCAAAAACTTGATGCCAAAACGAAGCATCATCCCGCAAAGTCTCTCTGAGGGTCTTGCCGGAATAACCTGCCATAAAACGATACACGTCTCGATGCGTGACGTTGTTATAGTCGAAGCAGGAGAAAAAAAGCCCACCAATATCTTTTACTCGCCAACGCTGAGGTGTTCGATTACGAATCTGTGCTCTATGCAGGTCAATAAGAAAAGGTCTGGGATCTGACCTCGTCATATCCAATAAAAAATGGCAAACATAAAAATCACGATGGTTGATTCCATTGCTGTGTAGCACACGCGCGATCTCAGCAAGCCGAGGAATCAACGTTCGTTTCATTGCAACCGAAATTCCATCTTCGATCAATAACTCTTCAATACTCTTGGTATTTTCAAGCGCTTTGGTCACGATACAGGACTTCCTCCTAGCTGGATTAAAACCTGCGCTGTAGTAAAAGACCGGTGTTAGAGAATCAATGCCCAAACGACGAAGCTCATTGAGTGCCTTGAACTCATTTTCCGCACCTAAGACAGGAAGTCGTAGCTGGCACAGATTCTTTACTATTTCTCGCCAGCCAACACCAAAGTGTGTCTTCGCGAAAAATCGTTCACCCTGTTTCTCAACACGTACCGTCCTGCGGTTCTCCAGTTCCCTGAATATCTCCCCCTCGAATTCTGAAACCTGTTTAAAATCGCCGTCAAATAGATGGTGAAACCGTTGATCAACGAAACGCTTAGCCATCAGTTGTCAATTACGTGGAGCTGGCTGCCTGCAGACTCTGAACGCCTTTGCTGCGCATACTGGCAAATGATGTCCGCTGCTCTCTGCGGCATACTGTAAATGTCAGCATGCCTAGCAAAAGCAAGACCCTTTTGCTGGAGCGCCTTGAGTTCGGGTTCAGTTATTAATCCGAGAAGCTGCTGATTGAACACTTTTTGCTCGTAGGGAGATGGCACCAATCTCCCTGCGCCCGCTTCTTTAATATAATGTGCATAGCCACAAACGTCCGTCGCCAATACCGGCAATCCAGCAACGATAGCCTCCAGCAACACAGTTCCCGTATTTTCCAGATAGGCAGGATGAACAAGCAAATCAGCACCCAATAGAAATCGCGTAATATCGTCTCGGCCTTTTAGGATCTGAACCCTTTCTGAAATACCTAATCGATCGGCCATGCGTTCAAAATTCTTTGGCGAATCCTGACCAATTGCGATTAGGCGGGTTCTGCTACGGACTTCGTCAGGCAACGAGGCCAAGCCCAGTAAGATACGATCAAGGCCCTTGGTAATAAAACCGGAACCTACCATCAGCAGCAAAAAATCGTTATCTGAAATGGAAAATTCCTGCCGCAGCTCTTCACGAATATCGACCGCATTTGGTGGAGCACGCCTGTCCCTTAGAATGCCGGGCGGCAACAGGTGGAAGCGCTCATCTTTTGTCCCGTAATACTTAAGAAACAGAGGCTTTTGAACCTCGGAGATCATCAAAATCTCTGTCTCGGATGATCGGTCAAATACAGCCTGCTCGTATTTCGCAAAATGATGGTGTCTGGGTAATAGACGATGATACCAACGACGCTGTGTTTGCATTTTTTCTGCATAGCAGGTATCCGCAGCATAGTAGATATTGAGACCCGGCATCTTATTAAAGCCCACGACACTGTTAACAGGGTGTTCTTTAAGGTGATTGCCAACCCAATCGGTAAATTTCTTATTACGGCTGTGGTTTGTCATGGACTTTACGGGCACTATCACCACATCAAAATCAAGCGGTACCGGACCTTCCCAGGAAACCGTATACACTCTAATCTTATAGCCTCGCCGCTGACATTCAGTGGCAATACGAATGAAGTCCAGCTGTAATCCACCAAAGGTCATATACTTATATAGCGTAAACGCGAGCGTCCCCTCATAGCCTATCCGAGTAGATCGTTCAGTTATTACACGCTCTATATGATAAGACGCTTCCTGATGTAGAGAATAAATATTGGCTTGTTTTGCGAAGCGACGGCCATTCTCAAGACACTCGAGTCTTCTATCAGTCTGCAGCATTCCCAACAGTTTCTTATTTAGGGCCTTTTGCTCAAAAGGACTTTTAACCAGGCTGCCTACCTCTGCTTCTTCTACATAGTGGCCATAGCCACAGTTATCCGTAGCAAGCACGGACAATCCTGCCACGACCGCCTCTATGAGGATGATCCCCGCACTTTCATCGGTTGCCGGATGTATTAGAAGATCTGCAGCAAAAAGAAATCTCGGAATCTCGTTGGGATCGCGACCCTCTGACAAAATCGTCACGTGCTTGCGTAAACCCAACCTGAAAATTAGCCGGTTAAAAGGTGCGGGCGTGTCTCTACCGACGATGAAATATTTGGTTTTTTCCCGTATCTCCACCGGTAACGATCGTTGCGCATGCAATGCTCGGCTAACCCCTTTTTTGATAAAGCCGGAGCCCACGGTCAGCAGCATATACTCATCATCGGCGACTCCCAGTTCGGCCCGCATTTGGCTGCGAATCTCATCAACGTTCTCTGGCGCAATTCGGTCACTGGAGATGCCTGGCGGTAGAAAATGCATGCGGTCTCTTGAAGTCCCGTAATGCTTTTCAAAAAACGGACGTTGCACATCAGATATCATGAGTATTTCTGTCAAACTATCTTTACCGAAAACAGCATCCTCATAACTCGCAAAATGGTGGTATCGGGGAAACTGACGGTCTAACCAACCCCGCTGGGTCTGCATTTTTTCTTCATAGCACGAGTCCGCTGCGTAGTAGACATCAAGACCTGGCATTTTATTGATGCCAATAACGCCATCGACGGGATCACGATGCAACGCCGCATTAACCCAGGTACTAAAGCGCTCCTTTCTGGTGTGATTGGTTAAGGCATAAACCGGGACAATGATGACTTCAAAGCCATCGGGAATATCGCCTACCCACTCCAGGGTATATACACGGATCTCATGACCACGACGTTGACAGTCTTTTGCGATATGCAAAAAATCAAGTTGTAAGCCACCCTGAGGGAAATACTTATAGAGACAGAACGCTAGTTTCAGCTTCCGGATGCTAACCTGATTTGAGACTGTAGCGCTATCCACGTGGTTTCCGGCGTTGTTTCTGCTAAGCAAGGTGGATAGATTTTACAGTCGTCCTGAGATAACTTACAATGTCTTTTTTTACAGGGGATACAGGGTAAGTGATCGCTTGCTAACGTTTTTGCGTTTACCCCGCGAACACCAGTAAGTATCGGATCAGTTGATCCATATATCCCGACCGTTGGCAATCCAAGCGCCCCGGCCAGGTGACCAAGTCCGGTATCAACTGAGACTACGCCACTACAAGCCATCATATTCCTGACAAGTTCACCGAGAGACGTTGGCGGAAGCAGCTCTGTTTCATCAATCGCAATCCGAGACGCTCGAGCACTCTCCACCGGGTTACCTGCGGGTATCACCAATTTATATCCAGCATTTCGAATAATTACGGCGAGCGCCCGCCACTGCTCCTCAGGCCAGTGTTTTGACTGCCACGTGGTGCCATGCAACAACATAATTGCTGGTGTTTGAATTTGCGCCAATGCAAACCCAAAATTAGCAGCACCGCTCAATGTATAGTCAAAGGTCAGCGCAGCCAATTGCCTCGTCCGATCAACTGCATGTTGCTCTCGCGCTATACTGATGCGCTGGTCGTAAAATAAACTCGCGAGACTTTCCCGACTTGAGTTCCAATCTAAACCAACGGTTCTACCATGGCTCAATCTTGCAAACAGCGCACTCTTAATCAATCCCTGAGCGTCTAGCACGAGATCATAGGTCTCGTGATGTAGCGCCTTTAAAAAAGTTCGAATCTCTTTACTAGCGATAGCCGTGATTGGCTTGTGTCGCCAACGACGCAATGCAATCGGCAGGACATTCTTTACGCCGGGATGAAGCGCCGGGATGTCTGCAAAAGCTTCTTCAACAACCCAGTCAATTTGTACATCTTCGATCTGTGCACAAATATCAGATATTGCAGGTAATGTATGAATCACATCACCCAGAGATGACATCTTAATGATGAGTATTTTCACTATTCCTGCAGCCGAGATATCACCTGACTGGCATCCAGCAAATTCAGGCAATTCTTGTGGCCAAGGGGGCAAGTCCTTTTAAAACAAGGGCTACAAGAAATATCTTCACTAACAATGACTGCCTTTTCGGTCAGTGGAGGAGTAAAATTCGGTGATGTTGAGCCATAGAGCACAACCGTTTTACGGCCGACGGCAGCGGCGACATGCATCAGCCCTGAGTCGTTGGTTACTACTTCACCGCAGAGGCTTAAGAGATCGATTGCGTCAAGCAGCGTAGTTCTTCCCGCCAGGTTTTGGCAATGTTCCCGCATCACGGGTGGTATCTGTTCAATGATCTTGTCGCTAATACTTCGATCCGCTGCAGAGCCGAATATCCACACCTGCATGCCTTTCTCAATAGCGGCCTCAGCTACTTCAGAAAATTTGCTTACTGGCCAGCGTTTGGCATCGCCAAATTCCGCGCCAGGGCATAGACCAAGTATTGTTGCATTCGTATCGAGTCCGAGTTGACGCAAGCATTCTGTCTGATTGCGTTCGTCCACAGTTAGCCGAGGTTGTTCAGGGTCCGGTAAGGGTGTCATTGCAGGCAGTCCCAGCGCCATGAAACGATCTATCATTCGAGGCAAGCGCCTTTCGTCCAAAAGTCGAATGTCATTCAGCAGTATATAGCGCATCTCACCGCGGAAACCCGTGCGGACAGGAATCTCTGCAAGGAAGGGCACAAGTGCTGACTTTAACGAATTGGGTAGCACTATCGCCTGCTGGTAGTTGTTCCGTTTTAACGAACGTGCAAATTGACGACGATAGCCATAGCGTAATTCGCCATGTCCAACATCGAATAACATAGACCTGTTGACTTCAGGCATTCTGGACAACAGTGGTTTCGATGCAGCTGGCGCAATAACATCAATTTCTTTATCTTGTTTTTTTAATAGCGCATAGAGCGTCTGAGACATGACCATGTCACCAATCCAGGACGGACTGACAACCAGGATACGCTGTTTAGACATCAGTGTTTCTTAGCCGACCAGTATCGACCAGTCATGCTGCTCCTGTCGGCCCATCACCTGATCACTAGTCTGAAGTTTGTCAGTAATTTCACGCCAGGAAACGAGTTTCCCATCTATCCAATTAACACCATCCCTATCTGCTAATGTTCCATCCACGTTGATTACCTACTTGTTTATGATTCGTCCTGCGACATAACTTTTCGCCATAATCCGAAAACACCCTGACGATAATCTTCCAGTGTGTCGAAAGACGACACCTCACCACCCAACGACTGATAATGAACCGCTGAACGATACGCAACATAGGCCTCTTGAAGAAGCTGCACGGCGTCGTCCTGCATCAATTCAAAATCACGAATCTCGTCAAGGAGCCGCATCATATCGGTCCACCGCGTTAGCAACTGATGCTTTTCGGCCCAAGCAAGAATGGCGTATTGGACCATAAATTCGATATCAACAATAGCCCCCATTTCATGCTTTAGATCCACGCTGGATAACAATTGCGGTTGTTCTCTGGCGCCAATCAAGTGGGTGCGCATTTTCTCACGCATCGCTACTACATCTTTTTTCAGGTCCTGTTGATTCCGATGACTCTGTAGAATTGCCTTGCGCACTGCCTCGAACTGAATTGCGAGCGTGGCATCACCGGCAACAAACCTCGCCCGAATAAGGGCCTGATGTTCCCAGGTCCATGCCTCTTCCGATTGATAACGTTCGAAGCTTGCGATAGTCGATACCATAGCACCTTTATTTCCGGCGGGTCGCAAACGTAAATCAGCTTCATAGAGTGCACCAAACCGAGTGAAACTCGTTAGAATGTGAATAATTCTCTGCGCCAACCTTACAAAGAATACATTGTTGTTGATTTCCTTATCGCCTGTTGTGGACCCGTGGATATCAGCATCAAATAGAAATACCAGATCAAGATCCGACCCATAGGCGAGTTCTATACCACCAAGCTTGCCATAGGCAATGATGGCAAACTGCCGCTCCTGCTCCACCCCATCCCGGTCAGCTGGATTACCATGTCGGTCAGCGAGGTATCTCCAGGCAAGATCTAGAGACTTTTGCAGGATGACTTCAGCGATGTTCGTCAGTGCATCGGACGCCTTCATCAGGGGTAAATGCCCCACAAGTTCCGAAACCGCTACACGTAAAACCGCTGCATTTTTGAAAACACGTAACGTGTCCATTTGTGACTCAAAATCTTCCGACTCTATCACCAGCAACATCTCTTCCAGCTGTTGGGTCAGATCGCTACTGGAAAAGGAATATGCATCAATATTTCTATCGGCTAGCTCGTACAACAGGATCGGAAAATCATTCAGCTTTGTTGCTACCCAGGGACTCATGGCACAGAGTTCTATCGTGCGTTTCAGTGCGTCAACGTTCTCTAACAGGTATGAAATGTAGGTGGATCGCCGTTCAATCGCCACAACGATGGGTAATACTCTATACAGAGTTTCGTCTGGACTCTCCTGACTTGACACAAGACTAAGCAATAACGGCATCAATTTGTTGATTCGTTCAGTGACAACTCCTGGCAAATCTTGATGCAGCATCTCGTCGGCAAATGTCACCAGTGTCCGGCAAACAGCATCCACATCGATAAATCCAGCACCCGATAACAACTCTGGCTTGGCCATTGGATCCCGCCATACGCCTGGCCAAAACATATTGCCCTCAAGCAACACTTCCTGCTCAACTTCACTGGCACTCATAAAACTATCAAAACATCGTCGGACGTTATTTCGGTGCACTTGAAGGGCGTGCAAGTAGTCATCAACACCGTCAAAAGCCATCACCTCTGCGAGATGACTCGCTGAGTTGCTATCAGTAGGAAGCAGATGGGTTTGTCGATCTTTCTCTCCCTGAATCGCATGCTCGCTGTTACGCAGAAAAATATACGCTGCTTCGAGTTCCGCTATTTCTTCAGCTGGAAAGAGTCGTTCCTCAGCCATAATTTTTAATACTGCAAGCAAACGCCGCTCTTGAAGCTTCTCATTGGTTCCACCCCAGATAAGTTGGTGCGCCTGGGCGATAAATTCAATTTCTCGTATGCCACCGGATCCAAGCTTGAGATCATCTTGTTGTTCCCTGGTGACCACCTGCCGGTTTATGAGTAGTTTCATCTCGCGCAACGCATCGATTGCGCCGTAGTCCAAATGACGTCGATAAACAAATGGTTTTAACCAGTCAAGAAACCGTTCGCCAAGAAGCATATCTCCTGCGACGGGACGTGCTTTGATATAGGCGTAACGTTCCCAGTCTCTGCCCTGTTCCAAAAAGTAGGTCTCCATTGCATCCCAGTGGCTTACCACCGGGCTACTTTCACCATAGGGTCTTAACCTCATGTCTACACGAAACACAAAACCATCAGCGTTCCTTTCATCTATGGACTTAATAAGGTGTTGCGCGACCCGCAGAAAAAACTCCTGATTTGAGACCTTCTTTTCACCATCCGTAAAACCAGACCGGTCATAAAGCATGACCAAATCCACATCGGAAGATAGATTCAGCTCAAAGGCACCCAACTTACCTAAAGCAAGCACACACATTTGTTGTACCTGCCCCTCAGCGGAAGTTGGCAGGCCAAAACGTAGACTTAAACTTTGGTAATGGTAACGCAGCGCCACATCAATCGATGCTGCGGCAAACAGGGATAGGTCACGAGTAGTTTCGATCAAATCACTGCGTTTTGAAAAATCGCGGAAGATGATTCGTACCATTTCCCGTCGGCGAAATTCTCTTAGGAGTCGATCAAAATCATCCCGGGTTTCTGCTAGTAACGGTTCGAGAGCCTGGCGGTACCAGCCGTCTTCCCGAGAATCCAGAGGCAGGCTAAAAAGTTCACGCGCCATATCCGGAAAACGCGTGATATTTTGATACACAAATTCACTAAGCTCACAGACTCGTAGCAGCTCGGAGAGAACCGTTTCCTCCAGCGTTCCCTGGAACACCTGTGCTACATTGGCCTTAACAACGGTTCCAGTCATCAGTCACGTCAACACACAGTAACTAATGATGCTTGGCAAACACACAGGACATCACCCGCGTTACAACGGCTGTGTCTACTTTTAGGGGATCAATTCTTAAGTATTCGTGGCCTGACTTTTCACAAAGCCACGCCGTCAAGGTTTCAATATAAAGTTGGTCCCCTGGATTTTTGATATCTGGTATGGGCTCTTCTGCGATCCGCTCGAGCGGGTGCCAATCCAAATGCTCTTTCGTTGTGGTTTTCAAACTCAGCATATCTGCTGAGTCAGTGGACATCCGACCATCAGCGACCAAATCGTTAATGAGTGATCGAAAGTTTAATGTTATGTCTGGTTTCTTCGCGTCGTTCACAACCAAGTCTGCCTATGAAGTGCCTGCTAGCTTACACCTTTTTATCCTTGCTTTCCGCTTGTCTAACCATGCTGTTACACTCGCACTATGACCACACCAACCATTAAAGAAATGGTCAGCGAGTTGATCGCAAAGCCATCTATGAGTAGTACGCTTAAGGAATACGACCACTCAAACGAGGGTGTGATAAACCTGATCGCTGACTGGTTGGATGGAATCGGGCTCAACGTCTCAACACATGCTATCCCCGACTTGTCCGGGAAACTAAACCTAATCGCTACAAAGGGTGAAGGTCCTGACGGACTTATCCTTTCTGGGCACACCGACACCGTGCCCTTTGATGAAAACCTGTGGCAATCAAACCCCTTCGAAATTAAGGAACAAAACGATCGCTGGTATGGACTGGGAACCAGCGACATGAAAAGTTTTTTTGCGCTAATTGTAGAAGCTATAGCGCCCTTTAAGAACCGGCAGTTCAAACATCCATTGACAGTACTGGCAACCGCCGATGAAGAATCCACCATGAGTGGCATTCGATCTCTTGAAAGAGAACACATCAATAATGCGCGATACGCTCTCATCGGTGAACCAACATCTCTCGCGCCGATAACCATGCATAAAGGCATGATGATGCTACGCGTTGACATCGATGGCCACTCGGGGCACTCCTCAAACCCAGAACTCGGTGTTAATGCACTCGATGCTTGTGCAAACATCATCCAGGAACTACAGGATTACAGAGAATACCTACAACAATCTTTTAAAGACGCTAGATTCGACGTGTCCTACCCGACAATCAATCTTGGATGCATACATGGCGGCACCAATCCCAACCGCATCTGCGATCATGTTTCTATCTCTTTGGACCTTCGAACGTTACCTAGGATGGACAATCACAAAGTACTTGAAGAGTTGCAATCCCGATTAGCGGAACTTCCGGATATAAAGGGTTTATACCGCAATCTGGATTTTATCCATGCGCCCATCGCGCCATTTATAAATGACAAAACTGAGCTTCTAGAAACCCTGACAGGCCTGACCGGAAAAGTTCCACAATCGGTAGCCTTCGCCACTGAAGCGCCGTTTCTTTCTGATCTCGGCGTCGAGACGATTGTTCTAGGGCCAGGCTCGATTGACCAGGCCCATCAGCCCAACGAATACATAGCACTTAACCAACTGGCACCAACTGTTGCTATAATTCGCGCCCTTGTAGAAAAGTATTGTCTGAAATGAGCACTGAAAACGACCACATCAAGTGGTTTAGAAATTCATCGCCCTACATCAATGCGCACAGGGCAAAGACCTTCGTCATTTACCTCGGTGGCGAAGCCATTGAGCATGCGAATTACAGCAACCTCATCAACGATATCGCATTACTAAACAGCCTGGGTGTAAAACTGGTCATCGTGCACGGTGCCGATCCGCAAATAACTCAATCACTCACCGAGCAACACGTGCAATGGCCGATGTCTGGCAACACACCGGTTACAACGCCGGAAATCCTAGCTAAGATCTTGGCGCCAATCGGCACCACACGAACTCGAATCGAGGCTAGTCTATCGAAGGGCCACGCATCGATTCATACCCAAATGCTGGTAACTGGTGGAAATTTTGTCACTGCCAAGCCCATGGGCATCATGGATGGGACTGACTTTCACCATACAGGAACAACGCGAAGAGTTAACAAGGCCGCCATTGTCAGTCAACTTGAGCACCAGGCAATCGTTGTTGTTTCCCCAATTGGTCATTCCCCATCGGGGGAAACTTTTGTACTCGATGCCCGTCAGCTTGCCCACAACGTCGCCCGTACACTAGAAGCTGAAAAACTTATCTATTTTTCTTCTGATGACGGTATTCGCGATCACGATGGCGTGTTGATTAACGAAATAACCGAGGTGAATGATTTATCCTTTCAGGATCCCGAGCATCAAAATCTAGCCAAACTTTCTATCGCTGCATGTCTTAGCGGGGTAAAGCGATGCCATGTAATCAACTACAAAAGTGATGGTGCATTACTGGAAGAATTGTTCACCCGTGATGGTTCCGGCACACAGATTATTCAAGAAAGTTATGAAAAACTGAGGACCGCAAGACCGGACGACGTTGCCGGCATCATCGAACTGATTAGTCCACTTGAACATGAGGGCATCCTAGTAAAACGTTCAAGAGAGCTTATTGAATCAGAATTGGACCACTTCAGGATCATAGAACGCGACGGCATGATCGTCGCATGTGCGGCGTTGTATCCATTTCAATCGCAGGGAGAGCTCGCGTGCCTCGCGACGCATCCAGAATACCGAAATGACAATCGTGGTGAGTTACTGCTGCAGAGTATCGAGTCCAGCGCTCGAGACTTGGGCCTTAAATCTTTGTTCGTACTCACCACGCAGGCTGTACATTGGTTTATCGAACGAGGCTTTGAAGAACTACCTATCGACACATTGCCTGAAGATCGTTTCTACAATTTTCAGAGAAATTCGAAGTATCTGAAAAAGGCTCTGTAAAAGCTAACACTGATACTCCTGTACCGTCCTCACCAGCGTCTTTACATTTTCTACGGGTACATCCGGAATAATGCCGTGACCAAGGTTAAATATATGGCCAGGTCTACCACCTACGCTATCGAGCAACGCGGTTGCTTCCCGTATCACTACACTTTCTTCGGCACATAGAATAATTGGATCAAGATTACCCTGAACCGCTTTGGTACCTAGAGCGCGCCAACTATCCATTAAAGGTGCTCGCCAATCTATTCCCAGCACATCTGCGCCTGCCTCATTCATTAGCGGCAGTAATGCCGGGTTACCTGTGCCAAAGTGAATCACCGGTACTTTACCCGACACAGCCTGTATCAAGCGCTTACTATGCGGCAAAACAAAATGTCGATACGCCTCGGGAGTAAGACACCCTACCCAACTGTCAAAGAGCTGCACCGCCTGAACCCCCGACGCAATTTGAAGATCTAGATAGTCGATAACAACATCCGTCACTTTCTCCATCACTGTCCGCCATGCCTCAGGATCTGAATACATGAGCTTCTTAACATGAACGTAGTTCCTTGATCCCTTACCTTCTATCGCATATGACGCCAACGTAAAGGGCGCACCAGCAAAGCCAATGAGAGGAATGTCGTCCGGTAACTCCTGTCTCGCAAGACTAATAGTCTCGCTAATATAGGCTAAGGTGTCTGCAGCGCGGGTAACTTTCAGGTTATCAATATCACCATGATCACGGACTGGGTTGCTGATATTAGGACCAATACCCGGCAGGTAGTCCAAATCCAACCCCATAGGTTCAAGTATAGGTAGCAAATCAGCAAATAGGATCGCTGCATCTACACCAAGAATTCGCTGCGCATCACAGGTAACCTTTGCCGCCAATGTCGGGGTCTTAAAAAAATCAAGGCTCGGTGTATTACCTTTAACAGCATGATACTCCGGCATATATCGACCCGCTTGTCGGTAAAGCCAAATTGGAGTCCTCTCTGTAGGTTCTCCTCTGCACGCTTTCAGGAACAAGGAGTTTTCAAGTTGCGATTGCATTTTTCGTCCAAAAAAACCTCATTATACCTTGTGTTAATTAAGTAGTCTGACGTTACCTAGTGGAATCTGCTTTGGCTTTGTTGAATTGACTGAATATATATCTATGGGCGTGTCTATGCCTTTGACTCTGACCGGTGGTTTTGCGTGGCAGATTATTTCTGCCAGTACCAGTTTATAGGTAGCACTTGAGATCAGAATCTCGTCTGTATCGGCAAACCCTTCAAGTCGGCTGGCCCGATTCACTGTACTGCCAATAGCCGTATACTCCATACGTGCGGCTGATCAAAATTTACCCACAGTGCAGAATCCCGAATGAATTCCAATACGGATATGTAAATCGCGCCCAAAGCACTGCCAACTTAATGCCAGCTCAGCTAACTTATCCCGCATGGCCAGCGCCATCTTTACACAACTGATTGCATCATGGCTGACATCCTTCGACTGTCCGAATAGCACCATCACACCATCGCCCATGTACTTATCGACAGTTCCACCATACCGACGTGCTATCTTTGACATTTCATTCAGGTATTCGTTGAGCAAGCGTGTAATGGTATTTTCATTCAGTTGGTCCATTAGACGGGTGACGCCCTCTATGTCAGAAAAAAATACTGTCAGGTGCTTACGACTGCTGGCAATAGCCTGATCCTCGGTGATCGAAAACAGTACCTGGTCAGAAACGTAAGGTCGTATTCGGTGCTTAAGCAACGCATGTTGCTTGCCAGCCGATGGCTGCACATCCACCAGCGTAGATGTGTAACGAAAGCACAAGAAGACCACCAATCCGTTGAACCCCGGTAAAACGAAAACGCTGATGGCTTCTTGGATCCAGGAACCCACGACCGCGTGTTCGGGGGTAAAGAAAGCGGCACAGATCCCACCAACGATCGCAAGATTCACTAGCAGCATTACCGGAGGACAAATGAGTAATGTGCCCATCACAAGGCAAGTGACCATGCATACACTCACTAAAAGGTTAAAGTTCATGGCAACAATAAGAACCCCAACCAAAAAGCCATCAGCCAGCATCGAGAATCTGGCACCTTTCGCATGATTGAAATAGCGACGACTCAGCCGAAAGGCGACATGAGGAAAAACGACGACAGCAATAATCAGAAGCCAGCGAACTGTTTCAGCGACAATGGTGTTGGAAACCAGCAGTGTTACCGCCACGCCCAGATATACTGCGACTCGAGGGCGATAGATAAACTGAATGAGTCGATTGCTGTCCATACCGCATTGTTCAGGGATTTGAACCGCGAGGCGAGGATGAATCTCTCAAATTTGTGAGTGATACTAGCCCTGGGGTATTTAGGTGTTACTCCACAAGAGACATGTCAACGGCTTGGTCAACCTCTGCATCATAGTCTACTCCGGCAAACCCAAACCCATGGAGTTGCAGAAAAGCCGTTCTATAGCCTTCAAAATCTGACAACTCGGTAAGAGTTTCGGCATTTATCGTCGACCAGTTCTCCCTAACATAGGATTGAATTTCATCAGATAACTCCCAGTCATCCATACGAATTCTGCCGGCTTCATCCAGCGCTGTCTGACCAAAAAGGCGGCTCGCAAACAAACGGGTAGTCTGTTCGATACAACCCTCATGGTTGCCTGCCGCTTTCATCGCTTTAAACAGCAAAGACAGATAGAGGGACATGCCTGGAATTGCTGAAGATGCACCGGTCAACACGCCTTTCATCACCGCAACCCTCGCCGATCCGTTGATAGGCGACAGCTTGCCAGCAAGCGCACCAGCGGCGCGGTCCAGATCCTCTTTCGCCTTACCAATCGTGCCGTGATAATAAATTGGCCAGGTCACTTCACTACCGAGATACGTATAGTTTGTCGTGATGCAACCCTTGGCCAGAACATCTGCGTCAAGCAGTGCTTGAATCCAGAGCTCCCAATCTTCTCCGCCCATGACCTTGACGGTATCGGTAGTTTCCAGATCATTGGCTGGGTCGAGACTTACCGGACGAATCTCTGAAGTATTAATATCGATAGTGACACCATCGAACGGCTGACCAATGGGCTTTAACGCTGAGCGATAGACGGTGCCATCCGCCATCGTCCGCGTTGGTGCCGCGAGTGAATAAATAACCATGTCTACCTGTCCGAGGTCTGCTTTGATCCTTTCAATAGTGCGTTGTTTAAAATCCTCCGCGAAGGCATCACCGTTGATATTGCGCGCGTATAACCCGGCGGCTTCCGCCTGCCTCGTAAAAGCAGCGGACTTATACCAACCTGGAGAAGCAGTTCTATTCTTAACCGCCGGTCGCTCAAAAAAAGCCCCAAACGTTGCAGCACCACAACCAAAAGCCGCTGTAATACGTGAAGCCAAGCCATAGCCACCGGATGCACCAATAACCAGTACGCGCCCTGGTCCACCTACAATCGGGCCCTCGCGCTTAACATGAGCTATCTGCTCGGCAACATCCATTTCGCACCCGGTAGGATGTGACGTGGTGCATAGAAAACCTTTTATCCGAGGCTTAATAATCATCTTATGTAGTGCTCCTCATTTTTGTTTTAGCGCTTATCTACGTACCCAAAGGATATAAGCCCAACACCAAGAATCAACATGGGTAAGGATAGCAGTTGGCCCGTGGTGATCCAGCCGAATGCTACGAATCCCATATGCGCATCAGGCTCCCGAAAAAACTCTGTCAACAATCGCAGCAGTCCATAGCCTACTAAAAAGGCACCCGATACCGCCATCGTAGGTCTAGGTCTTGCAGCATAAATCCATAAGATACCGAACAACACCAGACCTTCCGCCATTGCCTGATAGAGACTCGAAGGATGTCGGGCAATGTAGTCACCTGGATAGATAACAGCCCATGGCAACTCCGATGCCCGCCCGGGAAGTTCTCCATTAATGAAATTCCCAATTCTGCCACAGCCTAGCGCCAGCGGAATACTCGGTGCTACGAAATCTATTATGGGAAAAACACTAAGCTGATGGCGTCTGGCGTATACCAGTGCGGCAATAAAAACCCCCAGCATGCCACCATGAAATGACATGCCACCCTGCCAAACTTTAAGCAGATTAAGTGGGTTGGCGATCAGATCAGCGGTACCATAAAACAACATGTACCCTATCCGTCCACCCAGAATCACGCCAAGGATTCCATAAACAAAGATCAAATCGGATAACGCATCCTTACTCCAACCCATGGCGTAACGTCTGTTTCTTACGCTGACGGTCCACCATACAAGAACGATACCCACCATATAGGTAATGGCGTACCAATGGATAGCGACCGGGCCCAGTTGTAAGAATACCGGATCAAATTCCGGGTAGTGCCACATGTTTCCTCCTTAAGGATTATCCAG
>JAQWMV010000095.1 GCA_029246605.1 Pseudomonadales bacterium | reverse complement strand
GCTCGCTTCCGGTTGCGTGGCAGTAACCACCGCCCAGATGGTCGAAGGATGATACCTGAAGCCGATCAATGCCGAGTGTGTCGATCACCGTGCCCGAGGTTTCGCCGCCGGCGACGACAAATTTACGAACACCCAGTTCATAGAGGCGGGTGGTTAGCCTACCCATTAAGCCTTCCGCGAGGTCAGCCGCACCCCGGCGGCCCAGCACTTTTTGTGCTCGCTCAACACCTTCGTTATCGGCGCTTGTGGCAATACCCACGGGGCCTTTAGTCATCTTGTCTGCCGCCCACTCGACAATTTCGTCGATCAGGTTGGTGTTTTCTGCTGATTCTAAGAGGTCGACCCTGTATAGCGGGTGCTGCTTTTCAAAAACTTTGAGCTGACGATTTGTTTTCGGACTGCAACTTCCGGCCAGTACGGCGCTGTATCCCGGTGCCGGTGGCAGCAATGTCAGTGGCTCACTTTTTTGTTGTCCCTGTTGCCAGTTCCGGGCCAGGTATATCGGCAAATAGTCGGCGCCGGTTGAAAGCCGTGAGGTCGCAGCAAGTTCAGCGATGCCTTCAACATCGCCTTCGTCAATGGCATCCGCGATAAAAAATGCCGAACCATCGCTTATCTGTTCGGAGAGATATTCCATTGCAGCTGATGTTCCACTGCGCAAGGTGCGAAGCGGCAACAGGCCTGTTTTAACCTGACTTTGTGCCTGCAGCACCTCGATCAGATTGGAATTGGTCATCGGCGTTACCGGGTCACGGCTTGCCCCAGACTCATGGAGCATAATGTCGTTTACAAAAAGCCGACCGAGATACACAGTAGCGCCACGCCAGGTCGGACAAAACAGGACGTGGTCCACCCCAGTTAACGCCATCAGGTCTTCCGAGACAGGGCCGATATTACCTTTGTCGGTCGACATAAAGAGTGCGCTGTATTTGTAATAGATGCGTTTCGTTTGTTTCGCGAGGAGTCCCTCGGCAGAGCGATGCGCATCGGTAACCGCTTCTTGGGCGGGTAACAGGCGGATCTTGCGACCGATGACGACTGCCTCTGCGTCGTCTTGGAGACCATTTAGCCCCTCAACAGATGTCACTAACGGGCAGCGCACACCCTCGCCTTCCAACAGACTAGCGACCATCATGCCGCCTGTCAGATCGTCCGCAATCACACCCAGTTCAAGCATTTGATTTTTCCCTCATTTAGGGACCTACGCTGTTGATGAGGTCCAGCGCGGTTCTCGCCCTGCGAAGAACGTTTGCTTTTTTCTCTTCCAGATCAATACCTACTGTTTTGCCTGTCGTATCATCGAAGTATCGCTTATAAACACCCTGGTCTATAGCCGCCATTCGCCAGCTGGAAAACCCTCGATAATAATTGATCTGACTTAAGTCTTTGCCGCTAGCCTGTGCGTAGGCATCACAGAGTTCGTTACGTGACCAGAAGCCGCCGATACCAATAATATGGATTTCGCTACCCGGTTCGCCGGGTTCAACCCAGGTGTTCAGCAGATAACCGAGATCTGCCAGGGGATCTCCCAGCGTGCAGAGTTCCCAGTCGAGTACTGCCTGAACTTTACCATCTGCAACGATCATGTTGCCCAATCGGTAGTCGCCATGAACGATTGCCGCACCGATCTGTTCTGGCATGCGTTCATGTAACAGTCTGATGGCTTCGTCCATTTCAGGAATTTCGTGAGTTTTGGTCGCTTCCCATTGGCGCGTCCAGCGTTTTAACTGGCGAGAGATGTACCCTTCTTTGCGTGCCAGATCACCGAGACCGATTGCATCAATATCAGTGTCATGTAGATCTGCCAACACTTCAACCAGATGTTGACTCACGCCAGCACGATCCTCTACGGATAGTTTTTGTGCGATATCAACATCCGTCAGTACCAGACCCTCAACATAGTCCATCACATAGAAGGGAGCGCCGGTGATCGAGACGTCTTCGCAGACACCATGGGTCTTCGGCACTGGCACTGGCCCTTTTGCGACGGCAGATACGATTCGATGTTCTCGCACCATATCATGCGCGCTCTGAAGTACGTCTCCAAGTGGTGGTCGGCGTAACACATAGGCGGCGCCGCTATGATCCACAAATTTATAGGACAGGTTGGAAAGCCCACCCGTGAGTGCCGAAAATTCAATCGGTAGTTTGAGATCGGGCAATAAATTCGTGAGCCAGGCAGATACCTTGTTACTGTCTATGCCGGGTACGTTGGAATCGCTCATAAAATGCCGAAGTCCCACGACTTGCCAGCCTCGTAGTGTTTCAGAATATTCTTTGCGACCAGAATCTTGTGTACCTCGTCGGGGCCGTCCTCGAGCCGCATCGTTCGGGCCTTATGGTAGTAACGCCAGAGAGGGGTATCTCCTGATACACCCTTCGCCCCATGAACCTGAATAGCGCGATCGACAACGCGATGCATAGCGTGGGGCACAAATACTTTGATGGCGGAAATCTGGGTACGGGGATCCGCACCGGATTCGATGATTTCTGCACAATGCAATGTCATTAGCCTCGCGGACTGGATATCCATATACGAATCCGCAATCGCACCCTGAGTAAACTGTTTGTCAGCGAGTAGGCCACCGTGAACTTTACGATCCATTGCCCGTTTCACCATCAGGTCAAAAGACCTCCACATGGTGCCAATACAGTTCATACAATGGAAGACCCGGCCTGCACCGAGTCGATCCTGGGCAGCGCTGTGGCCGGAGCCGCGTGTACCAAGCTGGTTTTCCAGAGGAACACGAACGTTGTCATAAACGATCTCACAGTGTGCGCCGCCCGTAGCACCCCAGACTGGAATGGTACGGATAATGTTAAACCCCGGAGTGTCGGTAGGCACGATAATCTGGGTCATCTTGTCGTTGACACCACCTTCGCCATCAACGTCCTCGGTGCGGCACATCACCAGTGCCCAGGAGGCATTGCGACCGTTGGATGTAAACCATTTACGACCATTGATGACCCACTCATCGCCATCCTGCACCGCCTTGGTTTGCAGCGAGCGCGGATCGGATCCTGGATAGTCCGGCTCGGTCATCGAATAGCAGGAGGTCTGTTCACCGGTGATGGTCGGTTCAAGGAACTTCTTCTTCTGCTCTGGTGTGCCGTACTTGACCAGTACCTTCTGGTTGCCGGAAGTCGGTGCCGTCACACCGAACATTGGATTCGAATGCGCACTCCAGGCCAGAATTTCATTCATATATGCATGGTGCAGAAAGCCAATACCCATGCCGCCGTACTCAGTCGGCAGGTGCGGTGCCCAAAGACCCTGCGCTTTCACAACACTCCTTACTTCCTGTACCAGTGCAACACGTTCATCCCCCTGTGTCTCCAGTATTCCTTCGTTGGGGATGATATGTTCGGTGACGATTTTTGCGGTTTTGAGGCGGATATCATTAATTTCGTCCGGTAGACCGGGCACGGGTTCTACTGCCAATGTGACTAGGTTTGGTGCTGCCATGGTGTAGGTCTCTAAATCTATGTGAGTGAGGTTTGACGTTGGCTGGCGGGAATTCCTCATTAGTGAGGTGTGCGAGGATGAAGATCAGACGAAGCTTACATAATTCACAGACTAATCCACTTAGAATGTGAGGCTGCTGATTGTAGTCTAAAAATTGAGACCGCCGGTACAATGTAGTAACGTAACTACATTAGTGTTGGTAAGGTAATTAATGTGACCACAATGACCAGTCGTGAATTTAACCAGAATTCCAGCCACGCCAAGAAAGTAGCTAAAAGTGGGCCCGTATTTATTACTGATCGGGGGCAACCTTCGCATGTGCTACTCAGTATCGATGATTACGAACATCTGACCTGTGGTGGAGAAAAAATCGCCGACCTTCTAGCGCTGCCGGGGATTGCAGATGTGGAATTTGATGCGCCGCAACTCAACGATCTTCCTCGGCCTGCTGACTTATCCTGATGTATCTGCTGGATACCAACGTCATTTCCGAATTGCGAAAAGTACGCTCCGGTCGAGCTGAACAACGCGTCGAGCATTGGGCGGATAGTGTTCAGGCCATCGATTTATTTCTATCTGTGATTACCGTTCACGAATTGGAATTAGGGGTGTTGCAGATCCAACGGCGAGATGAGAAACAAGGGGCGTTATTGAGGGTCTGGTTGGACAAACACGTACTGCCGGCATTTGCTGGTCGTATCCTAGACATAACCACACCCGTTGCCTTATGCAGTGCGAGCCTGCATGTTCCGAATCCAAAATCGGTACGCGATACTTTCATAGCCGCAACAGCTTTGGTTCATGGCATGAAAGTAGTGACACGCAACACCGCTGACTTTGAAGTGATGGGAGCCGATCTTTTTAACCCATGGACATAACGGCCGAGTTCCTACTCGACGATAGTGAAGGACATTCCCGCTTTTCGACTTAAGCGATCGAGAAGAGATTGGCCCATCGCGACCGCTGGTGTGAGGATACCAGCTGCTGAGTCAAGGTCATCTTTGGCGAGGCAGATGACGCTTTCCGCAATCATTTTTGACGTAGCGCCATAGCCCGGGTCGCGGTCCCCCGTTACCGGTGCTTTGATGTTTTTGTTCGGGTCAGTTGGATGTAGCGCGAGTATTTCTATTTTGAAGTAACC